>NZ_CP011834.1:1965863-2293507 GCF_001412575.1 Limnohabitans sp. 103DPR2 | reverse complement strand
TCTTTTCCTACAACGTGCCACGCTCCATTGGCGAGCGTGGTTTGTATGGCAGCCAAATGGGCGGCTCCAAGTTGGTGGAGTTTCAAAAGGTGGGCAATCAGGTTCAGTTGATTGCCAAGAACACACAGTTTTTTGCCAAAGAGGGCACACCGCAAGCGCAGTTTGTGTCTGAGTCTTTCTCTGACAGTTTGATGAGCAGCGCGGCTGTCGTGTCAGCACCGAATCCTGAAACCAAATCTATTTTGATTGAGGCTAACGCGCTGTTGTTCTCGGACATTCCTGGTTATCAAACGGGCTTGGAATACGCGTTTCGCATGCCATTCAGTCTTGATACTCGAAACACCTCGTTCAGTTCTACCAAGAACACGCCATTACTAACAGGTTTGGAAGTAAGAGCCCATTTTGCAGTGCCTAAGTTATCGGCGCCACCGATGATGCCTTCGCCTGTGCCATCGCCGCCTCCGCCCACTGCCACGCCAGACCCTCGCAGCATGTTTGTATCTTTCTATTACAGCATGATGCCATTGCCTGATCCCATGGCTACAAGATTGGCAGATGAGCGAGTCGGCTTCTTTACTGTTGCTCGTTCTGACTTAACTTCAGATGCCAAAATTAAATCGAAAACGCATTACTTGAAACGTTGGCGATTGGAAAAGAAGGATCCTTCTGCGGTTGTTTCTGAGCCTAAAGAACCTATTGTTTATTGGCTTGATAAAAACATACCTTTGAAATATCGAGCAACTGTGACAGAAGGTGTTCTTGAATGGAACAAGGCTTTCGAAAAAGCAGGTTTTAAAAATGCGTTGGTTGTAAAACAACAGCAAGACAATGACGACTTCAATAACATGGATGCACGTCATGCATCCATTCGGTGGTTTACGGGTGCAGATGTAGGCTTTGCAATAGGACCTTCGCAAGCAGATCCGCGAACCGGTGAAATCTTAGATGCTGACATTGGCATGTCAGATGGTTTTACGCGCAGTGCACGACGGTGGGTCGTTGATGATTTGGCCAGACCTCGTGGGCAGGATGGTGAAATGTGTGAGGAGGCTGAGACTTCTGCGCAAGAGCTCAATTACGCTTTAGATTTGTTGGAGGCCAGAGGTGTTGACTTGGATGGTCCAGAGGCTGAAGCTTTGGCAAAAGCATATTTGAAGAGAACCATCATGCATGAGGTCGGCCACACCATCGGGTTACGCCATAACTTCAGGGCTTCTACATTGAATGACCTGAAAAAAGTTCACGACGCGGAGCATACAAAAATCCATGGCATTGCTGCATCTGTCATGGACTATTCGCCATTCAACATTGCGCCCAAAGGTGAAAAGCAGGGCGAATATGTCATGTCTACTTTAGGTGTTTATGACTATTGGGCTGTCGAATTTGGGTACAGACAATTTCCGCCTGGACAAGAGTCTGAAGGGCTTGCGCAGATTTTGGCAAAGTCAACTCAACCTGAATTACAGTTTGATACTGACGAAGACGCCGGTTACGGTAATGTGATTGGAATTGATCCCATGGTTAATCGTTTTGACCTAGGGTCTGATCCACTCGCCTATTACAAACTGCGCATGAAACTATCTAGAGAGTTGTGGGATCGTTTGCAAAATATGAATTTGGCTACCGGCGACAGTTACGAACGCCTTACGCGAAGCTTCCGAAGTGGGTTTGCACAAGTGGCGAATGTGGCCCCCCTCGCTGCAAAATACATTGGCGGTGTTCATACTAGACGTGTAAGAGCTGGCACTTCGAAGCCGATGTTTGAACCTGTAGCAGCCGCTAAGCAGCGAGAGGCTTTGAACTTGATTACCAAAGATTTTTTGGGTGTTGAAAGTTTTAAATTCAAACCTGAATTCATTGCACGGCTTGCAACAGACAGATTAGAGCGCATCGATAATCCAAGTAACTTGCAAACTTCGGTCGCCTCTTTGGTCGCTAACGTCCAAAAAGGCATCCTAGACCATGTGTACTCTCCCTCAGTCGCCAATCGTTTGGCAGAGGTCGGTATGAAGGTCAACGACCCTAAGGAAACTTTAGGCTTGGCCGACGTCTATGACACCTTGCAGGACGCCATTTGGTCTGAAGCCAAAACTGGCCAAGAGACCAGCCTCATTCGTCGTAACTTGCAACGCGAGCAGCTGCGCCGTATGACGGATGTCTTGGTCAAACCAGCCGGACCCTGGCCAGCAGATGCCCGCAGCATCATGCGAGAGAACGCGCGCCAATTGGTCAGCTTGTTGGAGAAGGCCATCGCTAAACCAGGCATTTCCAAAACAACGCGCGCGCATTATGCAGATGCACTGGATTCATTGAATGCCACCTTAAAGGCCTCGATGCAGCGCGCCGCACCTTGACCTTCTCAGAGCAAAGCCATTCAGCAGCAGTTCTTACAAAATGCTGCTGCGCTGAATGTCTGTTTGCACCAGCAGCATGGCCGGTGCGCCGTTGCTGGCGGTGTAAACGCTGTAGTAAATGCCAGATGAGCTGTCACGCACATTGCCCGTAGTGTCCAAGGTCCAGCCGGTGGTGCTCACTTTGTCGTTGGTGCCACCCGTCACGGCCACTTGGTGGTAGTTCATCACATTGGCATTGATGCCGGTCGAGCCGGCAGAGGTTTCCCAACCCCCCGCACCCTGGCTGTTCAATGCCGTCAAATTGGCCCAGTTGCTGCCGGCCATGTCGAGCACATCGGCCACGCGAATGGTCAATTCATTGGCGCCGGTGTTGGTGCTCATGTCAATGCGCTCGATGCTGTTGATGCGGCTGCTGCCTTCGATATTGCCCACAGAGGTGTTGCTGAACAAAGAAAGATTCAAGTTCAGGGTCGTTGTGCCGCCTAGGCGAAGGGTGTCAATGCCAGCACCGCCATCGATCTTGGCCAATTGTGTGGTGTTGCCACCTGCACCAAAATTACTTTGAAGGGCAGTGATGGTGCTTTGGTTCAAGATGAACGTATCTTTGCCCATGCCGCCCAGCAACACGTCAGCGCCACTGGAGGTGAAGGTGTCATTGCCCGTGCCAGCAGAATTGCTGCCGCCTGCCAATGTTTGCGCACCTGTTGAGGTGAGTGAGTCGTTGGCACTGGTGCCAGTGTTGTCCACCGCTGTGCCTGCCGCAAAGGCGCCTGTTTTGCTGCCAAAGATGACATATGAGCGACCCGTTTGAACACTGCCATGTGCGGCGTCATATCCCGGTGCACCCACAATCAAATCGGCCAAGCCGTCGCCATTCAAATCACCCGCAGCGCCAACGGAATAGCCGCTCAAATCTTGAGCGCCTTGGCCAATGATGGCAAAACCGCCAATGTTGTTGACCACATCATTCAGACTGACGTTGGTGTTACTCGCCTTGCCGTAAACCACAAAGCTGCGGCCGGTGCTGGCACCTGTGCCCACTGGGCTGAAAGGTGCGCCCAAAATGATGTCGGCCAGACCATCGCCGTTGATATCGCCCGCGCTGCTGACACTGTGGCCACTTTGCTCCACGGCCGTGGTAGACAGAATGGCGAAGCCGCCATTCCCTGCAACAATTTGACCTAAATCGATGGTGGCATTTGCCGTGGTTCGGCCAAAGACGACATAGGTCTTGCCGCTGTCGACATTGGCATTGCCACTGCCCCCAATGACGGCGCCAATCAAAATGTCACCCAAGCCATCGCCGTTGATGTCGCCGCCACTGCTCACCGACACGCCGCTCATGTCTTGGCCGTTTTCTCCCAAAATCACAAAGCCGCCAGTGTTGTTTTTGATATTGGCCAAGTCGACGGCGGTGTTGCCTGTTTTGCCCAAGATGACATAAGTGGCACCGGCTTGGCTACCTGCGGTGTCGTTGAAATAGGCACTCACCAGCAAGTCGGCTTTGCCGTCGCCATTGAAGTCGCCCGCGCTGCTGACTGAGGTGCCACTTTCTTCGCCGGCTTGCCAACCCGAAATCACAAAGCCTGGCACCGTACCACCCACATTGCCCAGTGAGATGGTTTGCAATGCCGACAAGGCCGCGCTGCCATAAACCACATAGCTCTTGCCAGTGTTACCCACAAGGCCACTCACTGTTTGAAAGTGCGCGCTGATGATCATGTCGATCCAGCCGTCTCCGTTGACATCGCCCGCACTGCTGACTGAAAAGCCTGCCGTGTCAAACGTACTGGTGATGCTGAGCGCATCAGGCGTGGTGCTCAACGCTGAAATATCTTTTTGATATTCCGCCAAACTGCCTGTCGTTGAGTTTGCCTTTCCATAGACCAAGAAAGCGCCGCCAGGATTGCTGCTGGCGGCATCTTGCGGCATGCCAATCAACAGATCGGCCAGACCGTCGTTGTTCATGTCGCCTAAACCTGCCACTGAGAAGCCCAACCAACCTTTGTTGACGCTGTAGGTGTAGTAGTGGCCATTGACCTGTCCTGTGCCGCTGTAACCTTTGGGCACCAGGCTGGTGTTCAGGCCGCCTTCGTACAACACGGCGCCACCGCCTTGAGTGCGCAAGGCCGTGTCGGTGAAGGTGTTGAGTGGTGCGCCCATCACCACATCGCCATACCCATCACCGTTAAAGTCGCCTGCCAAACTGACCGCAAAGCCAAAGTACGAACCGGTATTCGGGGCTTCAATGGCGTAACCCCCAATGTTGTTGGCAATGTCGTCCAAGTAGATGGCATTTTTGAAAGTGTTGACATTGAGGGTGGGGGTCGTGCCAGCAAGGCCAGCATTGCCTGCTGTGTCCGTGTAGTTGCCTGCAGCGACTGTGATGCTGGCGGCAACCAATGGTGTATCCGCAAAGGGTGTGAACACGGCCGTCCGCGTGAGGCCTGTGCCAGAAATAGCACTCAGCGTGCCTTGCGTCACCACCACATCGCCGGTAGTGCCATCCCAAGCAAAGGTGCTGCCAGGATCTTCGCTGAACGTGAACGTGATGTTGGCCGTTTGGCCCATGCCGACCGTTGTTAAATTGGACGTGATGGCCACCGTGGGCACGGCTGTGTCGTAACGGACCGTGACGGTACCGCTGGCAGACCCCAAATTGCCCGCTGCATCTTGATAGCTGGCATTCTTCACACTGATCGTGGTGGTGCCTGAATTGGTGTTGGCAGGGGGTGTGAAATCAAAGCCCCTTTCTACGCCCACTTGTTGACCTGGCACGCTGCTGATGACCAAGTTGCCCGCGCCAGTGAAAGTCAAATCTCCAACGCTGCCATCCCACGTGAAGCTGGTCCCTGGGTCTTCACTGAAAGTGAAATAAACTCGAGTGGTTTGTCCAGCAATGAGGCTGCCAGAATTGGCTCGACCTGCAACGGTGGGTGCCACCGTGTCAAACAACATATAAGGCGTGATTCCAGCTGTACCAAAATTACCCAAGGCATCCTGATAGCTGCCGGCTGCCACATTGAAGGTGGGATTGCCGCTGCTATTGGCGGTGGGTGTGTAAACAGCAGTTCGTGTGAGCCCAGTGCCACTGATTGCGCTCAAGGTGCCGCCTGTCACAGTCACATCACCTGATGTGCCATTCCAAGCAAAACTGGTATTGGGATCTTCACTGAACGTAAAAGTGATGGTGGCCGTGTCACCTGATTTCAAAGTTGTTTTGCTGCTCGAGATCACCACCGTCGGCGCAATCATGTCAATGTTGATCAAAGGTGTTAAGCCCGCAAGGCCATTGTTGCCGGCCAAATCTTGATAGCTGTTTGCTGTCACAGTGATACTGGCTGTGCCGCTGGACAAGTTGGCAGTCGGTGTGAAGGTGGCTGTGCGTGTGAGCCCGGTGCCGGCTAAATTGCTGAGCGTGCCATTGGTGATTGCCACATCGCCCAGCGAAAAACTGGTGCCAATGTCTTCACTGAATGTGAAGCTGATGGTGGCCGTTTGACCCACCAGAATAGCGCTGATGTTGGAAGTTATGCTAACCGTTGGAAGCGTGGTGTCGACTCGATAGCTGCCTACTGTCCAAGCGCTATATACGTTGCTTGCATTGTTACCATACTCATCTTTGAAAACTGAACCGTTGAAACTCAAGCCGTTGGCGTTGAACATCACGCCATCCGTGTCGTTTTGGCCAGCCAAAATGGTGTAGCTGAATTGCAGGGTTGAGTTGGTGTAAGACGCATAGCTGGCTTGTACCACTGTGCTACCAATGGTCAGTGCCAACGTGGGGGCGCCATTGGTGATGTCCAACACCATGGTGCTTTTATTCATGAAAACAGTTAGCGTGACCACATCACCCTCGTTCAAACGACTATTGAGGACACCGGGGCTGGTGATACTCAATGAATTGGGTGTGGGGGTGGTGCTGTCAATGCTGTAAAGGGGTCCTGTACCTGCTGTACCGTTGTTGCCGGCAGCATCAACATAACTGTTTGCCAAGACGGTAATGCTGGCATTAGAAGCAATGGTATTTGCAGAGGGTCTGAACGTTGCAGTGCGCGTCAGTCCCGTACCGCTGATGGCAGTCAAGGTGCCAGACGCCAAGGTCACGTCACCCGAGGTGCCATTCCATGTGAATGAATTGCCCGGATCTTCTGAAAATGTAAATGTGACCAAGCTGGTATCGGTGTTAGACAACAAAACATCACTCATGGTGATACTGACCGATGGGGCAGTGGTGTCCACTTTGTAGAGAGGGTTGTCAATGCGCGACGTTGAAGTGATGAGCGCGTTGTTGCCAGCACTGTCTTTGATCGTGCCGCCATTGAGCAGCAGTGCGTTGTCGGCATAACTCACGCCATTGGTGTCGTTTTCGCCGGATGACACGGTGTAATTGAACAGCAAGTCGGTGGTGCCTGAACCCGATATATAAGTGGCTGAGCTGCTACTTCCGCCCACATTCAAAACCACCTTGGGATTCCCGCCTGTGGCATTCACAATGACGGCTTCGCTGAACACAGCGGTGATTTGTAAGACATCGCCAGCATTCAAGGTGTTGCTCAGACTGCCGCTGGCACCAGTGATGTTCATGCTTGTCAGGGATGGCACATTGGTGTCTATGGCCACACTTGCACTAGCGCCCACTTGGCCCGAATTTCCTGCCAAGTCTGTATAGGCAGCAGAAGCGGTTGATACAACACCGAGCATAGTACTTCCCGCCGTAGGTGTGAAGGTGGCTGTGCTGACATAGTTGGCACCACTCAATACAAATGGGCTGAGTGAGCCGAGTGTTCCGCCGGTGACGGTTAAGTCGCCAGAGGAGCCATCCCAAGAAAAGCTGTTACCTGTTTTATCGTTGACAGTCACTGTCAAGGTTGCGGTTTCGCCGGCTTTAAGGGAAGCTACATTGAATGCCACAGACACTGAAGGCGTAAGCGTGTCGACCATGTAAGCGCTGTTGCTACTTACGGCAGCCGAGGCGGGTGTCGATGTGTTGCCGGCGGCATCTGTCAGTACGGCGCCATTCAAGCTCAAAGCATTCAGTGCAATGGCAATGCCATCGGCATCGTTTTGACCTACGGCAATGGTGGTGGTGAACACCAAGGTGTTGCTGCCAGCGCCTGATACATAGGTGGCCTGCACCGTGCTGCTGCCCACCAACAAGGCCACTGTGGGCGAGCCGCCCGCCAGACTCAAATTGACCACTTCGTTGAAGGTCACAGTGACGTTGGCGGTATCACCTTCATTCAAATAAGTGTTGAGAATACCGGTTGAACCGCTGAGTGCAATTGCAGAAATGGTGGGTGCCAGAGTGTCCAGGGTGAGGCTGGGTGTGCCGCCTGCGCTGCCGTTGTTGCCAGCAGTATCTTGGTAAGCACCTGCGCTGACAGAAATACTCGCGGTACCTGAGTTGACGCCAGCGGTTGGTGTGAAGACTGCCGTGCGGGTGGCGCCAGTGCCAGAGATGGCGCTTAAAGTGCCATTGCTAAGGGTTACATCGCCCGTGGTGCCATTCCACACAAACGTGTTGCCCGGATCTTCGCTGAAGGTGAAGGTGATGTTGGCAGTTTCACCCATTTTCACTTGACCCACATTGGAGGTAATGCTTAAAAATGGCGCCGTGGTATCAACGGTGAAGTTGCTGTTGTCAGCTGTTGCTGGCACGCTGAGTGTGGTGGTGTTGGTGCGCGGATCCTTTAAGGTACTGCCATTCAATGACAAGGCGTTGGCACCCAAAGCGATGCCATCGGCATCGGTTTGTCCTGCAAGGATGGTGTAGGTGAACAACAAGTCGGCAGTACCTGCGCCTGAGGCGTAAGTGGCATTGACCGTACTGCCGCCAATTTGCAAAGCCACAGTGGGCGAGCCCGCGGTGGCGTTGAGTGTTTGGGCTTCAGAAAAGTGGGCGGTGACAGTCACCACATCGCCTGCATTGAGGGCATTGTTTTGCACACCCACTGCGCTGGTAATTTGTACATCCATCAAAGTGGCAGGTGAGGTGTTGACCACCAAACTGCCTAGCGTGTTGCCCACGCCTAAATTGCCTGCGCTATCGGTGAACAGATCGTTGTTGACAGTGATGCTGGCACTGCCGCCCGTCAAACCTTGCGTGGGCAAAAACGTGGCGGTGCGGGTGAGGCCTGTACCGCTGATGGCCGACAAGGTGCCATTGACCAGCGTCACATCGCCCGCGCTGCCGTTCCATGTGAAAGTGCTGCCAGGGTCTTCGCTGAATATGAAAGTGATGAGCGCTGTTTCGCCACTCAAGAAGGTGCTGCGACTGCTGCTGATGCTGACCACGGTTGGCGCAGTGGTGTCAACCAAATAGTTAGCGTTGTCGGCCGCGGCTGCAAAGCTGAGCGTGGGCGTGTTGCCTGCTGTATCGGTGACTGCTTTGCCGTTTAAGCTGAAGCTGTTGGCATTGATGGCAATGCCATTGACATCGGTTTGGCCGTTCAGAATGGTGTAGATGAAAACCAGTTGCGCGGTGCCAGCGCCCGACACATATTGCGCGCTGACCACGGTGTTGCCAATGGTGAGGTCAACGCTGGGCGTACCAGCATTGGCATTCAAGAAAACAGCTTCCGTGAAATTGACCGCCACCGACACCACGTCGCCTTGGTTGAGTAAGCTGTTTTGAATGCCCGTGGCACTGAGCAAGGCCACACTGGCAACGGTGGTGGTGCTTGTGTTGACACTGATGTCAGCCGATTTGTCGGTGACGCCTGCCGAGGCTTCTTGACCGATGTTGCCAGCGGCGTCGGTGTAGCTGTTGAGTGAAATAGCCACATTCGCGGTGCCTGCACTCACACCAGACGTGGGCGTTAAAAGTGCGGTGCGCGTCAGCGGATTGCCCGTGGTGCTGAGCGCACCCAAGGTACCGCCTGTGACGACCAAGTTACCGCTGGTGCCGTTCCAAACAAAGCTAGTGCCCGGGTCTTCACTGAAGGTGAATGTGATGGTAGCGGTTTGGCCAGAAATCAATGCGCCGGTGCTGCTGGTGACAGTGGCCGTTGGACGGGTGGTGTCAACCAAATACTTGCCGTTGTCGGCCACAGCCAAGGACGTGATGCTGCTGTTGTTACCAGAGGCATCCTTCAAAGTGCCGCCATTCAGGCTGAGTGCATCTGCGTTAAGGGCCACACCATTGGTGTCGTTTTGTCCGTTGGCCACTGTGGCCGTGAAGACCAAGGCATTGCTGCCAGAACCGGATACGTAAGTGGCTTGAACCGCTGTGCCGCCCACATTGAGAGCCAAGGTGGGCGTGCCACCAGTCGCATTGACGGTGATCACATCATTGAAGGTGACGGTGGCACTGAGCGTATCGCCAGCGTTCAAATTGTTGACGGAGGCGTCTGACGCACTGGCCACGCCGTCTGTGGAACTGCTTAAAGCTAAGCTTGAGAGGGTGGGTGCCAGGGTGTCCAAATTGAGCGTGTGTGTGGTGCCTGCTGCGCCATTGTTGCCTGCAGCATCTTGGTAGCTGTTGCCCGCCACGGTGATGCTGGCCGTGCCATTGCCTTGGTTGGCAGCAGGTGTGAACACCGCTGTGCGCGTCAGGCCTGTGCCGCTGATGGCACCTAAGCTGCCGCCAGCTATGACCACATCACCTGTCGTGCCATCCCATGCAAAGCTGGTTCCTGGGTCTTCAGAAAATGTGAAGGTGACGGAGGCTGTGTCCGTTGAATTCAAACTTGATTTGTCAGAGGCGATGACCACGCTGGGTGCCGTGGTGTCCACCAAATAGTTGGCGTTGCTGCTGACGGCGGCAGACGTGATGCTGCTGGTGTTGCCATTGGCATCTTTGAGGGTGGCGCCGTTCAATGTGAGTGCATTGGCGGGCAGGGCAACGCCATCGGTATCGGTTTGTCCACTGACGATGGCGGTGGTGAAGACCAAGGCGTTGGTGCCTGAACCCGACACATAGGTGGCTTGCACGGTGCTAGCGCCTACAAGCAAGGCCAAAGTAGGCGATCCGCCATCGGTGTTGATTGTGATCACATCGTTGAAGGTGGCCGTGACATTCAAGGTGTCGCCTGTGTTCAAGGTGTTGTTCAAGCCGCCCGTTGAACCGCTCAAAGCCACGCTGCTGATCGTTGGTGCCAAGGTGTCCATGCTGATGCTGGGCGTGGTGCCCGCTGTGCCCAGATTGCCCGCCACGTCGGTGTAGCTTAAGTCGGCCACCGTGATGCTGGCCGAACCACTGGCCAAGTTGGCGGTTGGCGTGAAGGTGCTGCGGCGCACATTGCCAAAGCCTGTGAGTGCGCTGAGGGTGCCGCCGGTCACGGTGACATCTGCCAAAGAAAAACTGGTGCCTGGATCTTCTGTGAACGTGAAGCAAATGAGGCTGGTTTCACCTGTTTTCAAACTGGAGGCCGAGGAGGTGATGAGCACGCTGGGGGCTGTGGTGTCGACCGGGTACAAAATGTTGTCGGCTACGCTGACATTGCCCAAGGTCACGCTGTTGCCGGGCACGCTTTTCAAAGTGCTGCCGTTGAGGGTGATGGCCGCCGAGGGAATCGAGATGCCATTGGCATCCTCTTGCCCTGCCAGGATGCTGTAGCTGAACACAAAGTCGAAGGTGCCGCTGCCAGACGCATAGTCCGCCTGAACGACGCTGCTGCCGATCATCAGACTCAAAGTGGGTGAGCCCCCTGTGGCATTGAGCACAATGGCTTCGCTGAAAACCACCTTGGCGTAAATCACGTCGGCCGCATTGAGCAAGTTGCTCACAGCCCCCGTGGCGCTGCTCAGGCCCACCTGGCTGACGGTGGGTGTGGACGTTGAATAGGTAAGTGAAGGTGTGGTACCAGCGCTGCCTGTGTTGCCTGCGGCATCTGTGTAAGTACCTGAATTGACAGATATGTTGGCCGTGCCTGACACCACATTGGCGTTGGGGGTGAACGTGGCTGTGCGCGTTAAGCCGGTACCGCTGATGTTGCTTAAAGTGCCGCCACTTAAGACGACATCGCCCGTGTTGGAAGCCCAGACAAAACTGCTGCCGGGATCTTCGCTGAATGTAAAAGTGATGGCGGCAGTTTCACCCGATTTCAAAGTGGCCAAATCCGAGGTGATGCTGACGCTGGGTGCTGTGGTGTCGACCATATACAAAGGGTTGTTGGCTTCAGCGATTGACGTGATGACGCTGGTGTTCCCCGCACTGTCTTTCAAGGTGGCGCCGTTCAAGCTGAGCGCGTTGATGGAAATGGCCACACCATCGGTGTCTGTTTGGCCGCTGGCAATGGTGGTGATGAACACCAATTCGCTTGTGCCTGAGCCCGACACATAAGTGGCTTGCACCGTGCTGCTGCCAATCTCCAAGGCCAGCGTGGGCGATCCTGCGGTGGTGTTGAGCGTGACCGCTTCATTGAAGCTGACGGTGGCGCTGAGGGTGTCAGCGGCATTGAGCAGTTTGACGGTGGCATCCTGCGGGCTGGCCACAGCGCCAGTGGCACTGCTGAGGGCAAGACTTGCAATGCTGGGTGTAAGGGTATCAAGGTTGAGGTTTGATGAGACGCCGGTGCTACCGTTGTTGCCCGCAGCATCTTGGTAACTGTTGGCGGTGACGGTGATGCTGGCATTGCCAGAAGCCAAATTGGCTGTGGGGGTGAACACCGCTGTGCGCGTCAGTCCTGTACCGCTGATGGCACTCAAAGAACCACCCGTGACTGACAAGTCGCCTGCGCTGCCATCCCATGCAAAACTGGCAAGAGGTGCTTCTGAAAATGTGAAGGTGATGCTGGCAGTTTCGCCAGCTTTGAGTGCGCTTACCTCCGATGTGATGTTGACGCTTGGCGCGGTCGTGTCCACCAAATAGGCCGGATTGCTGGCCACCGCAGAAGATGTGATGGTCGCTGCATTGCCTGAAGCATCTTTCAAGCTGGCGCCGTTCAAGTGAAGGGCATTCAGTGCAATGGCCACACCATCGTTGTCGGTTTGGCCATTGACAATGGCCGTACTGAACACCAATGCGTTGGTGCCTGAGCCCGAGACATACGTGGCCTGCACAGTGCTGCTTCCCAAGGTCAATTCGAGGGTGGGTGAGCCCGCGGTGATGTTCAACACAATCACTTCGCTGAAGGTCATTGTTGCAAGTAGCGTGTCACCCGCATTGAGCAGGGACACAGTGGCATCACTGGGGCTGAGAATGGCGCCAATGGCGCTGGTCAGCAACACATTTGTCAAGCTAGGCGCCACGGTGTCCAGGCTGAACGAAGGCGATGCGCCCGCAGCCCCCAAATTGCCCGCTGCGTCCTCATAACTTTGTGCCGTGACGGTGATGCTGGCACTGCCGCTGGCCAAATTGGCGTCGGGTGTGAACACGGCCGTGCGCGTGAAACCCGTGCCTGTGAGTGCGCTCAACGTGCCGCCGGTCACAGCGACATCGCCGGTGCTGCCATCCCATGCAAAACTGCTGCCAGTTTCTTCTGACAATGTGAACGTGATGTTGGCCGTGTCACCCGCTTTCAATACGCTCGTGTCGGAAGTGATCACCACCGTGGGAACGGTGGTGTCCACCAAAAACAGCGGGTTGGAGAGAACCACCGCACTGGTGATCACACAAGCATTGCCGGCGGCATCGGACAAGATGGCACCGTTGAGGGTCAAGGCGTTGAGTGGCAATGACACGCCGTCGGTGTCGTTGAGGCCTGCCACGATGGCGGCAGTGAAAGTCCAAGTGTTGGTGCCTGTGCCCGACACATAGGAGGCCTGTACTACGCTGCTGCCAATTTGCAAAGCGAGGGTCGGTGAGCCACCCGCCGCATTCAGTGTGACCGCATCGTCAAAGCTGACGGTGGCGCTGAGTGTGTCGCCGGCATTCAAGATGCGGTTCACAGCACCTGTGGCGCTGCTTAGAACAATGCCTGTGAGATTGGGCGGCGTGGTATCTGAAGGCGGTGGCGGTGGCGCAGACGGCGGTGTTGGTGGCGGAGGAATTGGAGGAGGTGGCGGAGGTGCTGGATCTGGTGTTGGTGGCGTGGGTGTCGGTGGCGTGGGCGGCGGCGGCGTGGGTGTTGGGTCTGCTGTGACTTCAAAGGATTCAGCACTGCGCACCGAGACATTGCCCGCCAAGTCAACGGCGTAGAGATGGTACACAGCTGCAGGCAGGCCACTCAGAGAAATGGGGGTGTTGCTTTGGACGATGTCAATGGCCACACTTTTGGAAACAAGCGGGCTGAGATTTTCCAAATCACCCAAGTTGAGAATGATGCTGGTGCTAGGCACCACATAGGCTTTACCCAGTTCATTGCTTTGAACTTGGAGGGTGCCTGACTGTGTTTGTGTCAGCGTGAGCGAGCCAGCCTCAAGTTTGGAGATAGGGGCCGTGGTGTCCACCAAGTGCAAAGGGTTGCTCAGAATGGCACTGGCCGTGTTGAGGGTGGCTCTGCCTAAGGTGTCTTGAAGACTTGCACCATTCAACTGAAGAGCGTTGCTTGCAATGGCCACACCGTCCAGGTCGGTTTGACCATTCACGATGGTGGTAACAAAGACCAGCGCGTTGGTGCCCGATCCCGATTCATAGTGCGCTTCGACACTTTGAGTGCCAACGATCAATTGAAGCGAAGGACTGCCACTGCGTGTGTCTAAGTTGACAACCCCGCTGAATGTGACAATGGCTGTGAGCGTGTCATCAGCGTTCAAGCGATGGTTCATCTCACCCGTGGCGCTGGTCAGCGCCATCGACGTGATGGTGGTTGGAGGGATCACTGGCGGGGGTGCAGGTGGTGGTGGCGTTGGAGTTGGAGTGGGTGTGACAGGCGTGTCTTTGCCGCCACCACTCAAGGCAATCACGCCCAGTACAGCGCCAGAAATATCCGCCAAACCAATGCTTGCTGCAACAGGTGCGGCTGGCAACAGCGCCATCACAGTACCAGGATTGAGCAAAGCCACCTTGCAATCGAGCGCATCGTCGCGCTCGGTCCAAACTAAACTTTCAGGGACGTCCAGTGTTTCCTTGGGCAAATGCGCGGTGACCTGAACTTCTTCGCAGGCTTGGTTTTGCAGTTTGTAAACCGGTGCATTGGGTACAGGGACGCTGCTGGCCACAAAATAATCTTGCAACTCCACTGCCACTTGATCTTCTACTAACACTTGAAGGTTTTTTTGCGAGCGCAGCAGCTTTTGCCCTTTGAGGTGACCGCCTGCTTCTTTGTCGATCAGTTTGTATTCATAGCCGGGTTGTGTTTTCACAAGCAGAGGCTTGATGACCGTAGAGGGTGCATCAGGTGTTGTGTTCAACTTGGCCAGTTGAATGGTTTGAACGCGACCATCGGGTGTGGTGGCTTGAAGTTGAACGTCGTTGATCATGCTGATTTACCGCTCGTGAAGTGCGCCGGAGAAAGCTTTTTGGACAGGTTTGGCAAGGTACTGAAGGACCGACCTGGAGCGAGTTCGTATATCGAGTGTGGCCGTCATGCCAGGCTTGAGATCACTTAGCCGCAAGCGATGAGCGGCTTGGTTTGAATAAAGTGAAGCATTGCCAAGTGTTTGAGCCGACTCAGAAGGCGTGTTGGGATCGATTTGCACCTGAATACGGTAAAAGACTTGTGTGGCACCCGAGGCGGTGCTGTCGGTGAAGGTGTCTGAACTGATGTAGCTGAGGGTGCCGTTCAGCATGCCATACACGCTGTAATCGAATGCATCCAACTTCAAACTCACGGGCTGACCGATGCGAAGTTCACCAATGTCGCTCGGGTTGATTTTGGCTTCGACAATGTAGCCACCCGTGCTGGGTGAAATGTGCATCAACTCATCGCCTGCGCGCAAAACGCCCCCCACTGTGTTGATCCGCATGAATTTGACAACGCCATCCACCGGTGTTGTGAGTACGCTGTGGTCCAACAAACTTTGGCGTTCGTTCAGCTTGAATTGGTTGGTGGATATTTCTTCCTGCAAGCGAATCACATCTTGCTTGGCGTCTTGCAGATATTTGTTTTGAACGCCTGCGATGCGGCCTTGCGTTTCATGCACCTGACGTTGCGCGCGCATCATCTCCAGTTGACTGACATCGCCAGTTTTCAAAAGCGATTGGCTCATGCGCAACTCATCCTCAGAAAGTTCTAAGCCAGCGCGTAGAAGTTTCAATTCATCTAGGTGGCCCTGTTTTCTTTGCAGATAGACCTGCGCTTGGCCTGATTGAAAGGCGGTGTTCACAGCATCATTTTTGTGAAAAGCCAGAGCCTGACCTGAGGACTCTGCGTTAGCCCTGGCCAATGCAGCGTGCAAAGCACTCAGCTTGGATTTGACTTCTTGGTAACTGGCTTCAGTGCGCGTGGTCTCTAACATTGCAAGCGCTTGGCCAGCATGCACCTGTTGGCCTTCGGTCACCAGCAATTTGGTTAACACCCCACCATCAGCTGCTTGGATGATTTGATTGCGCGATGCGGCAATCACTTGGCCATTGCTTCGCACAGTTTGGTCCATGTGCGACAAGCTGGCCCAGCCTAAAAAGCTTAGCAAACCCAAAAGTAGCAACCGCGTGCCTGTGAGTTGTTGTTGACATCGCGTGAGCCACTCCTCAAAGAAGGGGCGGCCAGACTTGGAGGTTGGTATGTTCATGCTTGAAGTTGTCTGAGCACTTGCTCTTTAGGGCCATCCAGCAAAACCTCGTGTTTGGCGATGACGACCAAGCGATCGACCAGCGTCAGCATTTCTGGCTTGTGCGTGACCAACACCAAGGTGTCTTGCGGTCGAAGGGCTTGTTGAATGGCTTGCGTCACGTGATCGGCCAGTTGACGGTCCATCGCAGCTGTGGGTTCGTCCATTAGCCAAATGCGGGGTCGCCTTAAAAACACGCGCGTCAAATTAACCAGCTGGCGCTGTCCACCCGACAAGCCATGGCCACCTTCTTGGATGGGCAAGTCAAAGCCCATGGGGTGGTGGGCCAATACAGCATGCTGAAGTCCTGTTTGCTGTGCCACGCCATTCAAAATGTCGTCACCTGGATCGGTCATGCCCACCAGCAAGTTGTCGCGCAGCGTGCCCTCAAACAAGCGACCTTCTTGCTGCAGATAGCCCAGTTGTTCTGCCAGCAAAGGTTTGGCAATGAACGCCAAATCGACGCCATCGAGGGTGATGCCACCCACTTGCGGTTTGTACATGCCACTGAGCAATCGCAACAATGTGGTTTTGCCAGCACCGATCGGTCCTAAGACACCAATTTTTTCACCGTTGCGGATGTGCAGTGTGTTCACTTTAAAGGCCGCCTGCTGCCCGTACCCGTACCCGTACATCACTTCTTTGAGGGTGTAATTGCCTTGCACCGCATCCAAAACCACAGGTGTTTGACCATGATGGTCGTCAGGCAGTTGCCAGATTTGATCGAGGCCTTGAAGTGCCGATTGACAATGCCCCCATTGAATGAGTTGAGAAGGCAAGGCTGCAATTGGCTGCAGGATGCGGTTGGACAAAATGGAGCAGGCAATGAGGCTGCCCATGCTGAGCTCACCTCTGGAAATCATCAGTGCGCCCGATGCCACCAACACCACATAGGCAATTTGCTGCAGCGCTTGCAGATGGTGTAGGGCAGATTCGCTGATTCTTCGCAAGCGCAACTCTTCGCCGCGCGCGGTGTCCGAAATGTTCTGCCACAAACTGAGTTGGCGCCAACCCCCTTGGCCAGACTTCAAGGTTTCTGCGCCTTCAATGGCCTCTACCAGCAGGCCTGTTTTTCGCATGTTGGCCAACGCCACCTGGTGACTGCGTTTTTCAATTTCCCGCAGACCTTGCAAACCGACCATCAAGGACAACAACAAAAACACCGCAGGAATCAAGGCCAGCCAGCCCGCCATGGCCCACAAAGCGAAGGTGAATACCAAGGCAAAAGGGGCATCGATCAACATTTGCGTGGCCGACCCCGTTAAAAATGCGCGCACACTTTCATAGGCCTTGATTTGGCCAGCCAGGCTGCCCACGCTGGTGGGCAATTTGTCCATGCGAACTTGTAGCAGTCGCATGAACACGTCACGCCCCAAACGCTGATCGACAGCTTCAATGATTTTTTCGTTCAAATCAGAGCGCAAGCGCCGCGCCAACCATTCAAACGCAATGGCACCCAACACGCCCAAACTCAAAACCCACAAAGTGGCACTGGCACCTGTGGGCACCACGCGGTCGTAGATTTGCATGCTGTAAAAGGAAATGCCCAGCGCTACAAAATTCAACATGACGCCGTTCAGACTGGCATCGATCAAGGTACTTTGATGCTTTTGAATTTCCAGTTTGATCAAGCGCCAAACAGGACTGTTCGATCGCTCAAAGGGCATTCTGAAATCGACCTTGACCAAAGCCAAAGAACTTAAGTGGTGTTGCGTGGACTCGCCATCTGCCGACTCCAACACCCATTGCGATTGGCTGTTGTAGCTTTTAACAACACGCCAAGTGCCTTTATGGTCGACGGCGAGGCAGGGCAGTTGAGAGGGATCGATGCTGGCGTTGTTGAGCCATTGCACAGATTTCCAATTCAGCTGCGACTTTAAAAGTTGCAAAGTTTTTTTCGCTGAGTGAGCCTGCGCCTTGTCGATGGATGCGAGCAACGCATGCTTGTCCAAACTTTGGCGTTGCAGTTGCGCCAAGCGTTGCAGTGCAGCTTGCATTGAATTCATGGTGCAGACCCCGCATACGCCAAAGGGGTGCCATGTGCTTGAATGTGCAATCGTCCAATGCTTTGCAGCCAAGCCATCTCGTTTTCGATGACGGCCAATTCAGCCTGCGAAGTTTCTCGGGCAGCATTCATCACATCGATCCAAGTTTTCTTGCCATTGATAAATTGACGCTCCCAAGCAGCTTGAATTTCTTGGGAAGACTCTAGATTGAGAAGCAGCATCTCCGCCTTGCTTTGCCTTGCATTGGCATTCAAAAAATCGCTTTGAACGGCTTCCAACACACTTCTGCGAGCAGCCACAATTTCTTGCAGGGCGCCATCGTGTTTGTTTTGCAAGGCCGCCAGCTGGTATGACAAACCAAAGCCAGCACCGGTGCTGGCACTGAAACCTACAAACACCCGATTGGTGTTGGGCGTGTTGGCGTAGGTGTAGTTGCCACGTTGGTGTTCTGCGCGAACATAAACTTCAGGCTGCAAGGCTGCGCGTTTTTCGGCCACCTCGGCCAATTGCAGTTGAGCAACGTGTTCAAGTCGACGGATCAATGGCGAGTTGTCTAGGCTGATGGTTTCCCAGTGCGGCAAAGCTTGCTTCAATGCAAGTCCATCCAGCGTTAGCATTTGAATGTTGGGATGGATCAGTTTGAGATCCAGGCTTTTGGCCTCTGGCACCCATTGCGACAAACGAATCCAAGCTTGGTTTTCTTGCTGCAAGGCATTGAACCGATCTTGACGAACTTGCACCAAGCGCAAGTTGGCATAGTTGACTTCGTTCAGGGGCGACAGGCCTTGTTCAGCGCGGCGCGTGATTTTCAGAAGCAGTTGCGTTTGAACCGTTTCACTTTTTTCCAAGACTTGTTGCTGGCGCTGCGCCATGACCACCTCCATCCAGGCTTGAAGCGTTTTCAAAGCCAAGCCCTGTTGGATTTCAATCAGGCGTGCATGTTCGATGGCTTGTGTGGCGATCGCTTTGTCAGATTGCGCCGTCAGTCGGCCGCCTGTCCAGAGGGGCTGTTGGAGTCTGAAGCTGAGAACCTGGGGTGAGCCTGTGTAGGCAGGATCGGGTGATTGCGTTTGCACGCGTTCCATGGAGATGGAGGGGGTAGGCCAATACGCTTGCTGCGTGACCTTCAAATCCATGCCTGCAGCTTGCAAGTTCTGGATTTGACTTTGGACCTGGGGATGTTCGGCTGTGACCTTCTGCAAAAGAAGGGGTAGCAGGGGGGATACGGTAGAAAAAACAGACGGCTGTGCAACCAAGCCAAATTCAGGATCTTTTGCGTTGGAATAAAGCGGCTGTGCGCTTATCAACACAAAAATACATAGCAGGGGAAGCCTATATATTCTTTTGTATTTGTGAAAATTAATCAATAAAACTTTAAGTTGTATTTAATATTAGCATGTTTCAAGCGCTTGTCTTGGGGGTGCAGGTTCTATTTGCGAGTGAACATCTCGTTCAACTTTGTTTTTCGTCATTGGCCTTCTAAGAGGGTTATGATGGAAATTAGCCCTGTAATTTGCAGGACATTGTGTGAATCAAATGTGAATATTTTGGTATTCATTTTGATGATTTTATGCCAACTCTTTTGGAGATGCTGATGCAACGTCGTTTTGTTCTTCCCATCCTGGTTTCTGCTTTGACTGGTTTCGCCGCTTTGTCTGCAGCGCCTCTTGCCATGGCCCAGGCCAAAGATTTGAAAATTGCCCACATTTACAGCAAAACAGGTCCCTTAGAGGCTTACGGCAAGCAAACTCAAGTGGGTCTGATGATGGGCCTGGACTACGCCACCGGTGGCACCATGCAAGTGGGCGGTCGCAAGTTGGTTGTGATTGAAAAAGACGACCAAGGCAAACCTGACTTAGGCAAAAACCTGTTGGCAGCTGCTTACGGTGACGACAAAGTTGAGATTGCAGTGGGCCCAACGGCATCGCCTGTGGCCTTGGCCATGTTGCCTGTTGCCGAAGAGTACAAAAAGATTTTGCTGGTGGAGCCTGCCGTTGCCGACTCCATCACGGGTGACAAGTGGAATAAATACATCTTCCGAACAGGTCGCAACAGCAGCCAAGATGCCATCTCCAATGCTGTTGCGTTGGACAAAGCGGGTTACAGCATCGCCACCTTGGCACAAGACTCAGCGTTTGGTCGTGATGGTGTGAAGGCTTTCCGAGAGTCCTTGAAAACTGCGAAGCTGGTGCATGAAGAATACTTGCCACCCGCCACCACCGACTTCACAGCCGGTGCTCAACATTTGATCGACAAGCTCAAGTCGCAGCCCGGTCGCAAAATCATTTTCATCATTTGGGCGGGTGGCAATCCATTCAAAATTGCCGACATGGACTTGAAGCGCTACGGCATTGAAATTGCCACAGGCGGCAACATCCTGCCCGCCATGGTGGCTTACAAGCAGTTCCCTGGCATGGAAGGTGCGGCTTACTATTACTTCGGCATGCCCAAGAACACGGTCAACGATGCCATGGTGGCGCGTCATTACACGCAGTTCAAATCGCCCCCTGACTTCTTTACAGCGGGTGGCTTTGCATCGGCCATGGCCTTGGTCACTGCTTTGAAGAAAACCAATGGCAACACAGATGCCAACACGTTGATCAGCACCATGGAAGGCATGAGCTTTGACACCCCTAAAGGCAAGATGACCTTCCGCAAAGAAGACCATCAAGCCATGCAAAGCATGTACCACTTCAAAATTAAAGTAGACCCCGCGTTTGCGTGGGGTGTGCCAGAGTTGATTCGCGAAATCAAACCTGAAGAAATGAACGTGCCCATTCGCAACAAACGCTAAGGTGAGCTCCCTTGGGCGTTTTGCAAACGCATGACCTCACCATCCGCTTCGGCGGACACGTGGCGGTCAATGCGGTCTCTTGTCGTTTTGAGCCAGGCACCTTAACGGCCATCGTGGGTCCTAACGGTGCTGGCAAGACAACTTACTTTAATTTGATATCGGGTCAATTGCCGGCCAGTGAAGGGCGCGTCTTTTTAGAGGGCCAAGAGCTGACAGGCATGAGTGCCTCGGCCAGAACCCGTGCAGGTCTGGGCCGTGCGTTTCAGTTGACCAATTTATTTCCCAATTTGTCGGTGCTTGAAAATGTGCGCTTGGCTGTTCAGGCAACTGAATCGGGTGCGCATTTGCGGGGTCTCAATTTGTGGTCAATTTGGCAAGACCACGCGCAACTGACTCAGCAAGCGCAGGACATCTTGCAACAAGTGGCCATGATGCATCAGGCGCAAGCCACCGTGTCCAGTTTGCCGCACGGCGATCAGCGCAAATTGGAAGTGGCATTGCTCATGGCACTCAAACCCTCGGTGTACATGTTTGACGAACCCACGGCAGGCATGAGCCAAGATGAGGCGCCCGTGATCTTGAACCTCATTCGCCAATTGAAAAGTGACAAAACCAAAACCATTTTGTTGGTCGAGCACAAAATGGATGTGGTGCGCGAATTGGCCGATCGCATCATTGTGTTGCACAACGGCCAGTTGGTGGCCGATGGCGAGCCATCAGAAGTCATGGCCTCTGCCGTGGTGCAAGAAGCTTACTTGGGTGCCAAACCAGCGCAGACACATCCCCAACCCCATGTCAACGCCAGTGCAGAGGAGGGCGTGTGATGTCTTCCAATGTCTTGCTTGAATTGAATGAGGTGCACACACACATTGGGGCTTATCACATCTTGCATGGCGTCAATTTGCAAATCCCTCGGGGTGAACTCACGTTGTTGTTAGGTCGCAATGGCGCAGGCAAAACCACCACGCTCAGAACCATCATGGGTTTGTGGCAAGCCTCACAAGGCACAGTGAATTTCAATGGACATGACATCACGCACATGAGCACGCCCGACATTGCGTCGCTCAACATTGCTTACGTGCCTGAAAACATGGGCATTTTTTCAGACCTCACAGTTGAAGAAAACATGTTGTTGGCTGCACGCAAAGCCTCGCATGCGCAGCAAATGGACGCAGACCGCTTGGCCTGGATTTACGCCATGTTTCCTGCAGTTGAAAAATTTTGGCATCACCCCGCAGGCAAGTTGTCGGGCGGACAAAAGCAAATGCTTGCCGTGGCCCGTGCCATGGTCGAGCCCCGAGATTTGCTCATCGTCGATGAACCGAGCAAAGGCTTGGCACCAGCCATTGTGCAAAACATGATCGATGCCTTTCAAAAAATGAAAGCCAGTGGCGTGAGCATTTTGTTGGTGGAGCAAAACATTCATTTTGCGCAGCAGCTGGGTGACAGCGTGGCGGTGATGGACAACGGTCGTGTCATCCATGCAGGCAGCATGGCCGCGCTAAGTGCCGACCCGGCTTTGCAACAATCTTTGTTGGGCTTGGCATTGTGATGGTGAACATGAAAACAAGTTTAGACATCAAGCCTTTGCTCTTGGTTCCGGTTTTGGCTTTGTTGGCCTTGCCGCTCGTTGGCTCGGTCGATACTTGGCTGACCCTGAGTGTGGCGGGCTTGGCGATGGGCATGATCATCTTCATCATGGCCTCGGGCCTTACTTTGGTCTTTGGTTTGATGGACGTCCTCAATTTTGGTCACGGTGTGTTCATTGCATTGGGGGCTTTTGTGGCCACCAGCGTGATGTCGGGCATGGCCGATTGGACGCAGTCGCAAGAACTCTGGCGCAATTTGGTTGCGGTCGGCTCGGCCATGGCGCTGGCCATGGTGGCGTCTTCAGTCATTGGCTTGGCGTTTGAGCGATTCATCGTGCGGCCCGTTTATGGCCAGCATCTCAAACAAATTTTGATCACCATGGGTGGCATGATCATTGGTGAGGAAATCATCAAAGTTATTTGGGGCCCCTTGCAAATTGCCTTGCCATTGCCTGAAGCCATGCGCGGGTCATTGTTGTGGGGCGATGCCTCGCTTGAAAAATACCGTTTGATGGCGGTGGTGGTGGGGCTGCTGGTGTTCGCTTTGCAGGCCTGGACCTTGAGTCGCACCAAGGTGGGCTTGCTCATTCGCGCTGGCGTGCAAGACCGCGAAATGGTCGAGTCTTTGGGCTACAAAATTCGCCGATTGTTTGTGGGCGTGTTTGTGGTGGGCAGTGGCTTAGCGGGTTTGGGCGGTGTGATGTGGGGGCTGTACCAACAAAATGTGGTGCCGCAAATTGGCGCGCAAGTGAATGTGCTGATTTTCATTGTCATCATCATGGGCGGCTTGGGCTCGACTGGCGGTGCGCTGATCGGTGCCTTGATGGTGGGCCTGATGGCCAACTACACTGGGTTCTTGTTTCCTAAGCTGGCGTTGTTTTCCAACATCGCGCTCATGGCCGCCATTTTGTTGTGGCGCCCACAAGGGGTCTACCCCGTGGCCAATCGCTGAACGAAAGCGCACGACATGTTGAAACGCTTACTTTCTCATGACATGCCCCGCAGCACTTGGTTGGCCTGGATGCTGGCGGCGGTGCTGCTTGGCTTGGCCTTTGCGCCTTTTCTTTTTCCGGGTGTCAAAGCTTTGTCAGTGGCTGCCAAGATATTGGTCTTTATCGTCTTGGTGGCCAGTTTCGATTTGCTGTTGGGCTATACCGGCATTGTCAGTTTTGCCCACACCATGTTCTTTGGCATTGGTGCGTATGGCGTGGCCATGTCGTCTAACCATTGGGGGGCAACTTGGACGTCACTGGGTTTGGGCATTGCAATTGCGCTTATGCTCACGTTGGTATTGGCCTTACTGATTGGTCTTTTTTCTCTGCGCGTGAGGGCCATCTTTTTTGCCATGATCACTTTGGCCGTGGCGGCAGCATTCCAAACCTTGGCTTCTCAATTGTCTGAATGGACGGGGGGTGAAGACGGCTTGAGTTTCAAGTTGCCTGCCTTGTTATTGCCCAGTACCGAGTTCAGTGATACACCTTTCTGGGGGGTAAACTTGGACGGACGCTTGCTGTGCTACTACCTCTTGTTTGCGGCCGCGTTGCTTCAGTTCCTGATGTTGCTGCGCATTGTGAATTCGCCGTTTGGCCGTGTATTGCAAGCCATCCGAGAGAACGAATTCAGGGCGGAAGCCATTGGCTATCGCGTGGTGGTGTACCGCACGTTGTCCAGCGTGTTGTCGGCTTTGTTTGCTTGCATGGCAGGCGTGATGCTGGCGCTTTGGTTGCGCTACAACGGGCCTGATACGTCGCTCAGTTTTGAAATCATGATGGACGTGTTGTTGATTGTGGTGATTGGGGGCATGGGCACCATCTACGGCTCGGCCATTGGTGCGGTTCTCTTTTTATGGGCGCAAAGCTATCTGCAAGATTTGCTGCGCTGGGCCAGTGAAGCTGTCTCGGCTTGGCCAGTGCTTGCTGCGCTGCTGTCGCCCGATCGTTGGTTGCTGTGGTTAGGCCTGCTGTTTGTGTTGTCGGTTTATTATTTCCCAACAGGTATCGTGGGCCGACTGAGAGCCAAAGCCTTGCGCTGAAACGCATCCATCTGGTATTTAAACATCCCAAATGAGTGCTTTCCCTGTTGTTCCAAGCACTTTAATTGCGCAAGATATCGTCACTTGAATTTGAGAGTATTTCCAATGAAAAAATCATCCTCTACGCGCGCCAGTCAATTGGCCCTTGCCCTTGCTGCCACTGGCCTCATGGCCAGCAACTCTGCCTTAGCTCAAAGCGGTGAAGTCAACGTCATTTGTTCCGCGCAAGCTGCTTGGTGCAGCATGATTGCCGTCACCTTTGAAAAGAGCCAAGGCGTCAAGGTCAACATGACCATGAAGGGTTCTGGCGAAGCCATTGCCCAAATCTTGGCTGAAAAAGCCAACCCCAAAACGGACGTGTGGTTCGGTGGTACTGGCGACCCTCACCTGCAAGCCGCTGAGCAAAACCTCACCCTTGAGTACAAATCCCCCACTTTGCCCAAACTGCACGATTGGGCGCAGCAACAAGCTAAACAATCTGGCTACAAAACGGTCGGTATATATTCAGGCCCCTTAGGTTTTGGTTATAACACCGAGTTGTTAGCAAAGAAAAAACTGGCCATTCCCAAAACTTGGAATGACTTGCTCAAGCCCGAGTACAAAGGCGAAATTCAATCGGCCAATCCATCGTCTAGTGGTACGGCTTACACCATGATTGCCACCTTGGTGCAATTGATGGGCGAAGACCAAGCCTATGAGTACCTCAAGAAGCTCCACAAAAACATCAGTACCTACACACGTTCAGGCACTGGGCCCATCAAGGCAGTGGCGCGAGGCGAAACTTCTGTCTCTATCAGTTTCGTTCACGACGGCCCTGGTGAAAAAGCCCAAGGTTTCCCCATTGAAACCATCACACCTGCCGATGGCACGGGCGCCGAAATTGGCTCCATGTCCATTGTCAAAGGTTCACGCAACCTGACCGCAGCCAAGCAGTTTTACGAATGGGCATTGACGCCTTCGGCGCAAGCTTTGGGTGCTGCCACATTGCAGTTCCAGTTGCCTTCGCACAAAGAAACCAAAGTCGATCCACGTGTGCCTGATTTCAAAAAAATCAAGCTCATCAATTACGACTATGCCAAGTACGGTCAAACTGCAGAGCGCAAGCGTTTGATTCAGCGCTGGGAAAAAGAAGTTAACAGCCTGCCGCAATAATGACTGCCGCGCTGCGCACGCAGCGAGCCTTAACGATGTGGGCCCTGTTGGGCCTGCTCAGTTTTGGTTTTCTGCCTTGGTACTTTCTTCAGCAAGGCTCTTTGGCTGCTGTCATGCCCGCTGTCTGGGCTGGCCCAGAAACAGCCAGTGCCCTGATGCAAGCCCTCCAACACGGCCGTCCTTGGTTGTGGTTTGGTTTTGCAGGTTTGTTCACTTGTTTGATCGGTCTCATCGCGCCCGTGGCGGTGTATCCCAAACGCCAAGGGGTGTTGTTGGTGTGCGGTGCCATGTTGGGCTTGCTCGGTATCACCCTCAGTGGTTTTGCCATCGGTGCTGTGGGCTGGTCATTTGAATTCCTTGAGCAATCGTTTGGTCCCATCGCGCAGGGTCAGTACGGCATGGGGTGGGGCGCTGCAGGCGTCTTGTTGTCGCTGACCATTTTGCTGGGGGCAGGTTTGGCGCGTTTGGGCTATTGCAGAGGCGATGTGTTCATTGCCAGTGCCGTCACTTTGTGTGTGATGTTGTTGGCCTTGTTTGTGGTTTATCCCGTTTGCCGTTCCTTGGTCTCCGCTTTTTATACAGAAGCCAACGAGCTGAGCCTGATGGCCGTATGGGACCGCATTGGGACGCCACGCATTTGGAGTTTGAATTGTTTGAATGCGACGGGACGCTGTGGCGTGGCTTGGAACACTTTGGGCTTGGCCTTGGCGACTGCAGCGGGCACCACCTTTTTAGGAACACTCATTGCCTTGTGGGCCGAGCGCAGCGGCACGCGTTTGGGCAAGCCGCTCAACGCATTGGCCCTCATGCCCATCATCACGCCGCCCTTTGTGGTGGGTCTGGGCTTGATCTTGCTGTTTGGCCGATCAGGCTTGGTCAACCAAGCCTTGGAGTGGGCCTTTGGCATTCCGCCCACACGATGGTTCTATGGTGTCTTTGGCATTTGGTTGGCCCAAATGTTTGCCTTTACGCCCATCGCTTTCATGATCATGCGTGGGGTGGTGCAGGGTGTCAGTCCTTCTTTGGAAGAAGCGTCTCAAACTTTGCGCGCAACGCGCATGCAAACTTTTTGGCGCATCACTTTGCCACTTCTCAAACCGGGTTTGGCCAATGCCTTTTTGGTAGGCTTCATTGAAAGCATGGCCGACTTCGGCAACCCCATCATTTTGGGGGGACAGTTTTCTGTGCTATCGACTGAAATCTTCTTTGCCATTGTGGGCGCTGCCATCGACCCCGGCATGGCAGCAGCCTTGTCATTGGTCCTCACCGTATTTGCATTGGCCGTTTTTGTCATTCAACGTCAAGTGCTCAGTGGTGCGCAGTTCACCACCGTGTCGGGCAAAGGTGATGCGGGCATTCCCCTCAACTTGCCCCCTGCAGTTTTGAATGTGTGCCGCGGCATTGCAGGGCCTTGGTTGGCTTTCACTTTGGTGGTGTATGTCTTTGCCTTTGCCGGAGGGTTCGTGCAAACATGGGGCCGGGATTACACTTTCACCTTGAACCATTTCAAAACAGCCTTTGATGTGCAGTGGGGCGAATTCGGTTGGGTCTGGGCAGGCACAGCTTGGAACTCCTTGTTCAACACTTTGAGTTTGTCGGCCATGGCCGCGCCTGTGTGTGCAGGCCTGGGCTTGCTGATGGCGTGGCTGCTGGCGCGCACCGAGTTCAAAGGCAAGAATGCGTTTGAGTTTGCTGCGCTGCTCACCTTTGCCATTCCAGGCACGGTGCTGGGCGTGAGTTACATCTTGGCCTTCAATGTGCCGCCTGTGGAGCTCACAGGCACGGGCTTGGTCATTGTGCTGTGCTTTATTTTTCGCAATTTGCCAGTGGGTGTGCGTGCGGGCACCGCAGCTTTCAAGCAACTCGATCGCTCACTCGATGAAGCATCGGTCATGTTGCGCGCCAGTACGCTCACCACCCTTCGTGAAGTGGTGTTGCCATTGCTCAAACCTGCATTGGTTGCAGCACTCATCTACAGTTTTGTTCGTTCCATGACCACCGTCTCGGCCGTGATTTTTTTGGTGACGGCCAAGTACGAATTGGCCACCACCTACATCATTGGCCGCGTGGGCAATGGTGACTATGGTGTGGCCCTGGCGTATTGCACCGTGCTGATGGCGCTCATGGGATTCATCACGGTGCTCATTCAACGTTGGGTTGGCAGCCGCGAGTTAGGCCGCAGAGAAATGAAAGCAGGAACATGACCTCTAATTCAACACCCGCCGTGGCCGGCATTGAGTTTCGCCAAGTCACCAAACGCTATGGTGAGGGCAACGCGCCTTTGGTAGTCAAGGGCATTGATTTTGTGGTGCCCAAAGGCACACTCACAACCTTGCTGGGCCCTTCGGGTTGCGGCAAGACCACCACCTTGCGCATGATCGCAGGCTTGGAAACTGTCAGTGGCGGTCAAATTTTGATCGATGGGCAAGATGTCACCAACTTGGGTCCAGCCGAGCGCAATGTCAGCATGGTGTTTCAAAGTTATGCGCTATTTCCGCACATGACCGTCATTGACAATGTGCGATATGGTCTCAAGGTCAGTGGTGTTTCGGTATCTGAAGCAACAGCGCGTGCGCATGTGGCTTTAGAAAACGTGGGCCTCAAAGGCTTTGACAACCGTCTGCCCAGTGAACTCTCTGGAGGGCAACAACAGCGCGTTGCGGTGGCACGTGCCTTGGTGCTCGAGCCTTCTGTGTTGTTGTTTGATGAGCCGCTGTCTAATTTGGATGCACGTTTGCGCCGCTCGATGCGCGACGAAATTCGCAGCCTTCAACAGCGCTTGGGTTTAACGGTCGCTTATGTCACCCACGATCAAAGTGAAGCGCTGGCTGTCAGCGATCAAATCATTGTGATGGACGCGGGCACCATTGCGCAGGCTGGCTCTCCTGAAGATTTGTACGAACGACCTGTGTCCGAGTTTGTAGCTGGTTTCATGGGTGAAGCCATGCTGTTTCAGGGTGAAGTCAATGCGCAGGGGCAGGTCCGTGTGGGTCCTCTCACGTTTCAAGCGCGTCAGCAAGTTCAAGAAGGTGCAATTACCGCAGCCATACGGCCAGAAGCCTGGACCTTGGTGTCTGCGCAAGGCGCCGCACTGACCGGTGTATTGCAAAAGAAAGCCTACTTGGGCAGCACCTTGGAGCTCACCTTTGACACCGCCTTGGGCCCCTTGTTTGTTGTCACTTCTGATTTGTCGCAAGAGTGGCCGTTGCACATCACGCTGGGTTTGTCACTGACAGGCCGCGGTGTGTCGGTGGTCTCGCGTATTTAATTTTTTGAAAGTAATTCATGGCGATTGTGTTTGACCTTGGCGGCGTGGTTTTCAAATGGAAACCCCTTGAGCTGTTGCAAAATATATTCCCGGAACGTGCCCCCAATGAAGTGGCTGCCAAACAATGGGCCGATCAGATTTTTGAAAGTTTCAACCCGCTGAGCGATTGGGCGCAGTTTGATTTAGGCCTCATTGAGCCCGATGCTTTGGCTGCCAAAATTTCAAAACGTGTGGGCATTCCCGAAGCCGATATGCATTTATTGATTGCCAGCATTCCACCGCACATGGTGCCGCAAGTGGGCACCGTAGACATCATTTCCGATTTGAAAGCAGCGGGACATCCGCTTTACTTTTTGTCCAACATGCCAGCGACTTATGCGGATCATTTGGAACGTTCAAATGATTTTTTCCGACATTTTTCGGATGGCATTTTTTCGGCGCGCATTCAGCAAATCAAACCGCAATTGCCTATTTTTCAAAGCGCCAATGAGCGCTTTAAGGTGTCAGGCAAAGAGACTGTGTTCATTGACGATGTTCAGCACAACATCGACGCTGCGCATGCCCATGGTTGGACGGGCTTGCGCTTTGATGAGCCGGCCCAAGTGCGGCGTGACTTGGTGGCCATGGGCCTTTTGAAGGCCTAAGCCAAGCCACCAGATCGCTTGAAGGAAAGGCTTAGTCTTTGGCGCCTAGCGCCAAGGCCAGCTGGCGAGAATTCGCTGAAGCGGCGGCCTGCGCACTGACAGCTTGAGCTGATGTGGGCCAACCTTGCAAGTGTTGCTCGCTGATGTTGGCCAAGGCATCCATCCAAGTGGGCTCATCGTTCAAGCAAGGGATGTAGTTGAATGTTTTGCCGCCTGCATGCAAAAAGGCCTCTCGGGCTTCCATGCTGATTTCTTCCAGGGTCTCTAAACAATCACCTGTAAAGCCTGGGCACACCACATCGACACTTTGCATGCCGGCTTGTGCCATGGCAATGAGGGTTGGCTCGGTGTAGGGCTCCAACCACTTGGCCTTGCCAAAACGTGATTGGAAAGTCACTTTGTATTGTGTTTTGTCGAGACCTAATTTTTCAGCCAACAAGCGACCCGTTTTGTAACATTCGCAGTGGTAGGGGTCTCCCAATTGCAAGGTGCGTTCGGGCACGCCGTGGAAGCTCATCACCAGCTGATCTGCTTTGCCATGCGCTGCCCAGTGTTTTTGGATGCGTGTGGCCAAAGCCTGGATGTAGCCTGCGTCATCGTGGTAACGGTTCACAAACCGAAACTCGGGTAAATTGCGCGTGGTCAGGCCCCATCGATAAACCGCATCAAAAACGGGTGCCGTGGTGGTGCCGCTGTACTGAGGGTAAGCCGGAACGATCAAGATGCGTGTGACACCCTCAAGGCGGAGCGCGTCAATTTGCGAAGCCACACTGGGCTGACCATACGTCATGGCGTATTTCACCAGCACATCGTGGCCACGTTGCTTGAGTTTCTCAGCCAAGCCTTGTGCTTGTTTGTCTGTCCATACGCGAAGCGGGGAGCCTTCGGTGGTCCAGATGCTGGCATATTTGGCTGCTGATTTGGCGGGGCGCACACGCAAAATGATGCCGTGCAAGATGAGCCACCAAATGGCCTTGGGAATTTCGACAACGCGTGCATCACCCAAAAATTGGGCCAAATATTGGCGCAAAGCGGGTGCGGAGGGTTCAGCGGGTGTACCGAGGTTGCAGTACAACACGGCTGTTTTTGCAGATTGTCCGTGTTGAAAAGGGGGTTCTTTTTGGAAAGCCATGCGTTATTCTCTCCCACCATGATCGACTTTTCAAAAATTAAAGCTATCTCCCTTGATTTAGATGACACTTTATGGCCCGTTTGGCCCACGATTGGCCGGGCCGAGGAGACACTGGCCCAATGGTTAGCCGAAAAAGCCCCCCTCACAGTCCCCTTGTGCGCCATTCCGGGCTATCAGCGGCAAATTCGTGAAGAGATGCCATCCTTGCGGCCCGACCTTGGCAATGACCTGTCGGCATTGCGCCGCGAAGCCATTCGAGTGTTGTTGCAAAGGGCCGGCGAAGACCCCAACTTGGCCGAGCCAGCGTTTGAGGTGTTCTTTGAAGCACGTCAAAAGGTGGTTTTTTTTGACGATGCGCTTCCTGCGCTGCAGTTTTTGAATGCCAAGTTCCCCATGGTTGCATTGTCTAATGGCAATGCCGACATTCACAAAGTGGGACTGGCTTCTTTTTTTAAAGCGGCTTTCAATCCCATTAACTTGGGTGTTGGCAAGCCCGATCCCCACATGTTTCATACGGGTGCACAGGCTTTGGGCGTCTTGCCTGCGGAAGTGCTGCACATTGGCGATGATCCTCATTTGGACGTTTTGGCCGCCCAACGTGCGGGCCTGCAAGCCGTGTGGGTGAATCGGGAAGAAAAACCTTGGACTCACGACGTTCATCCTGCGCCGTTCACGGTGATCAGTTTGAAGGCTTTGTGCGAGTCTTGGCCCGTCTGAAAAACCAATTTCAAAAGACAACAGGAGCAATACATGACATTGAAGATTTATGGCATTGGCGCGTCACGCGCAGTGCGGCCTTTGTGGGCGGCAGCAGAATTGGGTTTGACCTTCGAACATGTGTCCGTGCCCTATCAAGGTGGTGCTACGCGCACACCCGAATTTTTGGCACTCAACCCCAACGGTCACATCCCCGTCATTGAAGACTTGCGACCTGAAGGCAAAGTCACCGTATGGGAAAGCATGGCGTGTGCTTTGTACCTTGCCAAGGTTCATGGCAAAGCCGATGGGCAGTCCATCACCCCAGCCAACGCACAAGAAGAAGCCGATGCCTTGCGCTGGAGTTTTTGGACCGTGACCGAAGTGGAGAAGGATGCGTTGACCGTCTTGATGCACCGCTTGGCCATGCCCGCCGAGCAACGCAAACCCGATTTGGCCGACGCTGCAGAGCAAAGGCTGCGTGTGCCTTGCCGAGTGCTGGAGGCGCATTTGAAATCACAAGCCAAGGCGGGGGCGCATTACGTGTCGGGTCAGCGTTTTACAGTAGCGGATTTGTGTATGGCCAGTGTGTTGGTTTGGGCCAAGTCATCCGAGCTGTTGATGACTGAATTTCCCACAGTCAAAACCTGGTTAGATGCTTGTGTGGGCAGGCCTGGATTTGCAGCGTCTCGAAAATTGGCTTAAGCCTCGCTAGGCTGCCCTGCCTGTTGGCCCGCGGCAATGCCAGACAAAATGGCGCCCTCCAGGGTTGCAGGGTAAGGGCCCGCCACGTAATCACCGCACACACTTAAACCTTGGACCGGATGAGCACTGGGCCTGCGCAACTGAGGTGTGCAGGCAAAGGTTGCCCGTTTTTCAATCACTGTTTGCAGCACTTGCATTGCGCTCAAGTTGTCTGGTCCTGGGCGCAATCGGTTGAGTAAACCCAGCGCTTGTTGCAACACTTTGGCTTCCAATGTTTGCTTGGACGTTTCTGCGGCGCTGACCACGAAGGCGAGCAATCCTGGCGTGTTGCCTTGCAACATCATTTGCCCACGATCAAAGACAAACTGCGCTGGCGCTTCTTTGCTAGATGGCAAAGACAGCATGGGCTGAGGCAATTTGAAATCGACTGGCATCTGAATGTAGACCGTGGCAATGGCTTCGTGCCTTAGTGCGCTGGCGGTTTGCGACCAAGCAGGGTTCAGGGAGGCCATCAAATGCGCTGCATCCCATGCAGGTGTTGCTAGCACCACATGATCAAAAATTTCATCCAAAATTTGCCAGCGTCCGTTGCCTGTCTTGTCGATTGAAAGCCCTTCAACGCGCGAGCCAAGTTGGCACTTGGCGTGACGCGCCTCAAGCCAGCGAATGGCTGCGTGCGGAAAGATCTGGCCTAAGTCTTGTCGAGGTAAAAGAAGGTCTGCGCTGCCAGGGGGGCCAAACACCGCGTCCTTCAAGACGCGCAAAAACACAGTGCCGCTGGCCTGGTGTGCTGGGGTGTTCAAAGCCGAGACACACAAGGGCTCAATCAAGTCACGCCAAATGGCAGGCGACAAACCTTGGCACACATCGTGCACAGAGAGAGCCTCGTTGCATTCAAATTTCATGCGTTGCCAACGCCATGCGATTGTCAACAATGAGAACTTGTCTGACAAGTCCCATCCCTTTGCATTGGCGATGCCCCACAAAAGATTCAAAGGGAATGGCGCATCGGGAAGTGACAAGCCATTGCCGTTCAAGTCTTGCAACTTGAGTGGCATTCGCCACAAGGCTTTCTCAATGTTGACGCCCACCGTTTGCATCAGTTTCAATGTTTGCTGGTAAGCGCCAATCAGAATGTGCTGGCCGTTGTCCAAAGTGGGCGCATCTGTTTGGACAGGGGGCAAAGCACGTGCACGGCCACCCCAATGGCGGCTGGCCTCTAACAAGCTGACCTGATGGCCTTGCTCTGTGGCCGTGATGGCCGCAGCCAATCCAGCCCAGCCTGCGCCAATGACCGCAATCTTGCGAGTGGTTTTCAAAGCCGTCCCAGCGCTTGGACTTTCCAAGCAAGCCAGAGCTTTCTCAAAGGGGTGAGTGAAACGCGCTGGTGCAACACTTGAAAGTTGTCGGCTTCGATCTCGCGCAACAAGGTGCGGTAAATGCTGGCCATCATGAGACCAGGTTTTTGCGCGCGTTTGTCTGCTTCTGGTAAGAGCTCAAAGGCTTCGTCGTACAAGCGGTGCGCACGGGCCGCTTGGAATTTCATGAGGGCTGTGAAACGCTCTGAGTATTGACGTTGCATCAGGTCTTGCGCCTTGACGTCAAACTGTTTGAGTTCATCGATGGGCAAATAAATGCGGCCGCGCAATGCGTCTTCGCCGACATCACGCAAGATGTTGGTCAATTGAAATGCCAAGCCCAAGGTGTGTGCATATTGCGTGGTCGCTGGGTCGGTTTGGCCAAAAATTTTGGCGGCCACTTCGCCCACCACACCCGCCACCAAGTGGCAATAGCGTTGCAAGCCCGGGTAGTCCAAATAGCGTGTTTGGGTCAGGTCCATTTGGCAACCTTCAATCACGGACAACAAATGATGCGATTCAATGCCATAGGCTTTCACGTGCGGCATCAAGGCATGCATGACAGGATGCGTTGGGTTGCCCTCGAAAGCCTGAACCACTTCTTTTTGCCACCATGCCAAGGTGCTTTGGGCTACGCTAGGGTCAGAGATTTCATCCACCACATCGTCTACTTCGCGGCAAAACGCATAGAAAGCCGTGATGGCAGCTCGACGTTCGGTGGGCAGGAAAAGAAAAGCGTAATAAAAACTGCTGCCCGAGCTGGCGGCTTTTTGTTGGACGTACTCTTGGGGTGTCATGGTTTTCGATTCTCCCACTGTCTGGCCTACATCCAGAGGCTGCGCCACAACATCAAGGGAAGATCCCAAGGGCGCAGACGCGGCCGCGAGTGCAGGGCACGGGGGCCAAGTTGCCTCACTTTTTCTAAGATGCGCATGCCGCCTTGTACGACCAAGCGAAGCTCCCAACCCGCGCGACCTGGTACCTTGTGGACCAAGGGTGTGCCCGACATCATCAGTTGATGTGCGTGCTGGCAAAGGAATTCAAGCAGTTCTGAGTTGGACAGTTTGGCGGCCAGATCTTGCGGCAAGTAATAGCGACCTCGCGGAACGTCTTCGCTTATGTCTTGCCAGAAATTGATCAATTGAAGTGCACTGCAAATGGCATCGCTCTGCGCAAGAGACGCCTCATCTTGAACGCCATACAAATGCAGAAGCAGGCGGCCAACGGGGTTGGCTGACAGTTTGCAATAGCTCAGCAAGTCATTCATGTCTGCATAGGTCGAAGCATTTGCACTGGCTGTCACATCTTGCTCAAAGGCTTTCAGCAAATCATCCAACAAGCCCACTGGCAAAGCCTTCAAGGCAATGACTTGATGAAGCGGTTCAAAAATTTCTGGGTGGAAGTGGGGGGCCTGCGCCGGATGCTGCAAGGCATGACGAAACGCTTGAAGCAGCGCCAGTCTCTCTGCGGCAGGCATCTCTCCCTCGTCGGCAATGTCATCGGCTGCACGCGCAAATGCATAAATGGCTGCAATGGCTGGACGCAGAGCAGGCGGACACAACCAAGACGCCACCGGAAAGTTTTCGGGGTGGGTCACCGGAAGCGCTTGGACAGTGGTTGGATGGCCTGGATGAGGTGTCATGAATCCAAGCATTTTCGCTTGACAAGCCTCATGGATTACCCTAAATTACTAACCAGTCAGTCATTAATTTTGGATCACCATGCCACATCTCTCTGTGCGCCACCTTTGGCCAGCGACATTCAAGACAGCTTTTCCGATGGGACGCCGTATTGGGCTCATTGGTGTTCTGAGCGCTTTATTGGTTCTGGCGGCTTGTTCTGGCAAAAAGGAAACGCCCGAACCCATTCGTTCTGTGAAATTGATCACGGTGGGCGCTTCTGACTTGAATGTCCAAGGTGAGTACGCGGCAGAGGTCAAGGCTCGCGTTGAAAGTCGCTTGAGCTTTCGCGTCGGAGGCAAAATTTTGGTCCGTCAAGCCGAGGCAGGACAACGCGTTCAAGCGGGCCAAGTTTTGGCTGAGGTTGATGTGCAAGATTACGCTTTGGCCGCACAGGCTGCTCAAGCACAAGTCATTGGCGCTCGGTCCCAACGCGATTTAGCGGCTGCAGACTTCAAGCGCTACGAAGCCTTGTTGGCGCAAAATTTCATCAGTGCGGCCGAATTAGAGCGTCGCTCTGCAACACTCAAGGCTGCACAAGCAACGCTTGATCAAGCCTTGGCCCAAGCACAGTCTCAAAGCAATCAAGCGAGCTATGCCAAATTGTTGGCCACTTCATCTGGCGTCATTACGGGGGTGGAAGCTGAACCCGGCCAAGTCGTCTCTGCTGGCCAGCCAGTGGTCCGCTTTGCACAAGATGGCCCCCGCGATGCCGTCTTTGCGGTGCCAGAACATGTGGTGGGGCGCTTGAAGTTGGGTCAAAAAATGACCGCGACTGTTGGCAACGGCAATCAAACCGTCCAAGGCCAAGTGCGTGAAATTGGTGCCAGTGCCGATCCTGCAACCCGCACTTTCACAGTCAAGTTGGGCTTGGAAAGAGCCGAAGCCTTGCCCTTGGGCATCACCTTGAATGTCCACGCGCCGCAATTGGCGGGTAGTCAAGCCAATGTTATCAAGGTACCCACCAGTGCCTTGCGTCAGGAAGGTCAGCAAACCACCGTGTGGTTGTTTGATTCAGCAAGCAGCACGGTCTCATCGCAAGTGGTTCAAGTGGCTACAGCCGATGGCAATGACGTGGTGATCGCCTCGGGCCTCAAGCCAGGTCAACAAATTGTGAGTGCCGGTGTGCATGTTTTGTCGCCGGGTCAAAAAGTCACGGTTTACAACCCCGAAGCCCTCACGCCACCTGCGAGCAAATAAACCATGCGTACCGAACCCAAAGCAGGTTTCAACCTGTCCAAATGGGCGCTGGACCATCCGGCGCTCACTCGTTATTTGATGTTGGTGTTGATGCTTTTGGGCGTCTTTGCTTTCTTCAACTTAGGTCAAGACGAAGATCCACCGTTCACCTTCCGCGTCATGGTCGTTCGCGCCTATTGGCCCGGTGCCACAGCGCAGCAAGTGGCTGAACAAGTCACTGACAAATTGGAGCGAACGCTTCAAGAAGTACCCTATGCCGACAAGATTCGCAGCTATTCCAAGCCGGGTGAATCGCAAATCATTTTTCAAATCAAAGACTATTCCAAGCCAGCCGAAGTGGCCAATGTTTGGTACACCGTCCGCAAGAAAATTGGCGACATGCGCGGCAGCTTGCCTTCGGGTGTGGTCGGGCCCTTCTTCGTGGATGATTTTGGCGATGTGTATGGCGTCATTTATGCATTGCAAGCCGAGGGCTTTACGCCCGCTGAAGTGAAAAAGTTTGCTGACGATGTGCGGCAAAAGATCTTGCGCGTTCAGGACGTTGCCAAGGTCGAATTGTTTGGCGTGCAGGACGAAAAAGTATTCGTTGAAATTTCGCAAAAGAAATTGGCAGCGATGGGCCTCGACATGGGCGCCGTCATCGCACAGTTGGGTCAACAAAACGCGGTGGAATCTGCAGGCACGTTGAATTTGCCTAAAGATGCCATTCAGTTGCGTGTCAATGGCCAGTTCAACAGCCTCGAGGCCTTAAGGCAAATGCCCATTCGCGGTGCTTCTGGCCAGCAAATCAAATTGTCTGATTTGGGCACAGTCAAACAAGACTACATCGATCCACCTTCCGTCAAAGTGCGACACAACGGCGAGCAGGTCATTGGCCTGGGTGTGTCGATGGCCAAAGGGGGCGACATCATTCAATTGGGCAAAGCACTCAAGGCCAGCGCACAAAACATTGAGGCCACCTTGCCCGCAGGTGTGAAGCTGATTCAAGTGCAAGACCAACCCAAAGCAGTGTCAAAGTCTGTGAATGAGTTCTTGCAAACTTTGGTGGAGGCCGTAGCCATTGTGTTGGCTGTGAGTTTCTTGTCACTGGGTTTGCACAAGCGTCCGGGCATTCATCCTTTGTGGCGCCGTTGGACTTTGGACATTCGACCCGGTTTGGTGGTGGGCATCACCATTCCCTTGGTGTTAGCGGTTACGTTTTTGGCCATGGACTACTTCAACATTGGCCTCCACAAAATTTCGCTGGGTTCGCTCATCATCGCCTTGGGTTTGTTGGTAGACGATGCCATCATTGCCGTTGAAATGATGGTTCGCAAAATGGAAGAGGGCTATGACAAAGTTCGCTCGGCCACCTTTGCATACGAGCTCACGGCCATGCCCATGCTCACGGGCACCTTGATCACGGCAGCCGGTTTCTTGCCCATCGGATTGGCCAAGTCCATGACGGGTGAATACACCTTTGCCATCTTTGCTGTCACGGTCATTGCCTTGCTGATCAGTTGGGTTGCCTCCGTTTACTTTGTGCCTTATTTGGGGACCTTGTTGTTGAAGGCGCCACCGCATGTGGCTGAATCTGGCGAAGCTGTCGTCCATGAAATGTTTGACACGCCTTTTTACAAAAAATTCCGAACTGCTGTCACTTGGTGTGTTTTCAACAAATGGAAAACCATCGCCATTACCTTGGCCTTGTTTGTGTTGGGCATTGTGGGCATGGGCAAAGTGCAGCAGCAGTTTTTCCCAGACTCAAGTCGCCCTGAAATCATGGTGGATGTTTGGTTGCCCGAGGGTTCCAGTTTTGCAGCCAGTGATGAAGTTTCAAAGCGCATTGAAAAGCGTTTGATGGCGGAGGAGGGTGTTACGTCCGTCAGTACATGGGTCGGTTCTGGTGTGCCGCGCTTTTACCTGCCCTTGGACCAGGTGTTCCCCCAGTCCAATGTGTCACAGTTGATTGTGCTGCCCAAAGATTTGAAAGTGCGTGAATCACTGCGCATCAAACTGCCAGCTTTGTTGGCCACCGAGTTCCCAGAGGTTCGCGGCCGCGTGAAGCTGTTGCCCAATGGACCGCCAGTGCCTTACCCCGTTCAATTCCGGGTGGTGGGTGCCGATCCTTTGGCCCTGCGCTTGAAGGCCGACGAAGTCAAGGCCACCATGCGCGCCAATCCCAACACGCGCGGCGTGAACGACAACTGGAACGAATCGATCAAGGTCATCCGTTTGGAAGTTGATCAAGCCAAAGCACGTGCATTGGGTGTGACCAGTCAATCCATTGCGCAAGCGTCGCGCACCATGGCTTCCGGATCTACGGTGGGTCAGTACCGTGATGGTGACAAATTGATCGACATCGTGTTGCGACAACCGCAGTCCGAGCGTGATGCCATCACCGATTTGGCTGGCGCTTATGTGCCGACTGCAACGGGCAAATCCATCCCCTTGATGCAAATCGCCAAGCCTGTGTTCAATTGGGAACCCGGCGTCATGTGGCGTGAAGGTCGCAACTACGCTATCACCGTCAATGCCGACCTGATTGAAGGCATTCAGGGTGCCACTGTTACCAACCAATTGCTGCCCGAACTCAAAAAGATTGAAGCCGCATGGCACGACGCAGGGTTCAATGACTATCGCATTGAGGTCGCGGGTGCTGTGGAGGAGAGTTCCAAAGGATCTGCTTCCATTGCTGCTGGCATGCCCTTGATGCTCTTTGTTACCTTCACGCTCTTGATGTTGCAGTTGCAAAGTTTCAGTCGTGCTTTGTTGGTGTTCCTCACCGGCCCCTTGGGTATGGCGGGCGTGGCGGGGGCCTTGCTGGTGCTTGATCGTCCTTTTGGCTTTGTTGCTTTGCTGGGCGTGATTGCCCTGATGGGCATGATTCAGCGCAATTCGGTCATCTTGATCGACCAAATTGAGCAGGACCGTGCCGCGGGCGTGCCAGCTTGGGAGGCCATCGTGGAATCCGCCGTCAGACGTTTGCGCCCCATCGTGCTTACCGCAGCGGCGGCTGTTTTGGCCATGATTCCCTTGTCCAGAAGCGTGTTTTGGGGGCCCATGGCCGTTGCCATCATGGGCGGCCTCATTGTGGCCACAGCCCTGACCTTGCTGGCTTTACCGGCCATGTATGCGGCTTGGTTCAAGGTTTCGCCCCCTGCCAAATCCGCCTAAAGCAGGCCTTGACTTGGGGGCTTCAACCTAGAAGCCCCCACTTCCATGGTTAAAATAGAAGGTTGACCGATTCAACCCATATCGATGGGACCCGCGCGGGTGGCGAAATTGGTAGACGCACCAGGTTTAGGTCCTGACGGTAGCAATACTGTGCGGGTTCGAGTCCCGCCCCGCGCACCACTTACTAAAAGAGAAGACCATGGCAGTTACTGTAGAAACATTGGAAAAATTGGAACGCAAAATTACCTTGTCACTGCCTGTGACTGCAATCCAATCTGAAGTCGATGCACGTTTGAAAAAATTGGCACGCACCGTCAAGATGGACGGTTTCCGTCCAGGCAAAGTGCCCATGAATGTGGTGGCACAACGTTACGGTTACTCAGTCCAGTACGAAGTGATGAACGACAAAGTGGGCGAGGCCTTTGCCATTGCCGCCAACGAAGCCAAAGTGCGCGTTGCTGGCCAGCCCCGCATTTCTGAAAAAGAAGGCGCACCAGAAGGTGAATTGTCTTTTGAAGCCATTTTCGAGGTGTATCCCGAAGTTAAATTGGGCGACCTGAGCACGGCCACCGTTGAAAAACTTAGCGCTGAAGTGACCGACGAAGCCATTGACAAAACCGTCGACATCTTGCGCAAGCAGCGCCGCACTTTCTCTCAACGTCCTGCTACTGAAGCAGCAGTCGACGGCGACCGTGTGACGGTTGACTTTGAAGGCAAAATTGACGGTGAGGTGTTCTCTGGCGGCAAAGCCGAAGACTTCCAATTCTTGGTTGGCGAAGGCCAAATGTTGAAAGAATTCGAAGAAGCTGTTCGCGGCATGAAAAATGGCGAAAGCAAAACCTTTCCATTGGCCTTCCCAGCCGACTACCACGGTCAAGACGTGGCCGGCAAAACAGCCGACTTCTTGGTCACTGTGAAGAAAATTGAAGCAGCCCACTTGCCCGAAGTGAACGAAGCCTTGGCCAAGTCTTTGGGCATTGCAGACGCCTCCGTTGAAGGCCTGCGCACTGACATTCGCAAAAACCTCGAGCGCGAAGTGAAATTCCGCTTGCAAGGTCGCAACAAACAAGCCGCCATGAATGCGCTGGTTGAAAAAGCCGAGCTCGACTTGCCCCAATCTGTGGTGCAAAACGAAATTGAGCGTTTGAAAGACGGCGCACGTGCCGATCTCAAGCAGCGCGGCATCAAAGACGCCGACAAAGCCCCAATCCCTGACGATATCTTCCGTCCTCAAGCCGAAAGCCGCGTGCGTTTGGGCTTGGTCGTGGCCGAGTTGGTCAAGGCCAACACCTTGAACGCAACAGAAGCGCAAATCAAAGCCCACATTGAAGAACTGGCTTCTAGCTACGAGCGTCCCGAAGACGTGGTGCGTTGGTACTATGGCGACAATCAGCGCATGGCTGAAATTGAAGCTGTGGTCATTGAGTCCAATGTCTCCGACTTCATTTTGTCTAAAGCCAAAGTGACTGAAAAAGCCATCACATTCGACGAATTGATGGGCCAACAAGCCTGATCACTTTGAACCCTTTGCAGTTTGGAAACACCATGAACTCACTCGATATTCAAGCCTTGGGCAATGTGCCCATGGTGATCGAAACGTCAGGACGCGGCGAACGCGCTTATGACATTTACTCCCGCTTGCTCAAAGAGCGTGTGATTTTCTTGGTGGGTGAGGTCAACGACTACACCGCCAATTCTGTGGTGGCTCAGTTGTTGTTTTTGGAGAGCGAAAATCCTGAAAAGGACATTTCGTTCTACATCAATTCGCCTGGCGGTTCAGTCAGTGCTGGCATGGCCATCTACGACACCATGAACTTCATCAAACCCGATGTGTCCACTTTGTGCACGGGCATGGCTGCCAGCATGGGCGCGTTCTTGTTGTCCGCTGGCGCTAAAGGCAAGCGTTTCTCCTTGCCCAATTCCAAAGTCATGATTCACCAGCCTTTGGGCGGTGCGCGGGGTCAGGCTACCGAAATTGAGATTCACGCCCGTGAAATCCTCAAAACCCGTGAGCAGTTGAACCGCATCCTGGCCGAAAATACGGGCCAACCCCTCGAAAAGATCCAATTGGACACTGAGCGTGACTACTATTTGTCCGCCGATGAGGCCAAAGATTACGGTCTGATCGACCAAGTGATCGCAAAACGTCCCTGAGACGCAACACAACAGGGTGGAAATTGAGGTTTCAGCCCTGTTTTTTGAAGACGGCGCCCCCATTCTGGGAGAGCGCCGTTTTTCTTTCGTTATCATTGGGAAAATAGAACCACAAGGCGTCGTTTATGGCCGATAAAAAAGGCTCGGTTACCGAAAAGAATTTGTATTGCTCCTTCTGCGGCAAAAGCCAGCACGAGGTCAAGAAGCTCATCGCAGGCCCTTCGGTCTTCATTTGCGACGAGTGCATCGACTTGTGCAATGACATTATCCGTGATGAATTGCCCGCTACCGAAATTGCCAAAGACACCAAAAACGGATTGCCCACACCTTTGGACATCAAGTCCAATTTGGACAACTACGTCATCGGTCAAGAAAAAGCCAAGCGAACTTTGGCGGTGGCTGTGTACAACCACTACAAGCGTTTGAAGCACAAAGAAGGCGCCAAAAAAGAAGACGTCGAATTGGCAAAGAGCAACATCTTGCTGATTGGCCCCACTGGGTCTGGCAAAACTTTGTTGGCCCAGACTTTGGCGCGCATGCTCGATGTGCCTTTTGTCATGGCCGATGCCACCACTTTGACTGAAGCCGGTTATGTGGGTGAAGACGTTGAGAACATTGTTTCCAAGTTGCTGCAAAGCTGCAACTACGACGTTGAGCGTGCACAGCGCGGCATTGTGTACATCGACGAGATCGACAAAATCACACGCAAGTCTGACAACCCCTCCATCACGCGCGACGTGTCAGGTGAGGGTGTTCAGCAAGCCTTGCTCAAGCTCATTGAAGGCACCATGGCCAGCGTGCCACCCCAAGGCGGCCGCAAGCATCCCAACCAAGACTTCTTGCAAATTGACACCACCAACATTTTGTTCATTTGCGGCGGTGCTTTTGCTGGCTTGGAAAAAGTCATTGAAAACCGCACTGAAGCCTCAGGCATTGGTTTTGGCGCCGTGGTGAAAAGCAAGAAGCAACGTTCACTCACAGAAGTCTTTACGGAAGTTGAGCCAGAAGACTTGATCAAGTTTGGTCTAATTCCCGAACTGGTGGGTCGTATGCCTGTGGTCGCCACGCTGGCCGAATTGACTGAAGAAGCGCTGGTTCAAATTTTGACCGAACCCAAAAATGCGTTGGTCAAACAGTTCGGCCAGTTGCTCAACATGGAAGGCGTCGAACTCGAGATTCGACCCGAAGCTTTGCACGCCATTGCCAAGAAGGCGCTGGCGCGTAAAACCGGTGCCCGTGGCTTGCGTTCCATTTTGGAGCAAGCCCTCATCGACACCATGTTCGAATTGCCCAATGCCAGCAATGTCGAAAAAGTGGTGGTGGATGCGTCCACCATCGAAGAAAACCATGTTCCTTTGTTGGTCTACCGAGAGTCGGCCAAACAAGCTTGAATTTTTTCCAGCCCACCCCCTGAAATCCAATGAATACCCCTACATCACTTGGGCTTGAAATTGAAAATTCAGGGGCCATCTATCCCCAATAATTTAGGGAATCTCATGTCTGGACATACACCACTCCCCGCCGAATTGCTCGACCTGCCGATGTTGCCATTGCGCGATGTCGTGGTCTTTCCGCACATGGTCATTCCACTTTTTGTGGGCCGTCCCAAAAGCATCAAGGCCCTTGAGAGCGCCATGCTCACCGACCGCCGCATCATGCTGGTGGCACAAAAAACAGCGGCCAAAGATGAGCCTGAAGCCACCGACATGTTTGAAGTCGGTTGTGTCTCCACCATCTTGCAAATGCTCAAGCTGCCAGATGGCACCGTGAAGGTGTTGGTAGAAGGTCAGCAGCGTGCCAAGGTGCAGTCCATCGCCGATGGTGAAGCGCATTTCGTGGCCACGGTCATGCCGGTTGAAGCCTCTGTTGAAAAGGCCGAGCAAAGCAGCGAAATTGAAGCCCTGCGCCGCGCGGTCATGCAGCAGTTTGACCAGTACGTCAAACTGAACAAAAAGATTCCGCCAGAAATTCTCACATCGATCTCTAGCATCGATGAGCCCGGTCGTCTGGCTGACACCATTGCGGCGCACTTGCCACTCAAGTTAGAAAACAAGCAAGTGGTGCTCGACTTGGCCAGCATCCGCGATCGTTTGGAAAATCTTTTCACACAACTTGAGCGTGAAGTTGACATCCTGAATGTTGATAAAAAAATTCGTGGCCGCGTGAAGCGCCAGATGGAAAAGAATCAGCGCGATTTCTATTTGAACGAGCAAGTCAAGGCCATTCAAAAAGAACTCGGTGAAGGCGAAGAGGGCGCCGACATCGAAGAGATCGAAAAGAAAATCAAAGCTGCCAAAATGCCCGCAGAAGCGCGCAAAAAGGCCGATGCCGAGTTGAAGAAACTCAAGCTGATGTCGCCCATGTCGGCTGAGGCCTCAGTGGTGCGCAACTACATTGAAGTGCTTACGGGATTGCCTTGGAGCAAGAAGACCAAAATCAAACACGACTTGGGCAATGCTGAAGTGGTGTTGAACGAAGACCATTACGGTCTGGAAAAAGTCAAAGACCGCATCATGGAATACCTGGCGGTTCAGCAGCGTGTTGACAAAGTCAAAGCACCTATTCTTTGCTTGGTTGGCCCTCCTGGCGTGGGTAAAACATCCTTGGGTCAGTCCATTGCCAAAGCGACGGGCCGTAAGTACGTGCGCATGGCCTTGGGTGGCATGCGAGACGAAGCCGAAATTCGCGGTCACCGTCGCACTTACATTGGCGCCATGCCAGGCAAAGTGCTTCAAAGCCTGAACAAGGTGGGCACACGAAATCCTTTGTTCTTGCTCGACGAGATCGACAAACTGGGCACAGATTTCCGCGGTGACCCTTCTAGCGCTTTGTTGGAAGTGTTGGACCCCGAGCAGAACCACACTTTTGGCGATCATTACGTTGAAGTCGATTTTGATTTGAGCGACGTCATGTTCGTGGCTACATCCAATTCGATGAACATTCCTTCTGCGTTGTTAGACCGCATGGAAGTGATCCGTTTGTCAGGCTACACCGAAGACGAAAAAACCAGCATCGCCATCAAATATTTGCTGCCTAAGCAAATGAAAAACAATGGTGTGAAGGCTGAAGAGCTGAGCGTCAGCGATGCCGCTGTGCGCGATGTGGTTCGTTATTACACACGTGAAGCAGGTGTGCGTTCTCTCGAGCGCGAGCTCTCCAAAATTTGCCGCAAGGTGGTCAAGAGTTTGTTGCTCAAACAAATGACTGCACCGGTGCTGGTCACCCCCGACAATCTGAACGATTTCTTGGGTGTGCAGAAATACACCTACGGCCGTGCAGAGGCGCAGAACCAAGTGGGCCAGGTGGTTGGCTTGGCCTGGACCGAAGTGGGTGGCGATTTGCTGACCATCGAGGCCGCACTCATGCCAGGTAAGGGTGTGATCACCCGCACGGGCTCTTTGGGTGACGTGATGAAAGAATCTGTCGAAGCAGCACGCACTGTGGTTCGAAGCCGTGCCCGCATGCTGGGTATCAAGGACGATGTCTTTGAGAAAAAAGACTTGCACATCCACGTACCCGATGGCGCAACGCCCAAAGATGGCCCCAGTGCTGGCGCTGCCATGACCACCGCCATGGTGTCTGCCATGACGGGCATTCCTGTGCGTGCCGATGTGGCCATGACGGGTGAAATTACGTTGCGCGGTGAAGTGACTGCCATTGGTGGTTTGAAAGAAAAACTGTTGGCTGCACTTCGCGGTGGTATCAAGACGGTTCTGATCCCCGAGGACAATGTCAAAGACTTGCAGGACATTCCTGAAAATGTCAAAAACGGCCTTGAAATCGTGCCCGTGAAATGGCTCGACAAAGTGCTGGAAGTAGCCCTGGAAAAGATGCCACAACCCCTCCCAGAAGAGGAGGCTGTGGCTGCCTCTGCGCCTGTCTCGGCCGATGCCAAAACAGACGCCAAAGAAGGGGCGGTCAAACATTGATAGATTTTTTTTGGGGACTTTAAAAATTCTCAAAAATTGCGCTACAATTCGTCCAACGCAAACAAATCGGCATACAATGCTGAGTTGATTGCAAATGCGGGATTAGCTCAGTTGGTAGAGCGATACCTTGCCAAGGTATAGGTCGAGAGTTCGAGCCTCTTATCCCGCTCCAAACATTGAAAGATGTACCAATATCTTTCAGCAATTTAGGGAAGCAACAGCTTCCCTTTTTTGTCGCAAAAAATGGCGCGGTAGCAAAGCGGTTATGCACCGGATTGCAAATCCGTGTAGGTCGGTTCGACTCCGGCCCGCGCCTCCAAATTTCTTTTTTGAAATTAACAAGACAGCCCCGCAAGGGGCTTTTTGTTTGGTGAGGCCAAAATTGAACCGTCAAGTTGCAAATGTCATGGGGGCGACGTCAAGTTTTGAAGTAAATCTTTTCCTGTGAGAGCTTTAACTTTGCCTTGCTCTGCTTGTTGGATCAAAGCCACCATCCGAGCATTGCGTGGTGCACTTATGCCAATTGACTTGGCCAAATCAACCACAGCCCCATTCAAGGCAGTGACTTCAGTTGTTCTTTGATTTTGCAAATCTTCCCACATTGAAGATCTGGCCATCTCATCAATTTTGAGCATGCTGGCGGCCAATCTTTTGAATACAAAGTCGGGCGTTCTCAAAATGTAGGGCAACAGCTGCGCTGATACTTTTGAAACTTTGGCTGGATGAATGCCTGCTTGCGACAAGACCGTTAAAGTTTCACTGATCAGGAGCGCTAAACATTTGCGATAGGCGTGTTGAGACAGCTCTTCTTTAAGAGGTAGATCTGATATTGCATTGACTGCATTGTTCAAATTTAAAATCAACTTGCCCCATTGAATTTCTTTGAAGTTTGTAAATTGCTGCAACGGTAATCCTGCTTTTTCAAAGAACGTGTTCAGTGGACTTAACACGGCGTTGCTTTCAGTGCAAAGTTGTCCCTCAGTGCCACAATGTAAATGTCCGTTTGGCAAGGTCACGACATTGAAAGGCACCATCCCCGCAACGACCTTGAATTGTGGCAAATGATTCGCCAATGCCTCTGCATTGCCAACACCATTTTGAAAGCTGATGATGGTCACATTCGGTTTGGCATGCATACGAAGCAACTCGGCTGCCGCAAGCGTGTCACGACTTTTGACAGCCACCAAAACAAAGTCTGCCAGCTTCAATACCTTGGCGTCGGTAGTGAAATGAATTTCAGAGGGCGCGAGCTTGGAATGACGTCCGTATAAATCTGTCAATCTGTACCCGTGGGTCTTCACGATGTCAAGCATCTTAGTGCGACCCAAGAAGCTGACGTTAGCGCCTGCAACTGCCAAGCAGCCTCCGATGTAACCGCCAATGGCACCAGCACCCAAGACAACAATGTGCGGAGTGCCTTGATCCAGAAAGCCTATGTTGGTGTTCATCAAGTTACAAGCGTAAAGCGCCAATTAGGTCTTGGCTGCATTGACTGGCTTGGGGTCGAAGCCAAAGCATGGGCGTCCGTCTGAGTTCATCACTTGAATGCTGGGCAAGACTTGTGACTTGAATCCCAACAACTTGCAGCTGTATGGCATTTTGGGATCCCAGCTGGTGGCAAAGTGTTTGCACTTCCAACAATTAACTGGACTGAGGGTTGTGGAACTTGGCAAGAGACGAAGGGGCTAAATCAAATGGATGTCTCATCATAATAAAAAGAAGCAGATGACGTCGACTTCAGCAAATTTGAGCCCCTTGAATTAACATGACTCAAACTTCAAGGAGTGATCGTGCATCAACCTCAAACAACTGTTCAGCCGGCCACCATTCATCCCAAAATTTATGCGCTTTACGATGAGTACTGTCATGGCGCCATGGACCGACGTGAATTTCTGGCCAAAGCCAGTGCCATCGCTGTGGGGGGCATGGCCATGGCGCAAGCCCTCTTTCCGCGGTATGCCAACGCCCAAACCATTTCGTTTACCGATCCACGGATCAAGGCCAGTTATGTGAAATATGCCTCACCGGGCGGCAGTTCTGGTGAGATGCGTGGCTATCTGGTTCAACCGACTTCGCCAACCGCCACGCAATTTCCAGCGGTCTTGGTGATTCATGAAAACCGCGGTTTGAACCCTTACATTGAGGATGTGGCACGTCGTTTGGCTGCCGCAGGCTTTTTGGCATTGGCGCCCGACGGGCTTTATCCAGTGGGTGGTTACCCAGGCAATGACGAAGAAGGCAAGTTGTTGCAAGACAAGCTCAACCCCTCGAAGCTTCAAACCGACATGTTGAACAGTGCCATTTTCTTGAAAAACCATGCGCTGTCGAATGGCAAATTGGGGGTGACTGGTTTTTGCTGGGGCGGTGGCATGACCAATGAAATTGCTGCGGCTTTAGGTGATGGCGTCAAAGCCGGTGCGCCTTATTACGGCATCGCCCCTTCTGCAGACAAGGTGAGCAAAATCAAAGCCGAAATGGTCTTGCATTTTGCAGAAAATGATCCGCGCATCAATGTCAGTTGGCCTGCCTTTGAAGCGGGCCTCAAGGCGCAGGGCACGGCCTATGCCGCACATCTCTATGCAGGCACGCAACACGGCTTTCACAACAACTCGACGCCCAGGCATCAACAGGCCGCAGCCGACTTGTCTTGGAGTCGTACCTTGGCCTTGTTTCAGAAAACTTTGAAAGCCTAAGCGGGTCACTTTGACTCACATCGCCCACTACACCGCTGGCTCAGCTTGAGGCAGAATGTGGTTTTATTTGTATCAACTTGAATCAACATGCAACCCTTTCACCTTGCTTTTCCAGTTACTTCTTTGGCCACAGCGCGCTCTTTCTATGGCGACTTGTTAGGTTGCCCAGAAGGTCGTTCCAGTGACGAGTGGGTTGACTTCAATTTTTACGGCCATCAAATCGTTGCCCATTTGTCGCCAGATGAGGCCGGCCATCGCAACACCAGCGCGGTCGATGGGGACAATGTGCCTGTTCGCCACTTTGGTTTGGTGATGGAAATGGGCCAGTGGGAAGCGCTGGCTGAGAAGCTGAAAAAAGCCGGCATCAAATTCGTCATTGAACCGCACATTCGCTTCAAAGGTCAGGTGGGCGAGCAGGCCACCATGTTCTTTTTAGACCCGTGCGGTAATGCGGTTGAATTCAAAGCCTTTGCAAATCCAGCCAGCTTGTTTGCCAAATGAAGACTTGCTGAAGGCTCCAAGCCTTCAGTGATTTACATCGACAACGACTGCATCACTTTGGCGATGCAGTCGTTTGTTTTTGGGGCATCAATCCAGCGCATCACGCAAACCAATTCAAGTTGCGGGTCGACCCATGTCACAGAGGAACCTGCGCCAATGGCAAACCAAGAAGTACGGGGTGCATCTTTGAACAACTGGCCATCTTGGTTGAGCCAAATCAAATAGCCGTAGTAGGGTGCAATGTCACAGGCCTGCTGCATCATCTCAAGCCATTGATGAGACAGTACTTGCTTTCCGTTCAATTGGCCATTGCCCATGAGCATGAGGCCTATTTTGGCCTGGTCCATGGCCGAGATGGACACGCCGCCACCCCAGTGGCTGCCGCCTGGTACAGACATCATTCGTTGACCTGCCACTTGGGTCCAGCCCTGTTCGTAACCTTGCCATTGAAAGGGGTCTTGGCATCCCACGGGTTGAAGGATGGATTCTTCAAAGACTTCAGGTAAAGGGCGCTTGAACAAATGCAAAAGTGCCAAAGACAACTGGTTGATGCGCACATCGTTGTACTCAAACCGCGATCCAGGTTCGCCAAGCGGTCTGGCGTCGCCTTTTTTACCGTCGGCCTGACCTGGTTGATAGGACACCCACCGGTACCGATCGACTTGCTCGGGAATTCCCAGACAGGTGCCTTCCCATTCGCTGGTTTGCTGTAGCAGATGGTGCCAGGTGATTCGTGATAAACGCTCGCCTTCAAAGCCGATGCCTGGACATTTTGCAATGACAGGTTCGTGCACATCGCTTAAAAGGTCGCGATCAAAAGCAACACCTGCCAACAAGGCCAAATAGGTTTTGGCCACGCTGAAAGTCAGGTCCGATTTTCGAGGCTCACCCCAAGCAGCCAGCAATTGGTGCTTGTGATAAATGATGCCAGAGACGGGGCCCCGGCCGTGTACAGGCCCATACAAACGGTTGTAGGGGGCCGGATCAACATCGTGAATGCCCCATGGCGCAGAGGTGTCTCGCGACCAAGGCGTTTCGCAAGATTGAATGAAGTCGATGGCCGATTGAAGAGAGGGCGTCATGCTTGTACGTCAGCAGGAATTAGAAAAGTAAAAAGTAGCCGTTGATTGTGCTGAGAAAGCCTAAGGCCCCTAAAACAGAACCCGCCCAATAAAGTGCTGGCACAGAGGCCACAATGGAAACCGACAGCAACACAATGGCGATTTGCAACATGCCTTCTGCATAGTCAAACCAGGGGTCTTGCCGCATCGCATGGTCTCTGCTTGCTTCATGTTCTTTGGCGCGAGCCATCAACTCCTTCTTGCCTTCCTTGGTGTCGGGTTCCGACTCATAACGCTCAACCGTTTTTTTGTAATCCTCTATCTTTTTATCAAACATGGCCTTGGCATTGGCATTCATGTTGGGCTCTCGCGCCATTTGCAGTTCTAAATCGGCAACTGCCAACTTGTATGTGGTTTGACGAATGTTTTTGGCTTGGTAAAAAGCATAGGCATTGGCTGCCAAGATGTTTTCTTGTGTGGCCTCTTTCATCGCATTGGAACCGCCCAAACTGGCAATGGCCAGAACCATGGCCAAGATGGAGATGGTGAGCGCAGATCGGTTTTGCGATTTGTCGCCGTGGCCCGTTTGTTCGATCAGTTCTGCGGTTTCTTGTGCTTCCATGGTGTCTCCATTGATGACCTGCCTATTGTGCCTAGCACGAGGGAAATTAACGGTGTATTACTTGGGATATTTTGTCTATTTTGATTGACACTTTGAGAAAATATTCTCATCAAATTCGGTACTAACCCTGAGTTGTGAAATCCATGTCCTGTGCATCATTTCTGGTGGATTTGATTTGGTCAACTTAAGGAAATAACCATGACAGAAAAGAAAACATCATCTTCTCGCCGCGGCCTTTTGAAAGGTGCTGTTGCAGCAGGCGCGTTAGCCGCTCCCATGATCTCTAAAGCAGACACGGTCAGCTTGCGCTTCCAAAGTACTTGGCCTGCCAAGGACATCTTCCATGAATACGCGAACGACTTTGCCAAAAAAGTCAACGACATGGCCAGCGGTCGCTTGAAGATTGAAGTGTTGCCTTCTGGCGCCGTGGTGCCAGCCTTCCAATTGTTGGACGCGGTGAACAAGGGCACACTCGATGGTGGCCACGGTGTGTTGGCTTACCACTATGGCAAAAGCTCTGCCTTGGCTTTGTGGGGTTCTGGCCCTGCCTTCGGTATGGACCCCAACATGGTTTTGTCATGGCACAACTACGGCGGCGGCAAGCAGTTGCTCGAAGAAATTTACAAGTCATTGAACATTGACGTGGCGTCTTATGTCTACGGCCCTATGCCAACGCAGCCTTTGGGCTGGTTCAAGAAGCCGATTGCCAAAGTGGCTGACTTGAAAGGCTTGAAGTACCGTACGGTTGGCTTGGCTGTCGACATCTTCACAGAACTGGGTGCTTCCGTGAACCCCTTGCCAGGTGGCGAAATTGTGCCTGCCTTGGACCGTGGATTGATTGACGCGGCCGAGTTCAACAATGCTTCTTCAGACCGTGTGTTGGGTTTCCCTGATGTGGTTAAAAACTGCATGTTGCAAAGCTTCCACCAAAGCGGTGAACAATTTGAAATCTTGTTCAACAAAGGCAAGCTCAATGCATTGCCCGCAGAGTTGAAGTCCATCATTGAATATGCCGTGCAAGCCTCTTCAGCAGAGATGAGCTGGAAAGCCATCGATCGCAACTCCAAAGATTACACAGAGATGAAGAAGCAGGGCATCAAGTTCTACAAAACGCCTGACGCCATCTTGAAGGCGCAGCTCGATGCGTGGGACAAAGTGGTTGCCAAGAAGTCTGCTGAAAACCCATTCTTCAAGAAAGTCATGGACTCACAAATGGCTTTTGCGCAGCGTGCAGGTCAGTGGCAGAACGACTACATGGTCGACTTCAAGATGGCGTACAACCGCTACTTCAACAAAAAAGCCTAAGATACTTTCGTTTTTTTAGAGCTTGCCCATCCTGGTTTGAGTCAGGATGGGTATTTTGCTTTTGGTTGTTAATTTTTTTATCGGTTTTATATGAATACGCAAACACTGCTACACACAGCTGACCAAATCAGCACGTGGGTAGGAAAAGCATTTGCCTGGCTGATCGTTGGGCTTATGTTGTTGGTGGTTGTGGAAGTTTTCAAGCGCTACGCATTGAATGCCCCCACAGCCTGGATTTTTGATGCCAGTAACATGATGTATGGGACGCTCTTCATGATGGGCGGCGCCTATACCTTATGTCAGGATGGTCATGTGCGCGGCGATTTTTTCTATGGCAGTGCCAAACCCAAAACACAAGCTTGGCTTGATTTGGTGTTGTACATCTTGTTCTTCATCCCCGGCGTGATTGCGCTCACCTGGGCAGGTTGGAACTATGCAGCCGACTCATGGGCCATCCATGAGCAAACATTCAACGCCGATCCATTGCCTTTGTATCCCTTCAAGTCGGTCATTCCGCTGGCGGGCCTCATTGTTTTCATGCAAGGTTTGGCTGAAATTCTGCGTTGTGCTGTCTGCATACGCACCGGCGAATGGACGCCACGACTGAAAGATGCAGACGAGATTGACGTTGTGGAGCAGCAGTTGGCAAGCAGCACATTGGTAGACCATGACGCGGCAATGGAAGCCATTGCCAATGCCAAAAACATTGAAGAATCTGCCCACCAACGCGCGAAAGGAGGCCAAGCATGAGCGATCCCGCACTCGGTCTCTTGATGCTCTCACTCATCGTGGTGGTGATCATGTTGGGCTTCCCAACAGCATTCACCTTGATGGGTTTGGGCATGGCCTTTGGCTTTGGCGCTTTCTACGATCCGTCGGCCCCATGGTTTGACAACAAAATTTTCAACCTCATGGTTCAGCGCACCTTTGGTGCCATGACCAATGACACCTTGCTTTCTATCCCGCTCTTTGTGCTGATGGGGTATGTGATGGAGCGGGGCGCCTTGGTTGACAAAATGTTCCACAGTGTTCAATTGGCCTTCCGCAAATTGCCAGGCTCATTGGCGGTGGCCACTTTGGTCATTTGCACCTTCTGGGGTATTGCCAGTGGTTTGGTGGGCGCTGTGGTGGTGTTGATGGGCGTGATTGCCATGCGTCCTATGCTCAACGCTGGGTATGACACTCGCTTGGCAGCAGGCGTCATCACCGCGGGCGGAACTTTGGGTATCTTGATTCCGCCTTCGGTGATGATCATTGTGTACGCGGCGGTTGCCGGACAGTCGGTGGTGAAGTTGTATGCGGCGGCTATGTTCCCAGGATTTTTCTTGGCAACCTTGTACCTCATCTACGTCATTGGCTGGGTATTGATCGATCCCAAAGTCGCGCCCAAACTGCCAGCTGAGCAAACACGCGCGAACATTTCGCCAGAAGTGCAAAAAATTGCGGACCATTACGCGCCCAAATATTTCTTGGCACTTTTTCAAGCGCTTTTGTCACCTGGCAAAGTTTTGAAGAAATCTGCTGACAGCGTGGTGGTGACATGGGGCTTCATCGCCAAAAGTTTTGTCATGAGTTTGGTTCCCATCTTGATGACGGTGGCCACCATGGGTGCTGTCTGGTGGTATGTGGTCATTCATTCTCAAGAAGAAAACAATGCGGCTGCGGCCCAAGTGGTGGCAACACAAACGGCTCAAGCGGAAGCCCCAACTGCTGCACCTGCAGGTGAGGCCAATGCCGCTCCTGCGCCCGTTGCAACGGAGCGCTCTGGGGTGCAAGAGCCACCAGGCGCTAGCGACTTGAAGGAGCCACCTGGTGCTGGTGGATTGCAAGAGCCTCCAGGTTCACAAGGTGTTCAAGAGCCCCCAGGGGCAGAAACTGTGAAGACAGCGTCATCTTCGCAAGGGGTTCAATTGCCGCCTGGCGCAGAAAGCACTTCAGCCAAGGCTGAAGAGTCAGATGCGCCGTTGCAGGCTTTGGGTGATGGCGACACATCTGATGCACCCAAAACAGAACCCGTTCCTGAAGGCTTTTACCTAGGCTTCTGGATTGCGTGTGGTTTGTGTGCTGCCATGCTGGCTTACTACTACTGGCACTTTGATGCTGAGCAGTATGAAATTCTGAACATGTTGGTTCGCTCTGTCATGCCTTTGGGCATTCTCACCTTCGTGGTGCTGGGCGTCATTTTGTTTGGTATCACCACAGCCACTGAATCGGCTGCGGTGGGTGCAGCAGGTGCATTCTTGATGGCGTGGTCTGCCGGGACGCTGGATTTTGAAAAAATCAAACAAGCAGTGTTCTTGACAGCCAAAACCACCTCCATGGTGTGCTGGTTGTTTGTGGGCTCAGCCTTGTTCTCTGCCGTGTTTGCTATTTTGGGTGGTCAGCGTTTGGTCGAGGAATGGGTGATGGCGTTGAACCTCACGCCCATTCAATTCCTGCTGCTTTCTCAAGCCATCATTTTTGTCTTGGGTTGGCCATTAGAGTGGACCGAGATCATTGTGATTTTTGTGCCCATCTTTTTGCCACTGCTGGCCCATTTCCAGATTGATCCCATGCTGTGGGGTGTGATGGTGTTTGTGAACTTGCAAGCCGCATTCTTGTCGCCACCGGTGGCCATGTCTGCGTTCTATCTGAAAGGGGTGTCGCCACCTCACGTCACCATCAATCAGATCTTTGCAGGCATGATGCCTTACATGTTCATCGTGATCTTGTGCTTGATCTTGATGTACATCTGGCCAGAGCTCACGCTGTGGTTGCCTAACTATTTGTACGGCAAATGATGTGTTTCAAATGAAGTGAACGCTTAATCTTTGAAGCCTGATCCCTTCAGGCGCTCATTGTGATTGGCAGACATCGACCCATTCTGCTTGGGTGATGTCTGCCATTTTTTCTGGGCTGATGCGAACGGCACTGTTGATGGAACCTGCAGCTGGGATGACTTCTTCGTAAATTTTCAAAGAAACGTCCAAGTAGACGGGCAGTGGGGACGTCAACCCAAAGGGGCAAACGCCGCCAACCGGATGGCCGGTGATCTCAGCCACTGCATCAAGGCCTAGCATTTTTCCCTTGCCCAACGCATCTTTGAATTTTTTGTTGTCAATCCGTGCATCACCCTTGGCAACGACCAAAGCCACACGGCCATCGCTTAACTGAAAGGCCAATGTTTTGGCAATCTGACCCGGTTCGACCCCATGGGCTTCAGCCGCCAGCGCAACCGTGGCTGTGCTGACCGGTAGCTCAATGATGTCAATGTCGATTTGACGATTGGAAAAGAAGTCTTTGACAGATTGAAGGCTCATGGCGTGTGTGGAAATCAAGGCAAAATGAAGGCCTGAAGATAGCAGACAAAAGCCCAGCCAAAAATGTCCTCGATGAACTCAAATTCAAACGCCTTGCCTTCCGCGTTTCACAAGCTGGCGTTCTCCAATCTCATGGCGCAATCGGCTGAGCAGTTGACCTTGGCTGCTGTGCCCATCGTGGCGGTGCTGATGCTCAAAGCAGGCCCTGGCGAAATTGGCGTCATTGCAGCGGTTCAATCGCTGCCTTTTTTATTGCTCTCTATTCCCTTGGGATTGCTTGCCGATCGCATGTCGCGCAAGAGGCTCATGTTGATGTCTGAGGTGCTGCGTGTTTGTGCCCTTTTGGTTCTCATTGTGGCGATGTTGCTAGAACAAATCAGCGTGCCCTTGTTGGCTTGCGTTGGATTTTTGGCGGCAGTGGGTACTGTGGGCTTCAGTGTGAGTGCGCCATCTTTGGTTCCTGCATTGGTGGGCAGTCAACAATTGGCACAAGCCAATGGTCGTTTGGAGTTGGCTCGAAGCATGGCGTTTGCGGGTGGTCCTGCCTTGGCGGGCGCTTTGATTGCTTGGATGGGCGCTTCAACTTCTTTCGTTTTGTCCTTGATGTTGTCTTTGGCCGCTGTTGGGTTTTTAAGGCAAATTCAAGAACCCGTTCGACAGGCTGCACCCGATCGTCACCCTTGGTTAGAGCTTAAAGATGGCGCGCATTTTGTGTGGTCTAGCCATTTGCTTCGACCTATTTTGTTGACCTCGATTGCCTGGAATATTTCGTGGTTTGTATTGCAAGCCATCTATGTACCCTATGCCATCCGCACACTGGGCATGGGTTCAAGTGAAGTGGGGCTGACCATGGCCTGTTATGGCGTGGGCATGATCGCAGGCTCCTTAATGGCATCGCGCATTGTCTCGTTGATGCCTTTTGGCCAAGCCATCTTGCTCGGTCCGTTTTTCTCGGTCGCGGCTGCCTGCGTGATGGCCTCAACGCATTGGTTGCCTTCGGTGCTGGTGGCATGTTTTGCTTATTTCCTGTTTGGTTTTGGTCCCATCATTTGGACCATCACGTCGACCACGCTGCGACAAAGCGTCACCCCCAATCCCATGATGGGCCGAGTGACGGCCATCAACATTGTGGCTGGCACAGGTGCCCGTCCACTGGGTGCCTTGTTGGGGGGCTTCGTGGGTGAAATGGGCTCCGATCTGGCCAGTTTGCTGGTTGTGGTGGCTGGCTTTGCGGTTCAAGCCATCGTGATCACGTTTTCGAGGGTGAGAAGCCTGAAATCGCTCAGTGAAGCCCAGGAAGCGTCGCAAGGTCGTGAAGATTGAAGGCTAATTTCGGGTGTTGAACCGGAGAGGCCTCGAATCTGTGGCTTAATATCGCCTTGAACTTTTTTTCCTGGAGCCATAGATGGGCAATAAGATCGTTACCGAAGCTGACCGTAAATTCACACCTCCTTTGAAGCCACTGCCTGGCGTCACTTTGCCCACCAGCGGCCGTGGTCAGCGCGTCAGCCTTGAGCGCGGTGTTGCAACTCGCAGCAAAAAGAACCCAGGCAAGCGTGCCAAAAAAGGCGGTTGATACCTCTTCTTCTTTGATTCTGAAGTTTTCACTTTAGACTCAAGAAAAGCCCTCTTTGGAGGGCTTTTTAATGCCAGAAAGCTCAACTTGAAGGCACAATAGAGCTTTAGCCCCGGTGGTGAAATTGGTAGACACATCGGACTTAAAATCCGCCGCTTCGTTCATAGCGGGCGTGCCGGTTCGATTCCGGCCCGGGGCACCACTGACCAAGTAGACAGCCATGACATCCTTCAGTACCCCCTTTGAAATTCATGTTCATGGTGAAGTCCTGTTGCGAGACGATGTCGACTTCAAAGCCTTGCAAGAAGCCACCAAGCCCCTTTGGAAATACGCGGGTGGCCGCTCTCTGACGGAGGGCGCTCAAAGTCTCTACGAAGAAGAACCCGGCATTCGCTTTGATGCAGAAGCGCACAAACTTCAGCTGTGTTGGACAGTTCGTGGCGACGACGATTTTCGGCAAGTCCTCGACGATTTGTGCATGAACATCAACGAAGTTTCGGCTGCAGGCGCACAGCTCGAGGTTACTTTCTACGATACTGAATTTGACGACGAAGAAGAAACACGCGGTACTGAATCACGCGATGATTTCGTTATCTTGTTTGTGGGTCCCGATCCTGCCGCCATCATGCAAGCTCAGCGCGACTTGCTGGTCCAAGATGTGGTGGGTCTCATGGAGCGTCACTTTGATGGTGCTGAATTGGGTGGGGTGGTCCACGAAATCGACAAACTGTTTTCTCAACGCTTTGACAACTTGGTCAGCTCTCTCGAGTTGGGCAAGCCACCCAAAGGCAACAGCGGTGGCCCTTCCGGCGGTCATGGTGGCGGCCGTAGACCGCGTCATTTGCATTAAATCAGTTCTTCATCAAGCACAGGCCCCATTGCCATGCTGAATTCAGGTGTCAAACGCAGAGAAGTCTTTGGCTGGGCCATGTACGACTTTGCCAACTCAGGTTACACCACCGTGGTCATTACGGCTGTGTTTGCCGCTTACTTCGTGGGTGCAGTGGCCGACAAAGCCGAATGGGCCACCCTGGCATGGACCAGCGCCCTGAGCTTTTCCTATGCCATCGTCATGTTCACCATGCCAGCCTTAGGTGAATGGGCTGACCGGCATGCAGCCAAGAAAAAACTTTTGATGCTGGTCACTGCGGCTTGCGTGCTCAGCACGGCTTCACTGTCGTGGGTTGGACCAGGGCAAGTGGCCTTGGCCATTGTCTGCATAATCGTCTCCAACACTTTTTATTCATACGGTGAGTCGTTGACGGCTGCCTTCCTGCCCGAGTTGGCCAAGCCGGAGGCCATGGGGCGCATCAGCTCTTGGGGCTGGGCTTGGGGCTATTTAGGAGGCATGCTGACCTTGGGCATTTGTTTGGCCTACGTGCTCTGGGCGCAAGGGCAGGGGCAAACTGCAGGGCAATTTGTGCCCGTCACCATGTGGGTGACTGCGGTCATTTACGCATTGGCTGCCTCGGTCACGTTTGCCTTGATGAAAGAGCACGCCAAACCTCAAATGCACCGCGTCAAGGCCAGCAGCCAATGGCAGCAGCTGCGCCAAACATTTCAAGAAGCCAAGGCCTACAAAGATTTCATGCAGTTGATGGCTTGCGCTGTGGCCTATCAGGGCGGCGTTGCCGTGGCCATCACGCTGGCAGCCATCTATGCCGAGCAAGTCATTGGTTTTCAGCCTCAAGAAACCATGGTGTTGATTTTTGTGTTGAACATCGCAGCCTTTGTCGGTGCTTTGGTCTTTGGTCATGCGCAAGATCGCATAGGGCACAAATTGACCTTGTCGCTGACCTTGGTGGGTTGGAGCATCACCTGTGTGATGGCAGCACTGACCAGCAGCAAGGAAGTCTTTTGGTGGGCGGCTGCTTTGGCCGGTATTTGCATGGGCTCCAGCCAGTCCACAGGCAGAGCCATGGCAGGTTTGTTCATTCCAGCGCATCGCTTGGCCGAATTTTTTGGCCTTTGGACTTTCGCCATCCGACTGGCCAGCATTGTGGGTCCCTTGGGCTATGGTTTGATCACTTGGGTAACAGACGGTAACCAACGCTTGGCCATCGCATCAACCACCGTTTTGTTTGTGGTGGGGTGGTTGTTGTTGCTGCCTGTGAATGTTCAGCGAGGCCAACGCCAAGCGGCCAGTCCATCGTGACCTCAAGGTTCAAATACCTTCAAGCCTATCCAGAGTCGCTGCTGCAGCAGGTGCAAAAAATCAGCGATGGCCCAGGCCTGGGTGCTTGGCTGTTGTCACGGCATCCGCAGGCGCATGGTGTTCGCACCGATAGCACGCTCTATGCCTATGTGATGGATTTGAAAAATGAATTCTTGCGCCAAGCCGATCCCATCAACAAAGTGACATTTGACAGCAAGCTGCACATCATTCAGCACGCATTGGGCTTGCACACCAGCACCTCCCGTATTCAGGGCAGCAAGCTCAAAGCCAAGCGTGACATCAAAGTGGCTGCTTTGTTCAAAGACACCCCCATGGCTTTTTTGCAGATGATTGCAGTGCATGAACTGGCGCATTTGAAAGTTCGCGAACATGACAAAGCTTTTTACAAACTGTGCCATCACATGGCGCCAGACTATGCGCAATCAGAGTTTGAACTTCGTGTTTACCTCACGCACCTAGACGCCGGTGGTGAGCGTTTATGGGCTTCAGCTTAACGGACTGTCCACCGGCGCAAGGTGACAGTGCGCGGCAGTTAAACCTAACCAGCGACTGGCTGCGGCTTCAAGCGCGTGCAATGAACCAGTGGTCCAAAGCTGAACATCGCCTGATTTGTTGTGAAGGGCTTGCATCCTGTTGACGTCGGGCAACAAGCGATGTGTTTGTTTGGCGACGGCTTCGCCCGTTGAAATGATTTGGACTGCGGGGCCAACCCACTTGCGCAAGATGTCTTCTACAAACACATAGTGTGTACAGCCCAAGACCAGCGTGTCCATTTGACCAGCGTTTTGTCCAAATGGCCCCATGGCCTGTAGATGCTGTTTGCACAAATTTTCAAGGGCCAGTGTGTTGCTGAGTGCTTTGACAGTTTGTTGTTCAATGGCCAATGCCAAGCCTTCACAAGCTTGCATCACAAATTCACACGATTTGGGAGAGGCCTCCGCCAGAACCATTTGCCTTAGCTTCTCAATGCGACTGCTGTTCAATGTGCCTTGTGTGCCCATCACGCCAACCCTGCCTGTGCGAGTCAGTGCAATGGCAGGTTTCAGCGCTGGCTCCACGCCTACAAATGGCACCTGAGGGTAGGCCGCTCTTAAATGCTCAATGGCTGCTGCTGTGGCCGTGTTGCACGCCACCACAATGGCTTTGACTGGGCCTTGTGCCATCAACTGTTGCGTGATGCGCATGCAGCGTTCAATCACAAACGCATCGCTGCGCTCACCGTAAGGCGCATGGCCACTGTCGGCCCAGTAAACAAAGCGCTCTTGCGGCATTTCTGCACGCAAGGCTTGCAACACACTCAGGCCGCCAATGCCGCTGTCAAAAACGCCAATGAAGCCCGAAGTGTTAGGTTCAGTTGCTGGCAACTTTGATGCCTTTGAATTCACCCGTTGCGATGCGTTTTTGCCACTCGGCGGGGCCTGTAATGTGCGCGCTGGTGCCACCAGAGTCCACCGCCACTGTGACGGGCATGTCGACCACATCGAATTCGTAAATGGCTTCCATGCCCAGGTCGGCAAAGCCCACCACCTTGGCATGTTTGATGGCTTTGGAGACCAAGTAAGCAGCACCGCCCACGGCCATCAAATAAGCAGACTTGTGCTTTTGAATGGCTTCAATGGCAACAGGGCCGCGCTCTGCTTTGCCCACCATGGCAATGAGGCCGGTTTGGGCCAGCATCATCTCTGTGAACTTGTCCATGCGCGTGGCGGTCGTTGGGCCTGCAGGACCCACAGCTTCGCCCTTGATGGGATCCACGGGGCCAACGTAGTAGATGACGCGGTTGGTGAAGTCGACCGGTAACTTCTCGCCCTTGGCCAACATGTCTTGAATGCGCTTGTGGGCAGCATCGCGGCCTGTCAGCATCTTGCCGTTGAGCAGCAGGGTTTGACCAGGTTTCCAGCTGGCCACTTCGGCAGGCGTGAGGGCGTTCAGGTCAACGCGCTTGCTCTTTTCTGTGTCAGGCGTCCAGTTCACATCTGGCCACAAATCGAGTGATGGCACATCCAAATAAACAGGACCAGAGCCGTCCATCACAAAGTGCGCGTGACGTGTAGCCGCGCAATTTGGAATCATGGCCACTGGCTTGCTGGCTGCGTGGGTAGGGTACATCTTGATCTTGACGTCGAGCACGGTGGTGAGGCCGCCCAAACCTTGCGCGCCAATGCCCAATGCATTGACCTTCTCGTAAATTTCCAAGCGCATGTTGTCGACTTGCGTCAGCTTCTCGCCCTTGCTTGATTTCTCAAGCAACTGGTACATGTCCAAATCGTCCATCAAACTTTCTTTGGCCATCAACACGGCTTTTTCAGCTGTGCCGCCAATGCCAATGCCCAACATGCCTGGCGGGCACCAGCCTGCACCCATGGTGGGCACTGTTTTCAAGACCCAATCAATCACGCTGTCACTGGGGTTGAGCATGACCATCTTCGACTTGTTCTCACTGCCGCCACCTTTGGCTGCCACTGTGATGTCCAATTTGTTGCCGGGAACGATTTGCGTGAAGATGACCGCGGGGGAGTTGTCTTGCGTGTTCTTACGGGCAAATTCGGGGTCGGCGACGACAGATGCGCGCAGCATGTTGTCAGCATAGTTGTAACCGCGTCGGACACCTTCGTTGATGGCGTCTTCCAGGCTGCCTGTGAAGTTGTCGAACTTGATGTCCATGCCGATTTTTAAAAACACATTGACAATGCCGGTGTCTTGGCAAATTGGGCGGTGACCAATGGCGCTCATTTTGCTGTTGGTCAAAATTTGCGCAATCGCGTCTTTGGCAGCTGGGCTTTGCTCGCGGTGATAGGCACTGGCCAAATGTGAAATGAAATCGGCAGGGTGGTAGTAGCTGATGTATTGCAGGGCCGCTGCAACGGATTCAACCAGGTCTTCTTGTTTGATCAAAGTCGTCATGTCAGTCTTTCACGAGGTCTATTTGAATTGGATAAGGAGTCTCGGCAAATTCAGCTTGCCGATTCAATGCGTTTCAACTTTGTCATGGTGCGACATCAGCTTGTCGGTGTATGCAATGGCGATGGCGCTGAGCAAAAAGGTGATGTGAATGATGGTTTGCCACATCAAAACTTTTTCGCTGTAGTTGGCCGCATTGATGAAGGTTTTGAGCAAATGAATGGAACTGATGCCAATGATGGCGGTTCCCAATTTGACTTTCAAAACGGAGGCATTCACATGGTCCAGCCATTCAGGCTGGTCGGGGTGCCCCTCTAAATTCATGCGGGACACAAAGGTTTCATAGCCGCCCACAATGACCATGATGAGCAAATTGGAAATCATGACCACGTCGATCAGGGCCAAAACCACCAACATGATGACGGTTTCATTGAGGTGGGTCACGGGTGCGTCGGCTTTGTAGCCGATGCTGGAAATCAGGGCTTCCAACGCGGCCTGACTGCCAAAGGCGGCCTCCAGCAAATGAACCAGCTCAACCCAAAAGTGAAAAGCGTAGACAGCTTGGGCTGCAATCAGGCCAAGGTACAAAGGCAGTTGTAACCAACGACTGGCGAAGATCAACTTGGGCAGAGGGCGAAGGGGCGTGGCTGCAGGGTTGAGTTTGGGTTTGTCGGCCATGGTGATGCTCATTGAGGGTAATTCCGGATTTTAAGGGGCGTTCCTACCCCTGAGGGCTATCTGTGGCCCGACCCTTGAAAGAATGGTGTCAGTCAGGGGTATGTAAGAGCCAAGACCGACATTCATGGTGATTATTTCGAACAAGTTCCCCTAGGAGACACAGAATGAGCGCCACCGTTTACCAACCCAGTGCTGACTTCGTCAAAAATGCCCATATTTCAGGCATGCCTGCTTACCTTGCCCTGTGCCAAGAGGCTGAAACCGACTACGAAGGCTACTGGGCACGTTTGGCCAAGGAGCTGATTACTTGGAAAACGCCTTTCACCAAAGTTCTGGACGAATCCAAGGCGCCATTTTTCAAGTGGTTTGAAGATGGCACATTGAATGCCTCCTACAACTGCTTGGACCGCAACATTGAAAAAGGCCTCGGCAACAAAACTGCCTTGATTTTTGAAGCCGACGGCGGCGAAGTCACGCGCATCACTTACAACGAATTGTTGGCCAAAACGTGCCAAATTGCCAACGGCCTCAAGTCCATTGGCATCCAAAAGGGTGACCGCGTTGTCATCTACATTTCCATGTCCATCGACGGCGTGGCAGCCATGCAAGCCTGCGCGCGCATTGGCGCGACACACTCTGTGGTGTTCGGTGGCTTCTCTGCCCAGTCATTGCGCGATCGCATTGAGGACACAGGCGCCAAAGCCGTGATCACAGCTGACCACCAAATTCGCGGTGGCAAGCAGTTGCCCCTCAAATCCATTGTGGACGAAGCTTTGTCATTGGGTGGTTGCGACAGCATCAAGAATGTCCTGGTCGTCAAACGCAGTGGCGCTGTTGTGGCCATGACTGCTGGCCGCGACACTTGGATGCACGACTTGATCGCCAAGCAAGCAACAACTTGCGAGCCAGAGTGGGTGAGCGCAGAGCATCCTTTGTTCTTGTTGTACACCTCTGGCTCAACGGGTAAACCTAAAGGCGTTCAGCACTCTACGGGTGGCTACTTGCTGCACGCAGCACTCACCACCAAATGGACTTTCGATTTGAAGCAAGACGATGTGTTCTGGTGCACGGCCGACATCGGTTGGGTCACGGGCCACACTTACATCACCTACGGCCCCTTGGCTTTGGGCGGCACTGAAATTGTGTTTGAAGGTGTGCCCACCTACCCAGACGCAGGTCGCTTCTGGAAAATGATTCAAGACCACAAGGTTTCCATTTTCTACACAGCACCAACTGCCATTCGTTCCTTGATCAAAGCCGCTGAAGCCAACGATGCAGTGCATCCAAAGAGCTACAACCTCAGCAGCTTGCGTTTGCTCGGTTCTGTGGGCGAGCCCATCAACCCCGCCGCGTGGGAGTGGTATCACCAGCACGTGGGCGGCGGTCGTTGCCCCATCGTCGACACCTTCTGGCAAACCGAAACCGGTGGTCACATGATCACGCCATTGCCTGGTGTGACACCCATGGTGCCCGGTTCCTGCACACTGCCTTTCCCAGGCATTCAAGCCGCCATCGTGGACGAAACGGGCAAAGACATGCCCAACGGCCAAGGTGGTATCTTGGTGGTTAAGCGCCCCTGGCCCTCCATGATTCGCACCATCTGGGGTGACCCAGATCGATTCGTGAAGAGCTACTACCCCGATGACTTTAAGGGCAAGTACTACTTGGCCGGCGACGGTGCCATTCGTGATGCCGAATCAGGCTACTTCACCATCACCGGTCGCATTGACGATGTGTTGAACGTGTCGGGTCACCGCATGGGCACCATGGAAATTGAATCTGCCTTGGTCAGCTGCACCGAGCTGGTGGCCGAAGCCGCTGTGGTGGGTCGTCCGGATGACACCACAGGTGAGGCCATCTGCGCGTTTGTGGTTCTCAAGCGCCCCTTGCCAACAGGCGACGAAGGCAAGGCCATTGCCAAACAACTGCGCGATCACATCGCCAAAGAAATTGGCCCGATTGCCAAGCCCAAAGACATTCGTTTTGGCGAGAACTTGCCCAAGACACGCTCCGGCAAAATCATGCGCCGTTTGCTGCGCAGCTTGGCCAAAGGCGAAGAAATTACGCAAGACATCAGTACCTTGGAAAACCCAGCGATCTTGGGACAACTGGGCCAAGCGTATTGATCAGGGCTTGGGGCCCATGACAACACCTTCGCGTCTTGGGTCAGCGCCGCCAAAGAAGCCTGTTGGCGTCACTTCAATCGCTTGAAGGCCACTGGGCAAGGGCGTTTCACGCACGTCATGCCCTTTGCCCTGCAGAGCCTTGATCGTGCTTTCTGGAAAACGTTTCTCTTCCAAAATGGTGGGGCCGTTCAATGAACTGAAGTTGGGCAAGCTGATGGCTTGCTGGGTGTTCAAGCCCCATTGCAAAGTGCCAATCAACAGCTTGCCGGTGTAGTGAATGATCACGGCGCCGCCTGGACTGCCCCCGGTCATTTTCAGTTTGCCTGAGTCCTTTTCAAACACCAACGTAGGCGACATAGAAGAGCGTGGACGCTTGCCAGCTTCCACGCGATTGGCAATGGGCAGGCCCTGCGCATCGGTGGGTGAAAAACTGAAGTCGGTCAGTTCGTTGTTGAGCAAGAAACCGCCATGGCGACCTTTTCCAGAATTGACCATCAACCTAGAACCAAATACCGCTTCAATGGTGGTGGTCATCGCAACTGCGTTGCCGTCCTTGTCGATCACACTGATGTGACTGGTGCCGTATTCTTCTTGCGCTGGCATGGGTCCAAAAGCGGTTCTGGTGCCAGCAGGATTGCCGGGCTTTGCCACCTTCATGCTTTGGTTCCCAATCAAGCTGCTGCGTTGTTTTAGATAAGTCGGATTCAGCATGTTTTTCCAATCGCCGCCTGGCGCTTGGACAAAGTCGGGGTCGGCCACAAATTGACCACGGTCTGCAAATGCCAATCGTGCAGCTTCTGTGTAGAAGTGCAACCAATCAGAGGACGGCAGTCCTTGTTCAAGCGGCATCTTGCCTGCGGGCGTATTGTTCAAAATCCCCAACATTTGACCGATGGCCAAGGTGCCTGAACTGGGAGGTGGAAAGCCGCAGAGCTGGTAGGTTTTGCCTGTGGTTTGCACTGCGTGATCAAAGCACAAGGGCTCGCGTTTTTTGGCTTTGTAATTTGCCAAGTCTTGCAGCGTCATGCTGCCCGGACGTGTGGGGTGCTGCCGGACTTTTTGCACCAAAGCCTCGGCCACTGGGCCTTGCTTTAGAGCTTGCGATCCTCGAGCTGCAATGTCACGAAAGACGGCTGCCAATTCTGGATTTTTCAGTACATAGCCGACAGGATGTGGCTTACCTTGATGATCATAAAAGTAACTTGCAGCCACCGGGTCTTTCATGAGGAAATTTTCAGAAAGCAGTGCTCTGTGCAAGTGCGGGCTCAACTTGAAGCCTTGCTCAGCCAGCTGAATGGCTGGTTGCATCAATGTGGCCCATGGTAATTTGCCATGTTCTTTGTGTGCCAATTCTAAAACGCTCAGGGTTCCTGGAACGCCAACAGACAAGCCACTGAGAACACCTTCGATGAAGGGGAGTGGCTTGCTTTGCGCATCTAAGAATAATTTGTCTGTGGCAGAAGCAGGCGCGCTTTCACGGCCGTCATAGGCCTCTACTTTTTGACCGTCGTGGTGCAATACAAATGAACCGCCGCCAATGCCACTGGATTGAGGTTCTACCAGTGTCAATACCATTTGAACCGCAATAGCAGCATCGATGGCCGAGCCACCTGCCTGCAATACTTGATATCCTGCATCAGTGGCCAATGGATTGGCTGCGGCGACAGCAAAGCTCTTGGTGGCCCAACCAGGTTTTTCTCGATATTCAAGCGAGCTAACTTCGATGTCTGGCGCGTTGTAGTTGAACGCGACTTGCTTAGAGGCGCAAGCGCTTAAACCTGACACCAAAATGGCAACAGCAGCCCAAAGGCTGCTACGGTACTTCATGGACTTCATACTGCACTCCGTTGATGGAAGTGCAGAGTGTATGACTTACTTCGGTGCGAGTCGAATGGCGCCGTCCAAGCGAATCACTTCGCCATTGAGCATGTCATTGACCAGTATGTGCTTGACCAATTTGGCGTAGTCGTTGGGGGTACCCAAACGGCTAGGGAAGGGGACAGAAGCTGCCAATGAGTCTTGTACTTCTTGCGGCATGCCGAACATCATGGGCGTGCCAAAAATCCCGGGTGCAATGGTCATGTTGCGAATGCCATTGCGGGCTAAGTCACGGGCAATCGGCAATGTCATGCCCACCACGCCACCTTTGGATGCGGAATAGGCCGCTTGACCAATCTGGCCGTCGTAAGCAGCCACAGAAGCCGTGGAGATCATCACGCCGCGCTCGCCAGTTGCTTCAGGTTCGTTTTTGCACATGGCTTCAGCGGCCAAACGAATCATGTTGAAACTGCCGATCAAATTGACAGTGATGGTTTTGCTGAACACGGCCAGGGAATGGGCGCCATTTTTCCCTACTGTTTTTTCTGCGGGTGCAATGCCTGCACAGTTCACCAAACCCACCAATTTGCCCATGGCGACAGCCTTGGCAACCACAGCTTGGCCATCGGCCTCGTTGCTCACATCGCATTTCACAAATGCGCCGCCCAATTCTTTGGCAATGGCTTCGCCTTTTTCGGCTTGCATGTCGGCAATGACCACTTTGCCGCCGTTGGCCGCTAGCATGCGGGCCGTGCCTTCGCCCAGACCTGATGCCCCGCCTGTCACGATGAAAACTTTGCCTTGAATGTCCATGGTTCACTCCTGTTTTTAGTTGACGTTACGTAAACGTCAATTATGCACTTTTGCCCTATTGAGAGGAAGCTTTTGGCCAGGTTGTCAGCTGATTTTTGTACGCTTTTTCAGGGCGTTTGTAACCTCAGGCTATCGAGGTCATAAAAACTACCAATCATGCGAGTCTTCATTCGCGTTTAGCATTGAGCCCAATGAGTTTTCTCATTAACCCTTTTGTTCAACCAACCTTAAGTAAAACCATGTCACTCATCAACACACAAGTTCAGCCCTTCAAAAACCAAGCTTTCCACAATGGCAAGTTCATTGAAGTTACAGAAGCCAGCCTCAAAGGCAAGTGGAACGTCTTCATTTTCATGCCAGCTGCTTTCACCTTCAACTGCCCCACAGAAATCGAAGACGCTGCTGAAAACTATGCAGCTTTCCAAAAGGCCGGTGCAGAGGTGTACATCGTGACCACCGACACACACTTCTCACACAAAGTGTGGCACGAGACATCCCCTGCAGTGGGCAAAGCCAAGTTCCCATTGATCGGCGACCCTACACACAAATTGACACGTGCATTTGGCGTGCACATTGAAGAAGACGGCCTGGCTTTGCGCGGTACCTTCGTGATCAATCCAGACGGCATCATCAAGACCATGGAAGTGCACTCCAATGAAATCGCACGTGACGTGTCTGAAACACTGCGCAAGTTGACAGCTGCTCAGTACACAGCCGCTAACCCCGGTCAAGTTTGCCCCGCTAAGTGGAAAGAAGGCGCTAAGACTTTGACACCTTCTTTGGACTTGGTCGGCAAGATCTAATTTCCAAACCTTCAATGCCCTGGTAACAGGGCGTTGTGGGAAGGGCATCTGGCCGTTGAATGGCTGTGTGTCCTCCCCTCAACCCATTCCCACATGAAGTCCCAGCTTTAAGACCTGCGTTCTAGCGTGGGTCTGGCAGCGCATCGACTTGAAACAGACACAGCATCAGGAGAAATACATGTTAGACGACACACTCAAATCGCAATTGCAAACCTACTTGGGCATGTTGCGAAACCCCATCCGATTGGTCGCTACTTTGGACGACAGCGAAACAGGTGTGGAAATGCGCAGCCTGCTCGAAACCATTGTGAGTTTGTCAGACAAAGTGTCATTGGACACCTCCGGCAGTGACGCTCGTAAACCATCCTTTGTGGTGGCGCGTGAAGGCGAAACACAGGGTGTGCGTTTTGCTGGCTTGCCATTGGGTCACGAGTTCACCTCTTTGGTCTTGGCTTTGCTCTGGACGGGTGGCCATCCACCCAAGGTTGAGCAAGACGTGCTCGATGCCATCAAAGCCTTGGATGGCGACTTCAATTTTGAGGTCTACATGTCTATGTCTTGCCACAACTGCCCAGACGTGGTGCAGGCTTTGTCGCTGATGGCCATCTTCAACCCTAAGGTCAAGACCGTTGTGATTGAAGGCGGTGCTTTTCAGCAAGAAGTCACCGAACGCGAAATCATGGCCGTTCCCATGGTGTTCTTGAACGGCAAAGTCTTTGGTTCAGGTCGCATGAGTGTGGAAGAGATCGTGGCCAAATTGGACACGGGCGCAGCAGACCGTGAAGCCGCCAAACTGAGTGCCAAAAAAGCCTTTGATGTGTTGATTGTGGGCGGCGGTCCTGCAGGCGCTGCTGCTGCAGTTTATGCTGCACGCAAAGGCATTCGCGTGGGTGTGGCGGCAGAGCGATTTGGCGGTCAAGTGAACGACACCATGGCCATTGAAAACTACATCTCTGTTTTGGAGACAGACGGTCCCAAATTTGGCGCGGCCTTAGAGCAACAAGTTCGCCACTACGGTGTCGATATCATGAATTTACAGAAGGCAGCCAAAGTGGTACCCGCCACAGAGCCTGGCGGCCTGATTCAAGTACAAATGGAAAATGGCGGCGCATTGAGTGCACGCACCGTGATTCTTTCAACCGGCGCTCGCTGGCGCAATGTCAATGTACCTGGCGAGCAAGAGTACAAAAACAAAGGCGTGGCGTACTGCCCACATTGCGATGGTCCTTTGTTCAAGGGCAAGCGTACTGCGGTCATTGGCGGTGGTAACTCTGGCATTGAAGCGGCCATTGATTTGGCTGGTATCGTGGCCCACGTCACCGTCATTGAGTTTGCCGATCAACTCAAGGCCGATGCGGTGCTGGTGAACAAGCTCAAGAGCTTGAATAACGTCACCATTCACACCAACGCGCAAACCACCGAAATTACCGGCGACGGCAGTGTTGTCAATGGCATTCGTTTCAAAGATCGTGTGTCTGGAGAAGAACACCACGTGGCCTTAGAAGGTGTGTTCGTTCAAATTGGTTTGATCCCCAACACCGAGTTTTTAAAGGACACTTTTGAGCTAAGCAAATTCGGTGAGATTGTGGTGGATGCCAAGGGTCATACCAACGTGCCAGGCGTGTTTGCCGCGGGCGATTGCACCACCGTGCCGTACAAACAAATTGTGATTGCGGCCGGTGAGGGTGCCAAAGCAGCCCTCAGTGCGTTTGATCACCTGATTCGGACCCCTGTGGCGGCTTGATGTTTTTTTCCTTGCGAACATAAGCCAAGACCAAAGCCAACCAGCCTAAGATGAAACAGGTGCCACCCCATGGCACCAAGGCCCGGAAAGTTTGAATGTCATGCCAGGCGCGAAGCAAAATGTTGCAAGAGAACAGAAGGATGCCCAGCATGAACAAAACGCCTGCCACCCGCAGGCGTTTTTCTTGAAGCCTGAATTGGCTTAAAACACCGACCATGATCAAACCCAGTGCGTGAAATTGCATCAATTGCAATGCCGATTGAACCATGGCAGGTGAGCTGCCGTATAAACTCTGACCATGCGCAGCGTATGCGGCACCAATCACTGAAATGGCGGCTGACAAAGCGCCGAAGACGATGAAGCCTGTTGTCCAGCGTGATGCTTGACCCGTGCTGTGTTCCATAGTTTGATTCCTCAATGTACTTTCATCATTATGCAAGTGAAGCTTATGTCTGAGTGGCGGTTGAACTCTTTAGGTGCTTGGCTGTTTCAGCGCTCGGCATGCTTGGGGCTTTTAAGCGCTATGTTGTTGGCGGGCTGCGCCAGTGTGAAAGCGCCAGATCTCAACGCGACCAAGGCACCTCAAAGCCAAACAGACAGCACCACTGTCTCGGCAGTGGGCGAGCCTCCCATAGCGCCTAAGGTATTGCACCTTGGCTTGGCTTTAGGCGGCGGCGCTGCGCGTGGTTTTGCACACGTGGGTGTGATTCAAGTTTTAGAAGAAGCAGGCATACAACCAGACTTGGTTGTGGGTACTTCTGCAGGCAGCTTGGTTGCTGCCTTGTATGCCAGCGGCAAAAACAGCGTCCAACTCAAGCGCGTTGCTGAGACCATGGAGGAGGCTGAAATTACCGATTGGATGATGCCCATTTTGAACCGCGGTGCATTGCGCGGCGAAGCTTTGGCGCGCTATGTGAACACCCAGGTGGGCGGTCGTTTGATTGAGCAAATGAAATTGCCTTTGGGCATTGTGGCGACCGATCTGCACAGTGGTGAACCTGTCTTGTTCAGACGCGGCAACACGGGTTCAGCGGTCCGTGCCTCTAGTGCGGTTCCCGCCGTGTTTCAACCCGTCAAGATTGGTGCCCGAGAATATGTGGATGGTGGTTTGGTCTCACCCGTGCCTGTTCGACAAGCCCGCGACATGGGCGCCAATGTGGTGATTGCGGTGGACATTTCAACGGACCCGGAGGGTAGCCCTGCCTCCGACACTTTTCAAATTTTGATGCAGACCTTCAACATCATGGGTAAAAGTTTGAACACTGTCTTGTTGAAAGATGCGGATGTGGTGGTCAAGCCTTCTTTGATGGGCGTTAAAAGCGCCGATTTTGCAGCGCGACGTCGATCGATCGAAGCGGGCAGGGAAGCCATGCTGAAACAGTTACCGCGCTTGAAGGAAATCTTGGCTGGTTATGCTGTGAAGCCATGAGCTGCAAACCTTGTTTGACGTGACCATGAAAAAAGCCGGTGAGTCACCGGCTTTTTTTTGTATCACACAGCCCCGACTCGAAAGTCAGGGTTGGCAATTGGCTGTTTAACGCTTTTTAGAAGCTGTCTTAGCTGTGTTCACAGCTGTGTTGGTCACAGCGGCGATGTTGGCTTCGGCCATGTCAGTGGCTTGCTTCACAGCTTTTTGAACTGATTCGTAAGCGTTGTTGGCAGCAGACACGGCGCTCTTCATCACGGCAACAGCAGTTTCGGAACCAGCAGGTGCGTTGGAAGTGGCAGAGTCCACCAAGTTAGCGAACTGCTTTTGTGCAGCAGCTGTTTGGGCTTCGAAAGCTTTGGTGAATTCGTTAGAAGTACCAGAAGCGATGTCATAGAGGTGACGGCTGTAAGCAGCTGTCTTCTCAGCCAAAGGCTGGAACAAGTTGGCTTGCAAAGCCAACAATTCTTGGGCGTCTTTCACGCTCAAAGCAGCTTTAGTGCTTTGTGCAGACTCGCTCAAGGCAGCTTTGGTGGCTGTCAAGTTCAATTCGACCAATTTTTCAACGCCTTCGAAGGCTTTGGATGTCAAACCGAAGAGGGTTTCAACATTGGCTTTGTGGGATGCAACGATTTGTTCAGTAGTCATCATGATTTCTCCATTAATTTAAAAAAGTTTCAAGGGACTGCGCCGAACCGGCTTTGCTTGACGCTTGGCCTAACTTCTTGTTGCAGTGCAGCATGGTTTGGATTTTAGGGACTCCAAAGCCAATTACAAGGGGTTTTTGTTGCGTTGCAGCATTTTAGAGTCGGCGTTCTAGAAATTGAAATTCGTCACAATTGGGTCATGAAGGCCTTTTATTCAGACCATTTTGTACTGCCGCTGCCAGAGGGACATCGCTTTCCCATGGCCAAGTACAGCATGCTCCGAGGGCGTGTTGCCCGAGAGCTTTTGGGGGTTCGGCTGCTGGAGGCGCCCGCGGCAACAGAGGGCGAGTTGGCATTGGCCCATGCACCAGACTATGTTTTGGCCGTCAAAACGGGGAGTCTGAGCGCCCAAGCTCAGCGCGAAATTGGGTTTCCTTGGACACCAGCCATGGCGGAGCGCTCATTTCGGTCTGCAGGGGCCTCGATCGCGGCGGGCAGAGTGGCCATGCGGGAAGGTATTGCAGGCAATTTGGCAGGGGGAACCCACCACGCCAGCGCTAACCAGGGTGGGGGCTTTTGTGTGTTCAATGACATCGCTGTCACGGCCCGCGTACTTCAAATGGAGCATTTCAGGGCGACCAAGCTGGGCTTGCAGGTTTTGGTCATTGATTTGGACGTCCATCAGGGCAACGGCACAGCCGACATTTTTGCGACGGATTCGAGTGTTTTCACCCTGTCGCTTCACGGCGAAAAGAACTTTCCCTTTCGCAAAGTCAACAGCGATTTGGATGTGGGTTTGCCTGATGGCTGTTCAGATGAGGCCTATTTAGAGGCATTGGACGACGCGCTGGCGCAAGTTTCGCAACGCTTTCAACCTCAATTTGTCATTTATTTGGCCGGAGCTGATGCCCATGAGGGAGATCGTTTGGGGCGACTTAAGCTCACGGAAGAGGGGATGAAGCGGCGAGATCAAAGGGTCTTTGACTGGGTTCGGGCGCAGGGTCTGCCCATGCTCATTTGCATGGGCGGCGGTTATGGGCATGATTTGTCCCAGACCGTTCAAGTGCAAATGAACACCTGGCAACTTGCGATGGACCATTGGCTTCACTGGCAAAATCGAGGCTTATGACTTCTAACGCCTCTCAGTTGCCCCAAGCCGATGCCAAACCGGCGCCCTTGCCACGCAGTGCCTATCGCGTCTTCCGTCCCATCACCACCCGATGGATGGACAACGATGTGTATGGCCACGTGAACAATGTTGTGTACTACAGCTGGTTTGACACGGCTGTGAATGCGCACCTGATTGAACAAGGTGTGTTGGACATTCATCAAGGTGACACCATTGGTTTGGTGGTTGAAACACAATGCAACTACTTTGCACCTTTGGCATTTCCCCAAACCATTGAGGCTGGCATTCGCGTCGCTCATCGCGGAACGTCCAGTGTGCGCTACGAAGTGGGCTTGTTTGCGCAAGGCGAGCCCTTGACCGCTGCACGTGGCCATTTTGTGCATGTGTATGTGAACAAAGCCTCGCGCCGTCCTCAGCCCTTAACTGAACCCTTTATTCAAGTCTTGGAGACCCTTTCATGAAAGAACTGACATCCTCTCAAGTGAGCACGGTGGTAGCAGATGCCGATAGCGTGGATGCTGCCATCTTGAGCCGCTTTTCTGCACGCGCATTTTTAGACAAGCCCGTTCAGAAATCGGTGCTGGAAGAATTGTTGCAAGTCGCAGCACGTGCCCCCAGTGGCACCAACACGCAACCTTGGAATGTGTATGTGGTGCAAGGCGCCACCAAGGACAAATTGGTGAACGAGGTCTGCGATGTGCACAACGCCATGGCAAGCAATCCTGCTTTGGCTGCCGAGCACGCAGAGGAATACGACTACTACCCCAGCAAATGGGTGAGTCCCTTCATTGACCGCCGACGTGAATGCGGTTTCGGTCTTTATGGCGTGCTGGGCATTGGAAAAGGCGACAAAGAAAAGATGCATTTGCAACATCAGCAAAACTACCGTTTCTTTGGCGCACCTGTGGGTTTGATTTTCACCATTGACAAGGTCATGGGCCGCGGCAGTTTGCTGGACTACGGCATGTTCTTGCAAAGCGTCATGGTGGCCGCCCGTGCGCGCGGTTTGCACACCTGCCCGCAAGCGGCTTGGAATAATTTTTCTAAAATTATTTTCAAGCACGTTGGCGCAGGTGACAACGAAATGATGGTGTGCGGTATGGCACTGGGTTATGCCGATGAAACGGCATTGGTCAACACGTTCAAGACAACGCGTGTGGATGCACGCGACTTCACGCATTGGGTTGAATGAGTTTTTGGTTCATTCAATGCTTGAATGGCCTCAGCCACGCAAGCACGCTGTTCATGATGGCGGCCGGCCTGACCTTGGTCTTTGGTGTCACCCGCATCGTGAATTTTGCGCACGGCAGTTTTTACATGCTTGGCGCCATGCTCGCGGGCCATTTGCTAACACAGTGGGTGCCGTCTTGGTCTGAACAAGCGCACCTGTATGTGTTGGCCATATTGACCGGTGCCTGCGCCGCCGCACTGTTGGGGGCGGCTGCAGAGTGGTGTTTGTTCAGACCCCTTCGAGCTTCTCCGCCCCTTTACCCCTTGGTGGCCACCTTTGGTTTGAGCCTGGTGGTTCACGACGTATTGCTTGCGTGGATGGGGCCTGCAGAAGTTTTTGCACCCCGTTTTCCTGGCCTCAAAGGCTCGATTCAAATCGGTGAAGACTTTTTTCCACAATGGCAACTGGTGACTTTGTTGTTAGGCCCTTTGGTTTGGCTGGCTTTGCATTTGTTGCTCACGCAAACGCGATGGGGTCGACAAGTTCGTGCGGCCACACAAGACCGTGACATGTTGGATGCCTTGGGCGTCAATCCTGCGCCTCTGATGATGGGCGTGGTGGTGTTGGGTTGTGGCTTGGCGGGCTTGGCTGGCGCTCTGCAATTGCCCCGTGAGCCCGCCAATTTGCAGATGGATTTGCAAATGGTGGTCGAAACTTTTGTGGTGGTTGTCATGGGCGGGCTGGGCAGCATCTCTGGTGCCTTATTTGCGGCTGTGCTGATCGGTTGTGTTCATGCCTTTGGCATTTATTTTTTCCCGCAAGCCACTTTGGTGTTGATCTTTCTCACCATGGCCATGGTCTTGGCATGGCGTCCGCAAGGCTTGATGGGCGAGTTGCCAGGCGCTGCACCCCGTGAAGAAGTGGCGGCTTTCAAGGGCTGGACTTCGCAGCGTGTTTTGATCTTGTCGACAGGCCTGGCTTGGCTGGTGCTGAGTGTGTTGATGGTGTGGGTCGATGATTACACGCAGCATGTGCTTGAAGATGTTTTCATCATGATGCTGTTTGGCATCAGCTTACAGGCCATGATGGCCTTGTCGGGTTGGGTCAGTTTTGGCCATGCCGCGTATTTTGGTTTAGGTGCCTACGCGGCGGCCTTGAGTCATTTGCATTGGGGTTTCAATGCGTGGCAGGCCGCCCTCAGTGGCATGTTGTGTGCGGGTTTGGCGGCCTATGCCATGTCGGGCTTGTTGCAAAGAAGTGCAGGGGTTTATTTGGCGATGTTGTCCTTGGCCTTTGCGCAGATGGTATGGGCAAGTGCAAGTCAGTGGATCAGCTTCACCGGAGGTGACAACGGACTGATTGGATTGCAGCTGTTGCCCAGGACATCACGTACGGCGTTTCAATGGGCCTTGATCACTCTGAGTGCGCTGTCTGTGCTGGGGCTGGCACGTTTGGTCCGATCCAGCATGGGGGCTGCGCTGCAGGCTGGCCGCGATGCACCTTTGCGTGCCACAGCGAGTGGTTTGAATGTGCGGACTTTGAACAATCGTGTGTTTTGGTTAAGTGCCAGCCTGGCAGGGTTGGCAGGCAGTTTATGGGCGATCAGCAAAGGGGCTGTTTTCCCATCGGTGGCATCGGTTGCAAACTCTGTGGATGCATTGATGATCGTGTTGCTTGGCGGGGTTCACCATTTGTTAGGCGCCTTGTCTGGCAGTGCTTTCTTGGTGGGTGTGGGATCCGAAATGGGCCGACACTTTGAATACTGGCGTGGCTTCCTGGGCTTGCTCATCATGTTGCTGATGGTGTTTGCGCCTGAGGGTATTTGGGGGTGGCGCCGTCGAAAGGATCCATGGCGCGGAGGCCACACATGAGCGCTGTGCTGTCAGTTCAAAATTTGCAACACCAGTATGCGGGCGTTCATGCCTTGCGAGGTGTCAGCTTCGAATTGCAACAGGGTGAATGCGTTGCTTTGATCGGCCCCAATGGTGCTGGCAAGTCAACCTGTTTTGCTTGCCTTGCGGGTCAACAAAACGCCACCTCAGGACAAGTTGTTTGGCGCCATCAAAATTTGAAACAGGTGTCTGTCACTGAGCGCCGTGCCTTGGGCATCGGCAGAACTTTCCAGGTTGCACAAGTCTTTGAAGCACTTACCGTCATTCAAAACCTGCAATTGGTCTTGAAGGCAAACAAGGCTGTGTCTGCTTTGGACAGCTTGGACGATTGTGAGCACGAGGCTGCACTTGCTTGGGCCCAGACCATGGGCTTGGAAGAATTGGGCTTGGAAGCGCTTCATGACGCTGCGGCGCATTTGTCTTATGGCAACAAAAAACGTTTGGAGTTGGCCATGGCCATGGCAGGTTTGCCCAATCCTGAACAAGGCTTGCTGCTGCTGGACGAGCCTGCAGCGGGCTTGTCGCCTGAGGAGCGACTTGACATGATGGCGCGTATTCGCAAGCTGACCCAACAAGGCACAACAGTGCTGTACACCGAGCACAACATGGACGCCGTGTTTGGTGTGGCCGATCGTGTTTTGGTGTTGATGGAAGGCCAGCTGCTTGCGCAAGGCTTGCCCGAAGACATGGCGGCACATCCTGAAGTTCGCGCTAGATACTTAGGCGCTGGTTTTGCCCTGACTGAAAGGGGGCGACATGCTTGAAGTCAAGCATCTGAATGCTTTTTACGGTGAAGCGCAGGCTTTGTTTGATGTCTCGTTTTCAGTGCCCAGTGGCAGTCTGGTCTTGATCCATGGCTTGAACGGTGCTGGCAAGTCAAGCTTGATGAAATCCATCATCGGACTCATGCCCAATGTGCAAGGCCATATCTCGTGGCAGGGTCAAGTGCTGATGAATTTGCCGCCTTACCAACGATCAGAATTTGGCTTGGGCTATGTGCCTGAAGATCGGCGCATTTTCACGGCACTCACGGTGCGACAGAACTTGGAGATTGCCGTGCCAAAGGGCAAGATGCGAAACAAGCCGCAAAAGGCTTCTGTCAATGTTCAAGACATTCTGGATTTGTTTCCTGCTTTGGCAGGCATGTTGGAGCGACCTGCTGCCCAAATGAGTGGCGGAGAACAGCAAATGTTGGCCTTGGCCAGAACCCTGATGACGCAGGCCAAGATGTTGTTGCTGGATGAACCTTGTGAGGGCATTGCACCTGTTCTGGTGCAGTCCATTTCGAATGCTTTGGCACGCTTGAAACAGGAGGGCTATACCCTGTTGATTGCTGAGCAAAATCGGACTCTGAACCCCCTGGCTGACCAGATCTTGAACTTGGCAGGCGGGGCCTTGAGTTCTCCTGAGGCGTCATTGGCGCTTTCTGAGCTTAAATAGGGCAGAAAAGCCGCGTTTATCCTGAGCCCCCAAGCCTCTGAAAGAGACTGGCTTCACGTACACTGCAGGGTCATCTTCTAAGCCCCATTTTCGACATGATCATTACCAGTTTGCTGGACACGGACCTCTACAAGTTCACCATGATGCAGGTGGTTCTGCATCAATTTCCCGGTGCACAAGTTGAGTACCGTTTCAAATGCCGAAATCCTGGCGTCGAACTGGCACCTTTCGTTGAAGAAATTCGAAGCGAAATTAAATCACTTTGCAGCTTGCATTTCAAAGAAGATGAGCTGGCTTATTTGCGCTCTTTGCGCTTCATCAAAAGCGACTTTGTTGATTTTTTAGGCTTGTTCAAGCTGAATGAAAAATACATTCAGGTCACGCCCAATTTGGCGGGTGAAATTGACATCGTCATTCAAGGACCTTGGCTGCACACCATCCTGTTTGAAATCCCCGTGTTGGCCATTGTCAACGAGGTGTACTTTAGAAACACTCAGCGATTGCCCGATTTGATGCAAGGCCGTAGCCGTCTCGACACCAAAATCAAACAACTGCAAGCGGACGATCTGAAATCATTGAAGATTGCCGATTACGGTACACGTCGCAGATTTTCTCGTGCCTGGCATGAAGAAGTGTTGCGTGTATTGATTGGCCGACTGGGTTCAGGTCCAAATGGCCAATTTGCAGGTACCAGCAATGTGCATTTTGCATACATGCTGGGCCTCACGCCTTTGGGCACCATGGCGCATGAGTACTTGCAGGCTTGTCAAGCTTTGGGCCCACGACTGCGCGACAGCCAAGTCTTTGCCTTTGAGTCTTGGGCCCGCGAGTACCGCGGCGACCTGGGCATTGCATTGAGCGACGTCTATGGCTTCAATGCCTTCCTGCGTGACTTTGACATGTACTTCTGCAAGTTGTTTGATGGTGCGCGTCACGACAGTGGGGACCCCTTCATTTGGGGGGAGCGCATGATTGCGCATTACCGTGCCAACCGTGTTGACCCGCTTACCAAAACGCTGATTTTCAGCGACGGCCTGACCGTGCCCAAAACCATTGACTTGTTCAGACAATTCAACGGCCGTTGTCTGCTGGCATTTGGCATTGGTACCAACCTCACCAATGATTTAGGTTATGAGCCTTTGCAAATTGTGATCAAGATGACTCGATGCAATGGGCAGCCAGTCGCTAAACTGTCAGATACACCCGGTAAAGGGATGTGTGACGACGAAAAATACTTGGCATATCTGGCGCAAGTTTTTGAAATTTCGCCCATCAATTGATACGACGCTATTCAGTACAAACAACTCTAAGTTTTATTTTTAGGTGCAAGATTTATGAATTTAAATAGACACATGCGCTTCATGTGCTTGTTGGGAAGTTTGCTGATCCTGCCGGGCATTGCGAATGCTGCCGAGATGAATGGCGCTGAACTGAGTCCTCTTTGGGGAATTCCATTTGCTGGGATCTTGTTGTCAATTGCACTTTTTCCGTTGATGGCGCCACAATTTTGGCATCACCATTTTGGTAAGGTGACTGTGGCGTGGTCTTTGGCTTTTTTGGTGCCATTTGCATTGCTTTATGGCGTCGAACTTGCTGGTGCTAACATGATTCACGCCCTGTTGGCGGAATACATTCCATTCATTATTTTGTTAACTGCCTTGTTCACAGTATCAGGTGGAATTTTCATTCGTGGAAATTTACATGGCAGCCCTGGACTGAATACCAGTATCCTGGGCATTGGTGCAGTTTTGTCCAGTTTCATGGGTACAACAGGGGCATCCATGTTGATGATCAGGCCACTTATACGTGCCAATGACAATCGAAAGCATGTTGCGCACGTGGTCGTTTTTTTCATTTTCATTGTGGCCAACGCAGGTGGTTCATTAACGCCCTTGGGTGACCCCCCCCTGTTCTTGGGGTTTTTAAAGGGTGTTGATTTTTTCTGGACAGTTAAAACACTGCTTCCAGAAACGCTTTTCTTGGTAGGTTCTTTGTTGTTAATTTTCTACCTGCTCGATTCCTGGTTTTATCACAGGCGAGAAGAATTGCTACCTGTCGATCCAACACCCGACTCGCGTCAAATCGGATTTGATGGAAAGGTTAATTTTGTATTGTTAGGTGGTGTTGTCTGCTTAGTGCTGATGAGTGGACTTTGGAAATCTCCTGTGGTTTTTACCATTGTGGGTGCTGAAGTGGCATTGCAAAGTATTGTTCGCGATCTTGGTTTGGTTTTGATCATCTTCTTGTCTCTAAAACTAACACCTTCCCAAGTTCATTCTGATAACCAATTTAGTTGGGGGCCAATTCAAGAAGTTGCGAAATTGTTTGCAGGTATTTTTCTCACCATCATTCCTGTCATTGCGATGTTGAAAGCCGGTGTCAGCGGTCCGTTTGGTCCTGTGGTTGCGGCCGTTACCCAACCAAACGGTTCACCTGATGTGATGATGTATTTTTGGATCACTGGTTTGTTGAGTTCATTTTTAGACAACGCTCCAACTTACTTGGTTTTTTTCAACACAGCCGGTGGCAATGCACAAGAATTGATGACCACCATGTCCAGCACTTTGGCGGCAATTTCTGCAGGTGCTGTGTTCATGGGGGCCAACAGCTACATTGGTAACGCACCCAACCTCATGGTCAAGGCTATTGCTGAGGATCGCGGCATCAAAATGCCCAGCTTCTTTGGCTACATGGCTTGGTCTCTGTGTGTGCTGATTCCCTTGTTTGTCGTTATGACTTTTATTTGGTTCCGTCAATGAAAAAACCCGCTATCTTGGTCGCTCGTGCCATATTCCCAGAGACATTGGCGTATTTGTCGCAGCACTTTGAAGTTGAAAGTAATCAAGCTGATGAAGTGTTAAGTCCTTCTGAACTCTCAATGCGTTTACAAGGCAAAGTTGGCGCACTTACCACTGGCAGCGAACGAATTGATGGCGCCGTCCTGAAAGTCAATCCTCAATTGAAAATCGTTGCCAATATGGCTGTGGGTTTTAATAACTTTGATGTGCCGGCTATGACGGCTTCTGGTGTCTTGGCCAGTAACACGCCTGATGTATTGACAGAAACAACCGCTGACTTTGGTTTTGCGTTGCTGATGGCAACAGCCCGCCGAGTGACAGAGAGCGAGCACTATTTGCGTGCTGGTCATTGGCAAAAATGGAGTTATGACATGTTTGCCGGCGCTGAAGTTCATGGCAGCACCTTGGGCATCATTGGCATGGGGCGCATTGGCCAAGGTATCGCGCGCCGTGGTGCTTTGGGCTTTGGCATGAAAGTCATTTATCACAACCGCACCCAGTTGTCGCCGCAATTAGAAGCTGAATGCGAAGCCACCTATGTGTCGAAAGAGGCCTTGCTCAAAACTGCTGACCATGTGATGTTGGTGGTACCTTACAGTGCGGCGTCACATCACACCATCGGTGCCGCCGAATTGGCTTTGATGAAACCCACCGCGACTTTGGTCAACATTGCCAGGGGCGGCATCGTGGACGATGCGGCATTGGCCAAGGCATTGGCTGCGCGTCAAATTGCGGCCGCCGGCTTGGATGTGTTTGAGGGTGAGCCCACAGTTCATCCCGATTTGCTCAAAGTACCCAATGTGGTTCTCACGCCGCACATTGCCAGTGCCACCACCAAAACGCGTCTGGCCATGGCGCAATTGGCGGCAGACAACTTGGTGTCGTATTTCACCAAGGGGCATGCTTTGACACCGCTCAATCAAGTTGCTAGCGCAAGCTAACTTCCATGGAATTCTCATTGTTCATGGCTGTGTTGTGTGCTGTCTTGCTGGCTGTGCTGGCGGGCGTTTTCTTGATTTGGCGCCAACTGAAGTTGCAAGCCCATGACAAGCAAGAGCTTGCGCAACTGACTGCCGCGTTCAATGCAGCCAACGAACGCCTTGAGCGTGAATTGCGCAATGCCATTTCAGAGTCTGCAAGGGGTGGTCGTCAAGAACTGATTCAAACGCTAGGTACTTTCCAGCAAAGTTTGGTTCAGCAAAGTGCTGAAGCCACCCGGACGCAAAACAGCCAAATGGATGCTTTTGCGCAGCAGTTGTCCTTGTTGCAAAAAACGCTGTCGGACACGCTCACTTTGCAAGTGCAGCAACTTTCAGAAGCCAATGCAAGGCGCTTGACGGAAATGCGTGGCACCTTGGAAACACAATTGGCGCAACTCCAACAAAGCAACACGGCCAAGTTGGATGAAATGCGCCAAACTGTGGATGAAAAATTGCAAACCACTTTGCAAGCTCGCTTGGGTGAAAGCTTCAAGCAGGTGGCGGATCGCTTGGAGCAGGTGCACAAAGGTTTAGGCGAGATGAACACCTTGGCGCAAGGTGTTGGCGATCTGAAGCATTTGCTGACCAACGTTAAAACTCGGGGCATGTTTGGTGAAGCGCAGTTGGCATCCTTGCTAGAACAGGTGATGGCGCCTGATCAGTATTCAGCGCAATGTGCGACCCGACCTGGCAGTAAAAATCGGGTCGACTTTGCCATTCGCTTACCAGGCAAGTCTGAGGATGGCCAGCCAGTCTGGTTGCCCATCGATGCCAAGTTTCCAAACGAAGACTACGAACGCTTGCTCGACGCACAATCTCGCGCCGATGCCATTCAGGCGGAGTTGTGCAGCAAAGCACTAGAAGCCCGGGTTCGCTTGGAAGCCAAATCGATCACCGAAAAGTACATCGAACCCCCGTTCACCACCGACTTTGCCATCTTGTTTTTACCCACTGAAGGTTTGTATGCAGAAGTTCTGCGTCGACCTGGCTTGATTGAGTCTTTGCAGCGCGATTACCGCGTGACGCTGGCTGGCCCCACCACCTTGATGGCCATGCTCAACTCCTTGCAGATGGGTTTTCGCACACTGGCTTTGGAAAAACGCTCCAGCGAAGTCTGGCAAGTGCTGGGTGCCGTCAAAACAGAGTTTGGGAAATTTGGCGATGTGCTGGCCAAAGTCAAAGAGCAGACCCAAACGGTGCTCAACACCTTAGACAAAGCGCAAACGCGTAGCAATGTGATGCACAGAGCACTGAGGCAAGTGGAAGCCATGCCGGAGGGGCAGGTGCCTGGCTTGTTGTCTCAGGCGGCAGAAGAAAGTGATGGCGAGTCTCTGTGAAGCGAGAACTTGCCAGACTGATCAGCGGCCAAATTTTTTTGCATGCCTGCATGACGGGCATGCGAATGGCCACGCCCCTGTTGGCATTGCAACAAGGCTACAGTGCCATGGCGGTCGGTGTGTTGCTGGCCTTGTTTTCATTGACGCAAGTGTTCATGGCCATTCCCGCAGGCCGCTTCACAGACCGCCATGGCTTGAAAAAGCCCGTACGCTTCAGTGTCGTGGTGGCATGTGTAGGTGCGGGCTTGGCCATTGTGTGGCCCATTTTCCCTGTGCTTTGCTTTGGAGCCTTGACAACTGGTGGTGCCACAGGCATTACCGTTATTGCACTGCAAAGACATGTGGGGCGCATGGCCAGTGACGCCAATCAACTCAAAGAGACCTTCAGCTGGTTGGCCATTGGGCCTGCCATCTCCAACTTCATGGGCCCCTTTTTTGCGGGCTTGCTGATTGACCATGCTGGTGCGACGCCTGCAGATGCAAGTGGTTTTAGAGCGGCTTTTGTCATGTTGTCCATCATGCCGTTGGTGGCATGGTTTTGGATCCGCAAAGTTCAAGAGAAACCCGTTGAGCCTGTGCTCCCAGAGCATGCCAACAACCGTGTGTGGGACTTGCTGCACGAGCCCCTCATGCGTCGTTTGTTGTTGGTCAATTGGTTATTGTCTTCTTGCTGGGATGTGCACACTTTTGTGGTGCCCGTTCTGGGCCACGAACGCGGCTTGAGTGCGTCAGTGGTGGGAACCATCTTGGGATCTTTTGCGGTGGCCTCAGCCATGATTCGGGTCGTGCTGCCATGGATTGCGAGGCGTTTGCAAGAGTATCGGTTGCTGACCGGTGCGATGGTTTGTGCCAGTTTGATCTTTGCCGTCTATCCCTTGTTTGATTCAGCCTTGGCCATGGGCATTTGTTCCGTTTGTTTGGGTGTGGTTTTGGGGGTGGTGCAGCCCATGATCATGAGCACCTTGCACCAAATCACGCCGGATCACCGGCAGGGCGAAGCGCTTGGCTTGCGCATCATGACGGTCAATGCGTCCAGCGTGATCATGCCTTTGATTTTTGGCGCAGCAGGGGCAGTGGCGGGCGTCTCTGTGGTGTTTTGGGTGGTGGGGACCTGCGTTGCCAGTGGCACACCTCAGGCCTGGCGGCTCAGGCCAAAGCACGCAAGTCACCCAAGTTAACAGGGCAGCAGCTTTTTAATTTCTTCGCAAGCTTCTTCTGGCGAATCAACATATTTGAAGCACGCCAAATCTTCTTTGGCGATGGTGCCCGACGAGACCAGCCAGTCGAAGTCAATCAAGCGTTTCCAAAAATCCGAGCCATAAAGCAAAACGGGCGTCGCTTGGACTTTGCGTGTTTGAACCAAGGTGAGGATTTCAAACAATTCGTCCAATGTGCCGAAGCCGCCTGGAAATGAAATCAGTGCTTTGGCACGCATTGCAAAATGCATTTTGCGCAAAGCAAAGTAGTGAAACTGAAAGCTCAAGCCGGGTGTGACATAGGGGTTGGGTGCCTGCTCGTGGGGCAGTGAAATGTTCATAGCGACCGACGGGGCGCCGGCTTCCATGGCGCCTCGGTTGGCGGCCTCCATGATGCCGGGGCCACCCCCCGTGCAAATGGTTAAACGGTCTTTTTTGGGGTGAGAGGCGCAAGCTTGAGACACCAAGTGCGCAAACTTTCTGGCCGCTTCGTAATAGCTGGCATTTTCTAAATCACGCAGTGCCAGTGCCAACAACTCTGTGTTGGGGGCGGATGTAGGCAACTGCATCACTTCTTGGTAACGCCGCTGCGCCTCCTCTAGGCTTTTGAAGCGCGCACTGCCGAAGACCACCACCGTGTTGTGTATGCCTTCCTCGGTTTGAATCAGTTCTGGCTTGAGCAATTCAAGCTGAAAACGGATGCCGCGAGTTTCAGGGCGTCTTAAGAACTCGGGGTCATTGAATGCCAAGCGGTAAGCATCGGCCACTTCTTTGGATTCGTTCAGGTCTTGGGTTGATTGCATGACACCATTGTGAAGCATGCATGCTGAATTTCAAGCAAAAAAAGACCTCCGAAGAGGTCTTGATGGGGCAAAACTGGACTTTCGTCACAGCCTTTGCATTAGACGCGCTTGCGGTATTCGCCAGTGCGTGTGTCAATTTCAATTTTGTCGCCTTGGTTCACAAACAGAGGCACAGGTACTTCAAAGCCTGTTGCAATTTTGGCGGGCTTGAGCACTTTGCCGGATGTGTCGCCTTTGACGGCGGGCTCTGTCCAAGTGATTTCACGCTCTACGCTGGTAGGCAACTCAACAGAGATGGCCTTGCCATCATAGAACACCACTTCAACAGCCATGCCGTCTTCGAGGTAGTTCATGGCATCGCCCATGTTTTCGGATTCAACTTCGTATTGGTTGTATTCGCTGTCCATGAAAACATACATGGGGTCGGCGAAATAAGAGTAGGTGCATTCTTTTTGGTCCAAGATGACTTGGTCCATTTTGTCATCGGCTTTGAAGACCACTTCAGAACCCATGTTGCTCAACAAAGCTTTGAGTTTCATACGGACGGTGGCTGCACCACGGCCGCCACGGCTGTATTCAGTGCGCAAGACGATCATGGGATCTTTGCCTTGCATGATCACGTTGCCAACGCGGATTTCTTGAGCGATTTTCATAAGGTGTCCAGTGGTGCCTTTGTCAGGCGTTGAGTTGCTTTGAGTAAGTTGCTAAAAAAGATTTGTAATTTGTTTAAGGGCAAAGGCTGAAACTTTGCCCAAAGCCCAAGATTTTAGCGCTTTTCGGCCACAAATTGAAGAATTTGGCTGACCAGGTCCATTTGGGCCATCAATCGAGTGCGTGCAGACAGGACGCAGGCTTGCCAGAGGGGCAAGTCGATGGGGGGCAGGGGGTCTTGCGTGAGGTCATTCCAGCGCAGATGGTATGAACGCAAACTAGCAGGCGCCTCCAGCCAGTCCAAGAAAGCCCGTAGCTTGGGGCCGTGTGCGCCGTCCTCTTGGGGGTAAATGTGCCAAATGAAAGCTTGACCGGCCCAGATGGCCCTGACCAAGGAGTCTTCACCGCGAACGAAATTCAGATCACTTTGTGCCAATTGCACATCAAAGCTTGGTTGCGGTATGGGTGGGAGGATTTGAAATTGGGGCCTTTTGTAAGGAGGCAACTTCGTTAACGCATTTTCAAACGCAAGAGCGCCTCTGCCGTGTGCAACATGCCAAACGTTGGCGGGAGAGTGGCCCACGAGTTGGTCAATGGCTTCATGGAGCGCATCGGGCTCGTAGCAAAACAGAAAAGTTTTTTGTGGGACCAACGGCGCAGCGGGCGCTTGAGCGGGGAGGCGGTTTGCGACATGGGGTTCCCGAAGCAGGCCGCCTGTTTTCTCAGTGAACCCTGGATAGAAGAACCACTTGGTTCGTCCTTTGAGCGGACCGCTCATCACAGGCGAGGGCAGTTTATGGCTTCTCTCGACATAGGATTCGGCACTCAGATACTCCAGGTTCAGCCAAACAGGCGCTTGGGCTTCGGGCATGACTTTCAACTGACTGGAGGCCCAATCGACAAAGTGCTCGGGCAGATCGCATCCAAAGGCTTCTATCCAAATCTGGGACGCAAGGGATTTGTCGTTCAAGGGGCTTGACCAAGGTCGAACTTCAATCTGCCCCTTTTCAGATGCCAGTTGCCCCCAGCCCTCGGCATTCAAGTTGGCTTCGGGCGCCATCCAGGTGAGGGCGCTGGCGTCATCTACCCACAGTCGAATTTGATGCCCGCGCGACGCCAGATCGACGCTCAGGCGCCAACTGACCCCCAAATCTCCATGGTTGTCGATGACGCGGCAAAATATGTCCCAAAGCATGCGTGATATTGTCGCGCGCTTCAAGACACAATAGCGAGCATGTCGAGCGTTCACCCAGAATCTTTGTTGGCCGAAGTGGCTGCACTCCCCAGTTTGCCGGGGGTCTATCGCTATTTCGATGCCGAAGACCAAGTGCTGTACGTGGGCAAAGCACGCAATTTGAAGAAGCGCGTCAGCAGCTATTTCCAAAAAGACCACGGCGGCACACGCATTGGTCACATGGTGAGCAAGATTCGGCGCATGCAAACCACCGTGGTGCGTTCAGAAGCAGAGGCCTTGCTGCTTGAAAACAACCTGATCAAAACGCTCAGTCCCAAGTTCAATATTTTGTTCAGGGATGACAAAAGTTACCCTTACCTCAAAGTTTCTGGAACCGGCAGCGTTCGCAGCAACAAGTCGGATGAGGGCGTCAAGCCAGACGCCTATTCACGCATTGCCTATTACCGTGGTGGGGTTGAGAAAAAGCACCGCTACTTTGGACCCTATCCCAGTGCCTGGGCTGTCAAAGAAACCATCCAGCTCTTGCAAAAAGTCTTCAGGCTAAGAACCTGCGAAGACACTGTCTTTGCCAACCGCACCCGACCTTGTTTGCTGTATCAAATCAAACGCTGCTCTGGCCCGTGCGTTGGTGTGATTTCCGTTGAGCAATATGCCGATGACGTAGCGCATGCAGAGGCTTTTTTACGCGGCGAAACGCAATCGGTTTTGAAGGCGATGGAAGCCCGCATGATGGCGCATTCCGACAAACTGGAATTTGAATTGGCAGCCGAGGTGCGCAATCAGATGACCGCGTTGTCGCGTGTGTTGCATCAACAATCAGTGGACACAGTGACCGACACCGATGTCGACATCTTGGCCGTCAAAGTGCAGGGCGGACGTGCCTGTGTCAATTTGGCCATGGTGCGTGGGGGGCGGCATTTGGGCGATCGGCCCTATTTTCCATCGCATGTTGAAGATGGACATGCCATTGGCGGCACTGCACTCGAAGATGATGAGGCAGCCGCCTTGCCCAGCTTGGAAGTCAAAGTGCTGGAAGCGTTCATTGCGCAGCATTACCTTCAAATTCCTGTACCCCCCGCACTCATCACCAGCGAAAAAATTGACGCCAAAGTGATAGAGGCCATTTCATCCCAGACGGGCATCAAAGTGACGGCGGTTCACAACCCGCGGGAGCAGCGACGTGCTTGGCTGGAAATGGCCGAAAAAAATGCGGCGATTCAACTGGCCAGATTGTTGGCAGAAGAGGGCTCGCAACAAGCGCGCACGCGTGCGTTGGTCGAAGCCTTGGACTTGGCGCCCGATGACATCGATGCCTTGCGAATGGAGTGCTTCGACATCTCCCACACCTCGGGTGAAGCCACCCAAGCCTCTTGTGTGGTGTTTCAAAATCACAAGATGCAAAACAGCGAATACCGTCGTTACAAAATCGAGGGCATCACGCCGGGCGATGATTACGCTGCGATGCGCCAGGTGCTGATGCGCCGCTATGGCAAGGTGGCTGAGGCGATGAAGTCGGGCGAAGCGGACAACAAAATTCGCATGCCCGATGTGGTCTTGATTGACGGCGGTAAAGGTCAAGTGTCGATGGCACGCGAGGTCTTTGAGAGTTTGGGACTCGACCTGTCACTGATTGTGGGCGTGGAAAAAGGCGAAGGCCGAAAAGTCGGCCTGGAAGAGTTGGTGTTTGCAGATGGCCGCGACAAGGTTTATTTGGGCAAAGATTCCGCTGCTTTGATGCTGGTGGCCCAAGTGCGAGACGAAGCACACCGATTTGCCATTACGGGTATGCGCGCCCAACGTGCAAAGGTCCGGGTGGGCGGTGGCCGATTAGAAGAAATTGGCGGCATTGGTCCTAAAAAACGGGCCAAACTTCTTCAGCGCTTTGGTGGGGTGCGAGGCGTCGAAGATGCCAGTGTTGAAGATTTAATGTCGGTGGATGGCATTTCCCGAGAATTGGCTGAAACCATTTACCAGGCTTTGCATTGACGAAAACCCTCGGGCGGTAGACGTTTTCTCGGGTGCTTTGAACGGCTGTGTCAGCGAAAAGTCGTCAAGGCATGCCACAATAAGGGCCATGTTTTTCACCATTCCCACGCTCATGACCTGGACACGCATTGTTGCGATTCCATTCATTGTGGGAGTGTTTTATTCTGACCTGCCGCTGGAATCGCGCAATTTCTTGGCCACCACCATGTTTGTGATTTTTGCCATCACCGACTGGTTGGATGGCTACTTGGCGCGCAAACTCAATCAAACGTCTTCCTTTGGCGCGTTCCTCGATCCGGTGGCCGACAAATTTTTGGTCTGTGCGTCCTTGTTGATGTTGGTTCATCTGCACCGTGCTCACGTGTTGGTGGCCCTGGTCATCATTGGCCGTGAAATTGCCATTTCCGCCTTGCGTGAATGGATGGCCCAAATTGGTGCCAGCAAAAGCGTTGCCGTGCATTTTGTGGGCAAGCTCAAGACCACTGTTCAAATGGTCGCCATTCCCTTTTTGCTGTACAACGGTCAACTGTTCGGTGTCATCGATACCCACTTGTGGGGAACGGTGCTCATTTGGGCCGCAGCCATCCTGACCATCTGGTCCATGATTTACTACATGCAAAAGGCTTTGCCTGAAATACGTGCTCGCGTGAAATGAACCTCATTGCGGCTGAATGAGCGTTCATGAATTCAAATGATTCAACAGCTTCCTGGGTGAAGCACATGCCAGCAGTGTTCGTGCTCATTTGGAGCACGGGTTTCATTGTGGCGCGCTTTGGCATGCCCAATTCCCCCCCATTCTCTTTTCTGTGGTTCAGGTACTTGTTTTCAATCACCTGTTTTTTGGCTTGGATTCAATGGGCGCGCGTGAAATGGCCGCAAGACAAACGCGAATGGCTGCATTTGTCGGTCACAGGCGTCTTGATGCATGCAGGCTATCTGGGTGGTGTTTGGGCTGCTGTGAAGGCAGGCATGGGGTCGGGTCTTTCGGCCTTGATTGTTGGCTTGCAACCCGTACTGACAGCCATCTGGTTGTCAACCCATGGTGGCGCAGCACACAGCGCTGTCAGCCGCCGTCAGTGGATGGGCTTGTTGTTGGGTTTTTGTGGCTTGCTGTTGGTGGTCTGGCGAAAGCTCACGCAGGGCAGCGCCTTGGACCATGTGACGGCAGTTAACTTGAGTTTTGCAGTGATGGCCTTGTTTGCCATCACCTTGGGCACCTTGTATCAAAAAAGTTTTGTCAAACCTTGTGATGTTCGAACAGCCAATACAGTGCAACTGATGGCCGCCATGCTGGTGACCACGCCGCTGGCCTTGTTGGAGACTGAACCCATGCAATGGAATCAAGAATTGATGGGCGCCATGGCTTGGTCGGTTTTGGGTCTGACGCTAGGCGGCAGCTCATTGCTTTACTTGTTGATTCAAAAAGGCGCAGCCGCCTCAGTTTCCAGCTTGATGTACCTGGTGCCCCCTTGCACAGCCATGATGGCTTGGGTATTGTTTGATGAGCCGATCACTGTGGTGACATTGATGGGCATCGCGCTGACGGCATGGGGTGTCAGTTGGGTGGTTCGACCTGCCAAAATTCCTGAAGGAGAAAGAACATGAGTCAAAAACGAATTGCTGTGATTGCCGGTGATGGCATTGGTAAAGAAGTGATGCCCGAAGGCTTGCGCGTGATGGAAGCAGCGGCCAGCAAGTTCAATCTGGATTTGAAGTTTGATCACTTCGATTTTTCCAGTTGGGATTACTTTGAAAAGCACGGTCAAATGCTGCCCGACAACTGGAAAGACCAAATAGGGGGTCACGACGCCATCTACTTTGGCGCTGTGGGTTGGCCAGAGAAAATCGCTGACCATGTCTCACTCTGGGGTTCGCTGTTGTTGTTCCGCCGCGAGTTTGATCAATACATCAATTTGCGTCCTGCGCGTTTGATGCCCGGCATCATTGCCCCCGTGGTGCGCCGCGATGGCTCGCCTCGTCAGCCCGGTGAAATTGACATGTACATCGTGCGCGAAAACACAGAAGGTGAGTATTCCAGCATCGGTGGCCGCATGTTCCCTGGCACGCAGCGCGAGATTGTGATGCAAGAAACAGTCATGTCACGCGTGGGTGTGGATCGGGTGCTGAAGTTTGCTTTTGAATTGGCGCAGTCGCGTCCTAAAAAGCATTTGACCAGTGCCACCAAATCCAACGGCATTGCCATCACCATGCCTTATTGGGATGAGCGTGTGGTTGAGATGGCCAAGAACTATCCCGGCGTCAATGTCGACAAGTTCCACATTGACATTTTGACGGCCCACTTTGTGCAACGCCCCGACTTTTTTGATGTGGTGGTGGCCAGTAATTTGTTTGGCGACATCTTGAGTGATTTGGGTCCGGCCTGCACGGGCACCATTGGCATTGCGCCCAGTGCCAATTTGAATCCCGATCGCACCCATCCTTCTTTGTTTGAACCTGTGCATGGATCAGCCCCTGACATTGCGGGCAAAAACATTGCCAACCCCATTGGCCAAATTTGGTGTGGCGCCATGATGCTGGAATTTTTAGGCTGCAAACCCGCGCACGATGCTGTGTTGGCTGCCATTGAAAAAGTTTTGGCGCCCAATAGCGGTGCACCCCGGACGGCGGATATTGGGGGAAGTGCTAATACGCAGGACGTTGGCAAAGCCATTGCGGCCGCATTGTGAGAACTTTTCGGAACTAGTTTATATATTTAAAAAAAATTTTTCAGTCAAGCCCTCATTGCCATTGAGTTTGCGTCTAGAATTCGTTTCGCTTTGCGGTTTGTAGACACAAATTCATTTGACAGACGCGGTTTGTCTGCCTAAATTGAAGTTGACAAATTGCATCGCGGAGACAATGCTTTGTCTAAGAAGTTTCAGAATCTTCAAAAAACAAATTTTTAACATGATGAGTCACTCATTCATTTGAGTGCTCAAATTTTTTTCTAAGGCTCTTTGTATGAACAAGACAGAATTGATCGAGCACATTGCTAAACAAGCAGACATTTCAAAAGCTGCTGCCGGCCGCGCATTGGAAGCCACCATCGGCGCCGTTCGCACCACATTGAAAAAGGGCGGCACAGTTGCCCTGGTTGGTTTCGGTACGTTCGCCGTCACCAAGCGTGCTGCTCGCACTGGCCGCAACCCACGTACTGGCGCTGCCATCAAGATCAAATCTGCCAAGGTGCCTAAATTCCGTCCAGGTAAGGCCTTGAAAGACGCCTTGAATTAATCTTTGATCAAGGGGGTGATTAGCTCAGTTGGTAGAGCGGCGCCCTTACAAGGCGTAGGTCGGCGGTTCGAGCCCGTCATCACCCACCACCCCTCAAGCAAAGGCGAACAAATTGTTCGCCTTTTGTCTTTCAAGACTTTGACCGCGAAACTTTACTGAGAGTTCTCACATGTTTGATTTTGTCCGTAACAACACCAAGATCATGATGGGCTTGTTGTTCTTGCTCATCATCCCGTCCTTTGTGATGTTTGGCATTGAGGGCTACAGCCGCTTCAATGACAAAGGTGCCGTGGTGGCCAAAGTCAATGGCAACAAAATTGTGCAAGCCGAGTGGGATGCAGCGCACAAGCGAGAGGTTGACCGTATTCGTGCTTCCATGCCCAACATCGATGTCAAAATGTTTGACACGCCAGAGGCCAAATACGCTACCTTGGAGCGATTGGTGCGTGAGCAAGTGATTGCCGCCGCTGCACAAAAACTGCAATTGGTCGCCAGCGACACACGCCTTGCCCGTGAGTTGCAGCAAAGTCCTGCAATTGCCGCACTTCGCGGACCCGATGGCAAGTTAGACATGGAGCGTTACAAGCAATTGGCCGCTTCACAAGGCATGACCCCCGAAATGTTCGAATTGCAAGTGCGCGCAGATTTGTCCAGCCGCCAAGTGATTCAAGGTGTTCAAGCTTCAGCCTATGCCACGCCAGCTCAAACGCAAACGGCCATGAATGCGTTCATGCAGCGCCGTGAAGTTCAAATTTTGAATTTCCCAGCTGCAGACTTTCTGAACAAAGTAAGCATCACCGATGCAGAGTTGCAGGCGTTTTACGAAAAAAACACAGCTCAATTTCAGTCTGCAGAAACTGCAGACATTGAATATGTGGTGCTGGACACCGACAGCTTGAAGCAACTTGTCACGGTCAATGAGCAAGATCTCAAAACATATTACGAACAAAACTTGCAGCGCTTGTCAGGCAAAGAAGAACGTCGTGCCAGTCACATTTTGATCACTGCAGCCAAAGACGCACCTGAAGCGGAGAAAAAAGCGGCCCGTGCAAAAGCAGAGGCTTTGTTAAAAACCGTCAAGGCCAAGCCTGCCAGCTTTGCCGAGCTGGCGCGCAAAAACTCGCAAGACCCCGGTTCTGCCGTCAAGGGTGGTGACCTCGATTTCTTTGGCCGTGGTGCCATGGTCAAAGCCTTTGAAGATGCTGCATTCAGCATGAAAAAAGCAGACATCAGCGATGTGGTCGAATCCGAATTTGGTTATCACATCATTCAATTGACAGACATCAAGGCGCCCAAAGCACCCAGTTTTGAGTCATTGCGTCCTTCGCTCGAAGCCGATTTGAAAAAGCAACAAGCACAGCGCAAATATGCTGAGCTGGCTGAAACATTTTCCAACACGGTTTATGAACAATCAGACAGTTTGAAGCCTGTTGCTGAGAAGTTGAAGCTCAGCATTCAACAGGCTTCTAAAGTGGGCCGCAACCCTGCGCCAGCAACTTCGCAAACCAAGAACCCCATCAACCATCCTGGTTTGTTGCAGGCTGTGTTCAGCGAAGCATCTTTGCAAAAGCAGCGCAACACAGAAGCCATTGAAGTGGCACCCAGCACCTTGGTGGCGGCGCGTGTTGTCAAATACCATCCTGCTGCAGTGTTGCCCTTTGCCGAAGTCAAAGACATCGTCAAGCGCAATGTGACGCAAGAAAAGGCCGCTTCGTTGGCCAAAGCGCAAGGTGAACAACGTTTGGCCGCATTAAAGAACAACACAGGGACAGATGGCCTGCCCAATGCCATTGTCTTGTCGCGTGAAAAAACGCAAAGACAATTGCCCCAAGTGGTTGACGCTGCTTTGAAGGTCGATCCTTCCAAGCTTCCTGTAGCGCAAGGGGTTGATTTGGGCACACAGGGTTACGCAGTCATTCGCGTCACCAAAGTCTTGCCACCAGAATCTGAGAACAAGGACTTGATGGTGCAAGCCCAGCAACAATTCACACAGCTTTGGGGTTCGGCCGAAACGCAAGCGTATTTGGCACAGCTCAAATCCATGTTGAAGGCCGAGATTTTGGTCACCAAACCAAGCCCTGAAAAAGCCAAATCGGAAGCGCAGGGCGCCTGAATTTGAAATTCTTTGGGCTATAATCCCGCTTCTACGGTGGCTGTAGCTCAGTTGGTAGAGTCCAGGATTGTGATTCCTGTTGTCGTGGGTTCGAGCCCCATCAGCCACCCCAAAGATTCAAAAGGCTTGCAAGTTTTCTTGCAGGCCTTTTTCTTTGTATCGACGCCGACCGATGTAAAACATGTGTTCAGTAACCCCCTTTGCAACAGTGCGTTTGAAATTTAGGTTTAATTGCAAACTCCGATTTTCATCATTCCATCTTGATTCAATTGTCAAACCAAATCAAAAGCCCAATTGACATCGTTTACCTGTGGGTCAACGGCAAAGATGATGAATGGCGCGCAAAGCGTGAGAAACATGCGCGTGATCTGGCCGCTGTAGACACTGCCAGCGTTGCCATCTTTGGCAATGTTGAAGGCCGGTACCGCGACAATGATGAATTGCGCTTCAGTTTGCGCGCACTTGAAAAATTTTTCCCGCAGCACGGTCACATCTACATCGTGACGGATGGGCAAGTGCCCGATTGGTTTCAGGCTTCCAATCACATCACTTTGGTTGATCACCATCAACTCATTCCCCATTCCGCATTGCCCACCTTCGACTCTGGCAACATTGAGTCCTACATTCACCACATTCCAGGCCTGTCTGAGCGCTATTTCTATTTGAACGATGACGTGTTCTTCGGTGCGCCGGTTTGTTTGGACGATTGGTTCTACGAAGATGGCTTTTATGTTTCTTGGTCTGACGAGCCTGAAGTTGAAGGCAGCCAATTGCAGCTTGAATCAACTTCTCTGGAAAATGCCAGTCGCTTGTCCAAAGAGTGGCTTCAAAGTAAAGTTGATCAATCGTCATCGAACAAGGCGCCAATGGCCCGTTCGCCAGACTTTGATTACCAGCACACACCCAGAACGTTTTCGCACTCTCCAAGGCCCATGTTGAAGTCCGTGCTCTTGGAGATCGAGCGCGATGCGCCAGAATTATTTGAGCAAGTGCGATCAACCGTGTTTCGGACTTGGAACAAGCCCACCATCGTTTCAGACTTCGTGCTGCGTTGGGCTCTGGCGCATGGTTTTGCGAAAACCATCGACCACTCGCACCTCTACATTGCAACCGGCGACGTGTTGCAAACGCAGACCCTCCAACAACTTCAAAGCCTGTTTGGCCGACTTCATTTCTTTTGCATCAACGACACGACAGACGATGCGCACGACGGCGATCCGCGGTTGAAGGCAGTTCGTGAAACTTTGAATGCGCTCTTGCCCATGCCATCGCGTTGCGAACTTGAATTCAAGGATGGCGCCATGCACAGAATGCAAACCCAATTCAGCAACGAATAAGGCATTGGCACACATGACACTCGAACGACTTGATCCTGACCAAATTGAAGCGTGCATGAAAAACCTCCATCAATGGCAGCATGCTGTATCGGAATCCTGCATCACCAAGGAGTGGCGCTTTGCAAACTTCAAAACAGCCATTGCGATGTTGGTCAAGGTGAGTGAGTTGGCTGAACAACACAATCACCATCCAGAAATGGTATCGGCCTATACGACCGTTCGCATCAAGTTGTGGACGCACGATGTGCAGGGCCTGAGCACCAAAGACTTTGAACTTGCACAGGCCATTGACAATTTGGTTGCGCAGGTTTTTTAACAGATTCACAAAAGGGGAGTTTTTGAACATGGCTGTTTCACAATCGACATCTACGACCAAGGTCTCTCGCTCACAACTCACCGTGGAGTTGATGTGGCAACTCAAGCGCCTTGGCGCACCCAGCATCAGCCCTGATGGTGCGCAAGCTGTCTGTGCGGTGGCGCAACCCTCCGTCAAAGAAAACAACATTCAAAGCGCCATTTGGCTGTTGTCCACATTGGGTGGGAAGCCGCGTCAGTTGACCCAATGTGGCGACAAAGACGGGCGGCCGCAGTTTTCTCCGAATGGGGACTGGATCGCTTTTGTGGCCAAACGTGAACAGAACGGTCAAAAAGACCAAGAGCCTCAGCTTTACCTCATCCCACCCGACGGGGGTGAGGCGCGCCGTGCGGGTCATGTGCCCACCGGGGTCAATGACTTCAAGTGGTTTCCAGATGGCCAACGCATTGCCTTTGTGACCTGGGTCTGGCCCCACTTGAAAGGTTTTAAAGCGCAAGCCGACAAACTCAAAGAAGTGTCGGCGGTCAAAGACACTGCTTTCGCCACGGAAGATGCGGTTTACAGACATTGGGATCACAACCTGCCCATGAACCGCGTGCCGCATTTGTGTGTTTTGGACATTGCAACAGGCAGTGTGCACGACTTGTTGGAGGGCAGCGATTTTGAATTGCAGCGCCGCGACACAGGTGCGAATGATTTTGTCATTGCACCCAACGGCAAAAGCATTGCCTTCGTGCACGATCCAGACCGCGGTCAAAATCCAGCCCCTCGCATGGCCTTGGCGCAAATTGAATTGCGCGGCAACAAAGCGCAACGCATTCAAAGTGTGTTGAATGACCGCGCCTGGGATTTTTCTGCACCTGTTTACAGTGCAGATGGTTTGCAATTGGCCTTCTTGGCCTCGCACCAGAAAATCAGCAACACGCAACCCAATCGCTTGGCTTGCATGAGGTTGCCAACAAGTTCGGGTGCAAGCCAGCGTGCACTGGCTTGGAATATTCTCAGCGACAAGTGGGACCGTGAACCCCAAGCGCCGTTGATGTGGACCAACGACGGCAGCGCCTTGCTGTGCAAGGCAGAAGACCAAGGTCGTCAGCATGTTTGGCGATTCGATGTGGCCAGCCACAAGGTCAGTCGCGTGGTTGAAGGCGGCACGGTGCATGCCTTTGACATGGCGGCGGGTCGTTTGGTGTCTTTGTGCGACAGGGCCATTCATCCTGGACGCATTCATGTTCAAGGTGTTGATGAGGCAGGCCATGCGGCAGCACCAGTCTCGGCCAGGATGGAGTCTTTCAATGACGATCTCTTGAATGGCGTTGCCATGGGTGATACCGAAGAGCACTGGTTCAAGGGCGCCCAAGGTGACGATGTTCAGGTGTGGCTGCACTTTCCACCTGGCTTCAAGAAGGACAAAAAATACCCCTTGCTGCATACCATCCATGGCGGTCCTCACACCGGACCGGGCGATGTTTGGCATTGGCGCTGGAACTACCATGTGTTTGCAGCGCAAGGTTATGTGGTGGCCAACGTCAACTACCACGGCTCATCGGGTTTTGGTTTCAAGTTCTTGGATGCCATCACGCACAAGTGGGGGCAACTCGAGTTGCAAGACATGGAAGCGTGTACCGATTGGTTGCGCAAAAAACCTTGGATTGCCAAAGAGCGGGTCTTTGCCACAGGTGGCAGCTACGGCGGCTACATGGTGGCCTGGATGAATGCACATGTGAAGCCTGGCCGTTACCAAGCCTACGTGTGCCATGCAGGTTGTTTTGACTGGGTGGGCATGTTCTCAGACGATGCCTACGGTTGGCATCCGCAAGAGCTGGGCGCATCCTATTGGGACAACATGAAGAAGATTCATGCGCAAAGTCCCCATGCGTTTGCCGCCACCATGAAAACGCCCACCTTGGTGATCCATGGCGCCAAAGATTACCGCGTGCCCGACGCGCAAGGCTTGGCCTACTACAACACGCTCAAAGCCAAAGGTGTGGACGCAAGGCTGCTTTGGTACCCTGACGAAAACCACTGGATTTTGAAGCCCGCCAACAACGTGGTGTGGTACCACGAGTTCTTCAATTGGCTTCGTCGCTACGACCCTGCTTTTCAAAAGAAAAAGCAGGGCTAAGCTGCTCGAAGGGTGAGGCCTTAGTTGACCATCACCAATTTGCCCATCACACCGCGTGAGCCCATGTGCGCATAAGCGGCCTTCAGGTCGCTCATGGGCATGGTGCGGTCAATGGCGGGTTTGACTTTGCCTTGGGCATACCACTGTGCCAATTCGGCCATCATGGCGGCATTGGCTTGGGGTTCGCGGCGCGCAAAGTCGCCCCAGAACACACCCACAATGGAGGCACCTTTGAGCAAGGCCAAGTTGAAGGGCACGGCAGGGATGGGGCCGGCTGCAAAGCCCACCACCAAGTAACGACCGCGCCAAGCAATGGAGCGGAAAGCCGGCTCTGCAAAGTCACCCCCCACAGGGTCGTAAATGACATCGGGGCCTTTGCCTTCCGTGAGGGTTTTCAAAACCTCACGCATGTTTTGTGTGGTGTAGTTAATGGTTTCATCGGCGCCTAAGGATTTGCAAAGCGCACATTTTTCATCGGTTGAGGCAGCTGCAATGACGCGCGCACCTGCGGCCTTGGCAATTTGAATGGCCGCTGTTCCCACGCCGCCCGCAGCTCCCAAGACCAACACTGTTTCGCCCGCTTTGAGGGCGGCTCGGTCGATCAGGGCGTGGTGCGAGGTGGCGTAAATCATAATGAAGGCTGCGGCGTCGACAGCGGGAAAACCAGCAGGGAGGGGCATGCACAACTTGGCCGGAGCCAAGGTGTGGGTGCCAAAGCCACCGGTGCCCGACAAACAGGCCACGGATTGACCGACCTTGAGGTGGGTCACGCCTTCGCCAACGGCTTCAATCACACCGGCATATTCCGACCCTGGCACAAAGGGCAGGTCGGGTTTCATTTGGTACTTGTTTTGAACGATCAAGAGGTCTGGAAAGTTCAGACTGGCCGCTTCAATGCGGATCAGGACTTGACCGGCCTGCGGACTTGGCGTGGGCAACTCTTTCCAAGTTAAAGCCTCAACGCCGACGGGATTTTCACAAAGCCAAGCGTGCACAGAAATTCTCCTCAAAAACACACAATTCCTTGAATATAAAGGCCCAGGTCGTCATCGGGATGTCTCGGTAGCGACCTACAATTGAGGGCTAGGACACCCCCATGAAAATTCTCATTTCCAACGACGACGGATACCGTGCTGACGGCATTGTGGCGCTTTACCACGCCCTCAAACAAGTGGCCGATGTTGAAGTGGTGGCGCCCGAGCACAACAACAGCGCCAAGTCCAACGCTTTGACCTTGCATTCCCCGCTTTATGTTCGGCAAGGCGAAAACGGTTTTCGATATGTCAACGGAACGCCTGCAGACTGTGTGCACATTGCATTGACGGGTTTGTTGGGCTATCGCCCTGACTTGGTTGTCTCTGGCATCAACAACGGTGCCAACATGGGCGACGACACCCTTTACTCTGGCACCGTAGGCGCAGCCATGGAAGGGTACTTGTTTGGCATCCCTGCGCTGGCGTTTTCACAAACTGAAAAGGGTTGGGCTCACTTAGACCAAGCGGCCGAGTTTGCCAAAAACATGGTGGCGCAATTTGAAGAAGCGCAGTTGATTGGCAAGTCACCGTGGCTCTTGAATGTCAACATCCCTAACACTTCGGCCCATTTGAAAAATGCCAAGCTGTGCCGTTTGGGCCGACGGCATGCTGCCGAACCCGTCATTACACAGCTCAGTCCGCGCGGCGAAACCATGTACTGGATTGGCAATGCGGGTGAAGCCATGGACGATGGCGAGGGCACCGATTTCCATGCTGCTAAAAATGGTCACGTCACCATCACGCCTTTGAAGGTCGATTTAACGGACCATGAGAACGTCGGCATGTGGTCGCAAAACTTGTCCAAGTTAAAGGTCTGGGGTGCTTGATGGCGCAACGACCTGGGTTTCCGCTTAAGTTAGAGAAGGCCTCGCCTGCGCCTCGCTCGCTGAAAACCAATGCGCCAGTGAAAACGGCACTTCAATCTGACATCAAGCCTGCGCCCATGCTGTCTCAAAACTTGGGCATGGACTCTAGCGCTGTGCGACAGCGCATGGTGCAAAAGTTGGCAGCGCAAGGACTGCAGGACCCCATGGTTTTGCAAGCCATGGGCACGGTTGAGCGTCATCGGTTTGTCGAAAGTGCCTTGGTCGCGCAAGCCTACGAAGACACGAGCTTGCCCATCGGTTTGGGGCAAACCATTTCCAAACCCAATGTGGTGGCTCGCATGATCGAGCTGTTGCGCGAAGGCGCCGATGGCAAGTTGGGTCGCGTGCTGGAAATTGGCACGGGTTGTGGTTATCAAGCGGCAGTCTTAAGTCATGTGGCCACCGAGGTCTATAGCATTGAGCGATTAAAAGGTTTGCACGAAAAAGCGCGTGCCAATTTAAGGCACTTTCGTTTGGCCAATGTGCACCTGTTGTTTGGCGACGGCATGCTGGGGTATCCCAAAGGTGCGCCCTATGCTGCGATCATTTCTGCAGCGGGAGGCGAGTCTGTGCCTCAAGCTTGGCTCGATCAATTGGCCGTTGGTGGCCGTTTGGTTGCGCCGACTGTGACTGCCAGTGGTCAGCAAGCTTTGATGGTGATCGACAAGACCCCCCAGGGCTTCAAGCAAAACGTGCTCGAAGCCGTTCACTTTGTCCCTCTAAAATCGGGTGTCTCCTGAAGGATTTGGCATGAAATTGATAGGTGTCCGTCACGTTTTGACGGTAGTTTGTTTTTCAGCATTGGCTACGTTGGTGGGCTGTAGTTCAAAGCCGCGTGGCCCTATTCCTGTAGAAGACCGTGTGGCTGGCCAAAGCAGTTCGCGCACTGCCAAAGCCCCTGCGCCTCAAGCCAATCCAAGCACGGGTGCTGTCAGCACGCCTATTTCGATGGGGGCATCCTTGCCCGGTTCTGAGAATGCAGGCAAGCCAGGCTACTACAGCGTTCGACCAGGTGACACCCTGACCAAAATTGCCCTGGACCATGGACAAGCTTGGCGCGACATTGCCAAATGGAATGGCCTAGACAACCCCAACGTGATTGAAGTTGACCAGGTCCTTCGTGTGGCACCTTTGCCTGTAGAGACCAAAGTGGCTGCTGCCCCAAAGCCTGCTGCCGCACCTCCCCAACAAAGCCCCCAGCCTGCACCCCAAGCGCCTTCAACATCCAACAATGCCGAGGATGGTTTGACTTTTGCATGGCCGCATTCGGGTCAAATCTTGGCTGGCTTTGATGAAGCCAAAAACAAGGGTCTAGACTTTGCAGGCAAGGCGGGCGACCCCGTGCTGGCAGCTGCCGACGGTAAGGTGGTGTATGCGGGTTCGGGCCTCAGAGGTTATGGCAACTTGGTGATCTTGAAGCACAACAACACCTACCTCACAGCCTACGCGCACAACCAAAGTTTGCTGGTTAAAGAAGATCAAGCCGTGGTCAAAGGTCAACGCATTGCAGAGATGGGAAGTTCGGATGCCGATCGTGTGAAGTTGCATTTTGAAATTCGCAAGCAAGGCAAACCTGTCGACCCTTCTAAATTTTTGCCTTCACGTCCATGAGCAAACAAAGCGATTCTTCGAGAGAAGAACAAACACAAGAGATCGTCTTTGGCCGCACTGATTTGCCTGAAGGTTGGTTGCACATTGATGCGCTCGACATGGAGGCCCAAGGCATTGCCAGGCGCCCTGATGGTAAAGTTGTTTTTGTAGAAGGCGCACTGCCGTTTGAGCAAGTGTCTGTCAATGTTCATCGCAAGAAAAACAATTGGGAGGCGGGTGTTGTCACTGCCGTTCATCATGAATCTTCACAACGTGTGAAGCCTGGCTGTCCGCATTTTGGATTGCATGCGGGTGCATGCGGTGGTTGCAAAATGCAGCACCTGGAAGCCAGTGCGCAAGTGGCGGTCAAGCAACGTGTCCTCGAAGACAACTTGTGGCACTTGGGCAAAGTCAAACCTGAAAATTTGCTGCGTCCTATGGAAGGGCCCAGCTGGGGTTACCGATACCGTGCCCGCATGTCGGTCCGATACGTTCACAAAAAAGGCGAAGTTTTGATCGGCTTTCACGAGCGCAAGAGTCGCTATGTGGCCGATATCAAAACCTGCCGCGTTTTACCGCCCAACATCAGCGCCATGCTGATGGCTTTGCGAGAACTTATTTTTGGCATGGATGCGCGTGAAACTGTGCCCCAAATTGAATTGGCCCAAGGCGACACGGTCACTGCCTTGGTGCTGCGACATCTCGAGCCACTCACACAGGCCGATCAAGAACGCTTGCGTGCGTTCGCAAAACAACATGACGTTCAATGGTGGTTGCAAATCAAAGGCCCGGACACCGTGAAGTTGATGGACGAGGGTGGTCCTGAATTGTCATACGACCTGCCCGATTTTGGCGTTCACATGCCTTTCAAGCCCACCGATTTCACGCAGGTCAATCCTCACATCAACCGAGTCTTGGTGACACGCGCTTTGCGTTTACTCAAGCCTGAAGCTCAGGAACGCGTGATCGATTGGTTTTGTGGCTTGGGTAATTTCACATTGCCGATTGCCACCACGGCCAAAGAAGTGGTGGGCATCGAAGGATCAGAAACCTTGGTGGCGCGCTCACGCGACAATTTTGCGCGCAATCAAGGCATGCGAGGTGCGGGCAAGCCGTTGGCACCAACCCAATTCATTGCGCGCAATTTGTTTGAAATGACGCCCGAGATGCTGATGGCCGATGGCATTGCTGACAAGTGGCTGATCGATCCGCCCCGAGAGGGTGCTTTTGCTTTGGCCAAGTCTTTGGCTGAGTTGCACGAAAACACCGAATTGCGCGGTCAATGGCAATTTCCAAAACGCATTGTGTATGTCAGCTGCAACCCCGCCACCTTGGCCCGTGATGCGGGCCTGTTGGTCCACAGAGCTGGCTACCGTTGCCTCAGTGCCGGCGTGATCAACATGTTTGCACACACCGCCCACGTGGAAAGCATGGCGGTATTTGAGCGAATTGATTGAAAAAAAGCATCTGAGCCTTTGACAACTCAGATGCTTTGACAGTGACCAAGCCCAAAGGCTTGGCGCTATGTGCCCTTAGTCGCTCTTAGTCGCGCTCGCCGCCCATGATGCCCAACAAGGCCAGCAGGCTTTGGAACACGTTGAACAAGTCCATGTAAAGCATGAGGGTGGCGCTGATGTAATTGGTTTCACCACCATCCAAAATTTGCTTCAGGTCGTACAACATGTAGGCGCTGAAAATACCGATGGCAGCCACCGACAAGGCCATCATGCCAGCTGTAGAGCCTACAAAGATGTTGACGATGCCACCGACCATCAAGACCAAGGCGCCGACAAACAACCACTTGCCCATGCCAGACAAGTCGCGCTTGATGACGCTGGCCAAAGTAGCCATCACAGCAAACACGCCTGCAGTGCCCGCAAAGGCCGTCATGATGAGGTCTGCGCCGTTTTTAAAGCCCAGCACCATGGCAATCATGCGAGAAAGCATGAGGCCCATGAAGAACGTAAAGCCCAGCAAGACAAACACGCCTGTGGAGGAGTCTTTGGTCTTCTCGATGGCAAACATAAAGCCAATGGCACCGCCCAAGAAGACGACCAAACCTAGGCCACCACCCAAAGACTGCGTGATGCCTGTGGCCACGCCAAGCCAAGCGCCCAAGACGGTTGGCAAGAGGCTCAGTGCCAACAACCAATAGGTGTTGCGCATGACCTTGTTGCGCTCTGCTGGCGTGCTGACTACGTCGCCCCAGCTGGGTTGTTCAATGTTTTGAAGATCGCTCATGTGTGAACTCCTAATAATCCACCCTGTATCGGGTATGCAAATTGTAGGGCTTGTAACCCAAAATGCCCTATTTGCCGAAGTATTCAGGGTCTTTTGTGTAGTGACCTGAGTGAATGCAATGAGATCCCTTGCCTGAGGTATCCTTGCGGATCATTTTTTCACCTCCACAGAACCATGAAAACTCAATCCAGCCTCGAACTGTCAGACATCCAAGCCATTGCAGCCGCTGCCCAAGCGGAAGCCCAAAAGAACAATTGGGCTGTGAGCATTGCCATTGTGGATGCGGGTGGCCATTTGTTCCATTTCCAACGTTTGGATGGCGCGCCGCCCATTTCCGCACACATTGCACCTGCCAAAGCCAAAACAGCAGCCTTGGGTCGCCGTGAAAGCAAAATTTACGAAGATGTGATCAATGGCGGTCGCGTGTCCTTTTTGTCAGCACCTGAAGTTGAAGGTTTGCTGGAAGGTGGCGTGCCGATCATGAAAGATGGCTTCTGCTTGGGTGCTGTGGGCGTCAGCGGCGTGAAGTCCAACGAAGATGCGCAAATTGCCAAAGCCGGCATTGCGGCCATCGGCCTTTGAAGATTACTTCAAGCTGAGAATCCAAGAGGCCAAAGTTTTGGCCTCTTTTTCATTGACTTGCGGATTGCTGGGCATGGGCACAGGCCCCCAAACACCGGCGCCACCTTGTTGAATTTTGAGCGCCAGTTTGTCAGACGCATTGGGGTCGGCTGCATATTTTTTAGCAACGTCTTTGTAAGACGGTCCGACCATTTTCCGTTCTAAAGCATGGCAACCCATGCAGTTCTTTTTGCTCGCCAAAGCTTGGTCTGCCCAAACGGGCAAGCACACTGTGCAGGCGAGGGCTGACGCTGTCAAACCCCACCGCACACTTTGAAAGCAAGACCTTGCAAAGTTCGCCATGTGCCGATCAATACAAATCAAGCACAGCGCCTTTGCTGGCGCTTGAAGCATTGAACGCAAACTTGGCTTGCACACCCCGTGTGTAACGCGGTGCGGGCGCAGTCCAGTTGGCACGGCGCTTGGCAATTTCTGCCTCAGGCACGTTCAATTCCAAAATCAGTTTGTGGGCGTCGATGGTGATGGAGTCGCCTTCGTTGACAAACGCAATGGTGCCGCCAGCTGCGGCTTCAGGGGCCACGTGACCTACCACCATGCCCCAGGTGCCGCCAGAGAAGCGGCCATCGGTAATCAGGCCCACGCTTTCGCCCAAACCGGCACCAATGAGCGCGCCTGTGGGGGCCAACATTTCGGGCATGCCGGGGCCGCCTTTGGGGCCAAGGTAACGCAAGACCATCACGTCACCAGCTTTGATCTTGCCGTCCAAAATGGCTTGCAATGCAGACTGCTCATCGTTGAACACGCGGGCAGGGCCTGTGATGACAGGGTTCTTTAAGCCGGTAATTTTGGCCACAGCACCTTCTGGTGATAAGTTGCCTTTCAGAATGGCCAAGTGGCCTTCTGCGTACATGGGCTTGTCGATGGGGCGAATGACATCTTGGTCGGCGCGAGGTGCGTCTGGAATGTCTTGCAAGTTTTCGGCCACTGTTTTGCCGGTGATGGTGATGCAATCGCCATGCAATAAACCTGCCTTCAGCAAGACCTTCATGACTTGCGGAATACCGCCGGCGCGGTGCAAGTCAACGGCCAAATATTGACCGCTTGGCTTCAAGTCGCAAATGACGGGAATCTTTTTACGCATGCGCTCAAAGTCGTCAATGGTCCACTCCACTCCGGCGGTGTGAGCGATGGCCAAGAAGTGCAACACCGCGTTGGTCGAACCACCAGTGGCCATGATCACTGCCACTGCATTTTCAATCGATTTTTTGGTGACGATATCGCGGGGCTTCAAGTCATTCTTGATGGCTTCAATCAGAACCTTGGCTGATGCTTTGGCCGAGTTTTTGGTCTCGTCATGGGGGTTGGCCATGGTGGAGGAGAATGGCAGTGACATGCCCAGTGCTTCAAACGCAGAAGACATGGTGTTGGCCGTGTACATGCCACCGCATGAGCCGGTGCCAGGAATGGCGCGCTTTTCGATTTCTTTCAAATCGAAGTCGCTCAAATTGCCCGCAGCGTTTTGACCCACAGCTTCAAACACGCTCACGATGTTGAGGTCTTTGTTTTGATAGCGGCCTGGCAGAATGGTGCCGCCATACACATAGATAGCTGGCACATTGGCGCGCAAGATGCCCATCATGCCGCCGGGCATGTTTTTGTCACAGCCACCCACCACCAAGACGCCGTCCATCCATTGGCCTTGCACGCAGGTTTCGATGCAGTCGGAAATCACTTCGCGGCTAACCAAGGAATACTTCATGCCTTCGGTGCCCATGGCCATACCATCAGAAATGGTGGGCGTACCAAAAATCTGAGCGTTGCCACCGGCTTCTTCAATGCCTGCCACTGCAGCGTCTGCCAGTTTTTGTAAACCGCTGTTGCAAGGGGTGATTGTGCTGTGACCGTTGGCCACGCCCACCATAGGTTTCACAAAATCACCTTCTTCGTAGCCCATGGCGTAGTACATCGAGCGATTGGGCGCCCGTGATTTGCCTTGCGTGATGTTGGCACTGCGGCGATTGATGGCGCCAGCGGGTTGGATGGGGATGATTTTTTCGCTCATGTTAGGTGTCTGATTGGGTCAAGAATTTAAGCCTAGGGTGGTCATTCTAAGGGAGAGTCAGGAAGAACCCCTAGAACTTAGGGCATATAAGGGTGCATCGGGGTCCATGAACAGGGCACAATCTCCCCCCATGTTGATTCACCCCCAAATTAACCCTGTGGCGCTGCAAGTGGGGCCCATTGCTGTTCACTGGTATGGCCTGACCTACCTTGCCGCATTTGGCTTGTTTTTCCTTTTGGCCAGCAAACGTCTTCAGCACGAGCCCTATTCGCGCTTACCCCAATGGACCCTGAGGGATGTGGAAGACATCTTGTTTGCGGGTGTTTTGGGCGTGGTGTTGGGTGGCCGCATTGGTTATTGCTTGTTTTATCAACCCGCCTACTATTTCTCGCACCCCCTCGAAGTGGCCTATGTTTGGCAAGGCGGTATGAGTTTTCATGGAGGCTTGTTGGGTGTGATGGCGTCCATGGTGTGGTTTGCCAAAACACGACAACGCCCTTTTTTCCAGGTGATGGACTTTGTGGCGCCCTGTGTTCCAACGGGTTTGGCAGCCGGACGCATCGGTAACTTCATCAATGGTGAGTTATGGGGGCGCCAAGCGGATGCCGACTTGCCTTGGGGCATGGTTTTTAGAGGGGCAGGAGACTTTCCCAGGCATCCTTCGCAAATTTACCAATTCTTGCTAGAAGGCCTGCTCCTGTTTGTGGTGATGTGGCTCTTTGCGCGCAAAGACAGGCCCATGGGTCAAGTATCGGCTGTGTTTTTGATGGGCTATGGCAGCCTTCGCTTCATTGCCGAGTTTTTCAGAGAGCCCGATGCGCACCTCGGCTTGTTGTCGATGGGGCTCAGCATGGGGCAGTGGTTGTGTGTGCCCATGATGTTGCTGGGTGTGATTTTGTACGTTGCGGTGAACAAGCCAAAGAATGCTTGACACTTATCGGTGGGTCGGTTTCATTTGATCAAAGGAGACAAACATGCAGTTTTCAAAAGACGGTATTCAAAGACGCTCGCTGTTGCAGTGGGCCGCGGCCACATCCGCAGCACCGCTGATGCCCGCATTGGCCCAATCTGCTTGGCCAACCAAACCGGTCAACATGATCGTGCCTTTCCCTGCAGGCGGCGGCACGGATGCATTTGCCAGGCCCTTGTCGGCCATTTTTTCAAAGCAAACCGGCAAGCAACTGATCATTGACAACCGAGGTGGTGCGGGCGGTACCTTGGGTGCAGGCATTGCAGCCAAGGCAGCCCCTGATGGCTACAACTACTTCATGGGTGCGGTTCACCATACCATCGCGCCTAGCATGTACCCCAAGCTTGATTACGACCTTGAACGTGATTTAGTGCCTTTGATTTTTGTGGCAGCCGTGCCGCAGGTTTTGGTGGTCAACCCTAAAAAAGTCGCCGCCAACAACATGAAAGAGTTTCTGGATTTCGTGAAGAAAAATCCAGGTCGACTCAATTATGGTTCTGCTGGTGGCGGTACCTCGCATCATTTGGCGGGGGAGCTGTTCAAGCTGCAAACGCAAACCTTCATCACCCACATTCCATACCGCGGTGCAGGCCCAGCTTTGCAAGATTTGATTTCTGGCAATGTCGACATGATGTTTGATGGTTTGGGTTCTTCGGCAGCTCACATCAAGGGTGGCAGAATCAAGGCGCTGATGGTCTCTGGTACCAAGCGCAATCCTGCATTTCCAGATGTACCCTGTTCATCTGAAGTCGGCTTGCCTGATTACACGGTGAGTACTTGGTACGGAATCTGGGCGCCCAAAGGGACGCCCTCAGAGGCGCAAGGGCGCATGATCGAAGAAGTGCGCAAAGCTTGTCAAAGTGATGATGCCAGGGCTGTTTGGGCAGCACAAGGCGCAGATTTCCCCAATTTGACGGGTGCACAATTTGACGCGTTCATCAAATCTGAATTACGTAAATGGAGCCAAGTGGTGAAAGCCTCTGGCGCAAAACTGGATTAAAAATGGCTCAAGAGAATTTGTTTGCGGCCCTGCGTGCGGCATTTCCATCCAACCTAGATGCCATCGCAGTTGAAACAGACCATGGCTTGAATTACAGCTGGCGCGACCTGGACCGTGCCAGTGCCATGATGGCCAATCTGTTGGAGGGCTTGAAGTTGCCCAAAGGCAGTCGCATTGCGGTACAGGTTGAGAAGTCAGTGGAAGCTATGATGCTGTACCTGGCCACACTGCGGGCAGGGTATGTCTTTTTACCATTGAACACAGCCTATCAAAGCGCTGAGATTGAATACTTCATTGGCAATGCCGAACCTGCTGTGGTGGTTTGCACCAGCGCCAATTTTGGATGGGTCAGCAAGATTGCTTTCAAGGCTGGCACGCAACACGTCTTCACCCTGAACGACGATCGCACGGGCAGCCTGCTTGAGCGCGCCGTTCACCAAAAAGACCAGCACAAGATTGCCGTCAAAGATGCTGATGATTTGGCCGCCATTTTGTACACCAGTGGCACCACGGGCCGCAGCAAAGGCGCCATGCTGACGCACGGCAACATGTTGAGCAACGCCCAAACACTCAAGACCTATTGGGGTTGGAAAAAGGGCGATGTGCTCATCCATGCATTGCCTATTTTTCATGTGCATGGCTTGTTTGTGGCCATTCATGGCGCGCTCATCAACGGCAGCAAAATGATTTGGATGGCCAAGTTTGACCCCAAATTTGTCATTGCCAAAATGCCCGAAGCCACTGTCTTCATGGGTGTGCCTACTTTGTATGTGCGCCTCTTGGCTGAGCCTGGTTTGACAAAGCAAGCTGCACGCAACATGCGCTTGTTCATTGCAGGCTCTGCACCTTTGTTGATTGAAACTTTCACTGAGTGGCAACAACGCACAGGGCACACCATTTTGGAGCGTTACGGCATGAGCGAAACCGTCATGCTCACCTCCAATCCTTATGCAGCAGACAAACGCCATGGCGGCCAAAGCGAGCGACGCGGCGGTACCGTAGGTTTCCCATTGCCTGGCGTGAAGTTACGGGTGCAAGGCGACGATGGCAAGGCTTTGCCTGTGGGTGAGATTGGCAACATTCAGGTCAAAGGCCCGAACGTGTTTCAAGCCTACTGGCGCATGCCCGAGAAAACCAAAGAAGAATTCACTTCAGATGGTTATTTCAAAACAGGTGATGTGGGCAAAATCGACGAGCGTGGCTATGTGACCATTGTGGGGCGCAGCAAAGACTTGATCATCAGTGGAGGCTACAACGTTTACCCGGCCGAGATTGAAGGCTACATCAATGAAATGCCAGGCGTGGCTGAAAGCGCCTTGGTGGGTGTGCCCCATCCAGACTTTGGCGAAGTGGGTGTGGCCATTGTGATTGCCAAGGCAGGTGCGCAATTGAATGCAGATCACATCATTGCCACTTTGAAATCGCAATTGGCCAATTTCAAGATCCCCAAAAAGTGTTTCGTGGTGCCGGAGCTGCCACGAAACACCATGGGCAAAGTGCAGAAAAATTTATTGCGCGATCAGCACAAAAATTTATTCTCAGCGTAAGACCAAGACTGGCACATGGCAGTGTGTCAGCACTTGTTGCGTCTCACTGCCCAGCAGCAAACGCTTGATGCCTTTGCGGCCATGTGAGGCCATCACCACCAAATCAGCTTTGTGTTTTTTGGCGGCTGCAATGATGGCGTCGGAGACGATGTCGGAGCGGCTGACCACGCCCTTGGCTTTGACGCCTTTGGCAGATGCCGCTTTTTGAACAGCATCGACTGCTGCTTGCGCCTCGTCTGTCCATTGGGCCTCAATGCGGGCCACATCTTTGGCATTCAGGGGGATGCTGCCTTCAAAGTAGGCCTGGGGATACCGGGGCACCACCTTCAGGGCAATCAGTTCTGCGCCGCAGGTGGCAGCCAAGCCAATGGCGTCGGCGACTGCTTTTTTGGACAAGGTTGAGCCATCGGTGGCAACAAGAATACGTGCATACATGTTGTGCTCCTTTTAAAGTGATGACCAAAGTCTAAAACTCTCAATTTCGCCCGCCTTGATGTAAATCAAGTTTCATGAAAGCTTGTGCCCTTATCTTCAAGGCATGGCTCAGCAAGCACTCCTTCCCGACTTAGAGGTTCTGACCTCTCAATGGTCCTTGCTAGATCATGCCCAGGAATGGTCCGATTTCAGTCAAGCCAGTGCCCAGGAACCCAGCCAATGGACTTCCAGTGTGGTGTTTGAAGGCATGCATTGCACCGCGTGTGCGATCAACATTGAAGAGGCATTGATGTCTGTGCCCGGTGTCAAGTCGGCGCAAATCAGTGCAGCGAGTCACAGGGGCCGGGTGGTCTGGTCGGCCGATCAAACCCAGCCTTCGCAGTGGATGAGGGCAGTTGCTCAGTTGGGCTATCGCACTGTCCCTGCCAATGATGCCTTGGCCAATGAAGCGCGCCGGGAAGACGCTCGCAAAATGCTGTGGCGCTGGGGTGTTGCGGGACTTTGCATGATGCAGGTCATGATGTACGCCACCCCTGTTTACATGAGTGAGCCCCAGGACATCGCACCTGACATGGTGCAGTTGTTACGCTGGGCTTCATGGGTGCTGTCGCTGCCTGTTTTGTTTTTTTCTTGCAAGCCTTTTTTCAAAACGGCATGGCTCGATTTGAAGCAGCGAAAAATCAGCATGGACCTGCCCGTGGCCATTGGCATGGGCGTGACCTTTGTGGTGAGCACCATGGGCACGTTCGAGCCACAGGGGCCTTTTGGTGCAGAAGTTTATTTTGACTCCTTCACCATGTTCGTTTTCTTTTTGCTCACGGGTCGTTGGTTAGAGCTCAGGTTGCGCGACAAAACGGCAGGAGCGTTAGAGGCCGTCATGAACAGACTGCCGGATGCCGTGCACCGAAAGTCCCTGAATGGCCTCTGGGAGTTAACGACCCTGCGACATTTGCGCGTGCAAGATGTCATTCAAGTCAGGCCTGGTGAAGCTTTTGCGGCGGATGCCAACATCGTGCAGGGTGAAACGCAAGTGGATGAAGCGCTTTTGACGGGAGAGTCAAAACCCTTGCCGCGATCGCCAGGAGAGCGCGTGTTGGCGGGCAGTTTGAATTTAACGGGTACGGTGGAAGTGCAAGTCTTGTCGGTGGGCAAGCAAACCCGATTCGGTCAAATGGTGACTTTGATGGAAGGTGCTGCGGTTTCAAAACCCAGCATGGCCTTGTTAGCGGATCGGGTGGCCAAACCCTTTTTGTGGGGCGTCTTGTTTGTGGCCGCACTGGCCGCAGCTTGGGGTTGGCAATACAGTCCTGCGCATGCGTTGATGGTGGCGGTCTCGGTGTTGATCGTGACATGTCCTTGTGCCTTGTCGCTGGCAACGCCGGCTGCCATGTTATCTGCTGCAGGTGCTTTGGCCCGCGCTGGGGTTATGTTGCGCGGCTTGCAAGCACTTCAATCCTTGTCCCAAGTTGATACGGTGATCTTTGATAAAACGGGTACCCTGACCGAGGAGGACTTTAGTCTCCAGCGCATTCTCACCCGAGACGGTGTGTCAGAACAGTATGCCTTGTTTTTGGCGGCTGGATTGGCGAAGCACTCCCTGCACCCTGTGTCCAGGTCTTTGGTGCGCGCTAATGTTCACACGTCGGATGTTCAGCCTCAGTTGGAGAACATTCAAGAATTTGCGGGGCAGGGCGTTCAAGCGACATGGCGTCAAAGCGACAACAGGGGCAGTGTCGACAATCGAAACGAGCTGCGTTTGGGCTCAGCAGCGTTCTGCGGCTTGCCATCCATGCAGGGTGATGTGTTGCTCGCCTGCCTCAGCGACCATGCGGGTTGGTTGGCCACCTTCGAGTTTGCCGAAACACCTCGCGAGGAAGCGTCAGCGACGTTGCAAGCTTTGATGCAAATGGGTTTGCGCGTTCGCGTGTTGTCCGGAGACGGTCAAGCGTCTGTATCGCATCTTGCTGCGCGCTTGAACATTGCCGATGCAATGGGTGCTTGTTCGCCTGAAGAAAAGCTCAAACAAGTGAAACTGGAACAGGCCCAAGGGCATCGGGTTGCGATGGTGGGCGATGGTCTGAATGACGGGCCTGTGTTGGCAGGGGCTGATGTGTCTTTTGCACTGGGTCAGGCGCTGCCATTGGCGCAATCCAAGGCTGACTTTGTGTTCATGGCCAGTGATTTGAAGCCCTTGGTGGCCACCTTTTTCTTGAGCCGAAAAACGCTCCAAATTGTGCGTCAAAACCTCATTTGGGCGGCGGTCTACAACTTCTCTTGTGTGCCGTTGGCGGTGTTGGGCTTTTTGCCGGCTTGGTTGGCAGGCCTAGGCATGGCATGCAGTTCTCTGGGTGTGGTGTTGAACGCCATGCGATTGTCCAAAACCCTTCAGTTTGATGTGAAAGGATTTGCCTGATGGACATCCTGTATTTGTTGATCCCTTTGTCGGTGGCCTTGGTTTTTTTCATCCTGGCAGGCCTCTGGTGGGCTGTGAACCGCGGTCAGTTTGAAGACATAGAAGCAGAAGGGGAGCGAATTCTTAGAAATGATTGACTTAAGTCAACCTAAGCGTTTGCCCTAACTGCGACACTAGATTCGTATTTTTAGAAGAGGTAAAAATGAAATTTGCCAACGAACAGGCAGGCGTCTACAGCGATACCGTTGTCAGACAATTTGCCATCATGACGGTGGTTTGGGGTGTAGTGGGCATGCTGGTTGGCGTGATCATTGCAGCTCAATTGACTTGGCCAGAGCTCAACTTTGGCATTCCATGGCTCAGTTACGGTCGTTTGCGTCCTTTGCACACCAATGCCGTGATTTTTGCGTTTGGCGGTTGCGGCTTGTTCGCTTCGGCCTATTACGTGGTTCAAAGAACCTGCCATGTTCGCTTGTTTGCCGAGAAGTTGGCTTCCTTCACCTTTTGGGGTTGGCAGCTGGTTATCTTGGCGGCAGCCATCACTTTACCTTTGGGTTACACCAGTGGCAAAGAATATGCCGAACTCGAGTGGCCCATTGACATCCTGATCACACTGGTCTGGGTGTCTTTTGCCATTGTGTTCTTTGGCACGGTTGGCACCCGCAAGGTGCGCCACATTTACGTGGCCAACTGGTTCTTTGGTGCCTTCATCATTGCCGTAGCCTTGTTGCACTTGGTCAACAGCGCGGCCATGCCTGTGGGTCTCATGAAGTCTTACTCTGCTTACGCCGGTGTGCAAGACGCCATGGTGCAATGGTGGTACGGTCACAATGCGGTGGGCTTCTTTTTGACCGCAGGCTTCTTGGGCATGATGTACTACTTCATTCCGAAGCAAGCAGAGCGCCCCGTCTACAGCTACCGCTTGTCGATTGTTCACTTCTGGGCACTCATCTTCACCTACATGTGGGCGGGCCCTCACCACTTGCACTACACCGCATTGCCCGACTGGACTCAGTCTTTGGGTATGGTGTTCTCGCTCATTTTGTTGGCACCCAGCTGGGGCGGCATGATCAATGGTGTCATGACCTTGTCTGGCGCATGGCACAAGTTGCGTGACGACCCTGTGCTCCGCTTCCTGATTGTGTCCTTGTCCTTCTATGGCATGTCCACCTTTGAAGGCCCCATGATGTCCATCAAAACAGTGAACGCTTTGTCGCACTACACAGACTGGACTGTGGGTCACGTGCACTCGGGCGCCTTGGGTTGGGTGGGCTTGGTCACCATGGGCACCATGTACTACCTGATTCCCCGTTTGTTCGGTCAGAAAAAGATGTACAGCGTGAAGGCCATTGAAGCGCACTTCTGGATTGCCACGATCGGCATCGTGATTTACATCGCGGCCATGTGGATTGCTGGGGTCATGCAAGGTTTGATGTGGCGTTCTGTCAATGCAGACGGTACCTTGACTTACACCTTTGTTGAGTCTGTCAAAGCCACTTATCCCTTCTACATGTTGCGTTTGTTGGGTGGTTTGTTGTACTTGGGCGGCATGTTGATCATGTTGTGGAACACGCTGAAAACAGCCACCAATGGCCGTGCCGTTGATGTGCAAATTCCAGCACCCGCACACGCCTAACAGCATCAGGAGAAAAATAAGATGTCCAATCCTTCAAATTCCGGTGGCATGTCCCACGAGAAAATTGAAACCAGCAACTTCCTGATGATCGTTCTGATCTTGGTGGTGTTGTTGTTCGGCGGTATGGTCGAAATCGTGCCGTTGTTTTTCCAAAAATCAACCACCGAGCCTGTGCCTGGTTTGAAACCCTACACAGCCTTGCAAGTGGCGGGTCGCGATATTTATGTGCGTGAAGGTTGCTACAACTGCCACTCCCAAATGATTCGACCCTTCCGCGCTGAAACATTGCGTTACGGTCCTTACTCCGTGGCGGGTGAGTTTGTGTACGACCATCCCTTCCAATGGGGCAGCAAGCGCACAGGTCCCGATCTAGCGCGTGTCGGCGGCAAATACTCAGACGACTGGCATCGCATCCACCTGATCAACCCACGTGATTTGGTGCCTGAATCCAACATGCCTGCGTACGCATGGTTGGAAAAAGCGCCCGTCGATGGTGACAGCTTGCCGGCTCACATGAACGGGCTTCGCAAGCTCGGTGCGCCTTACAGCGACGAAGAAATTGCCAAAGCCACGGAAGACGTGAAAGGTAAAACTGAATTGGATGCTGTGATTGCCTACCTGCAAGGCATGGGCATTCACCGCAAATAAAGGGAGCACAGAACATGGATGTCAACACACTTCGATCGGTTGTGACCGTGCTTACCTTCATCTTGTTCCTTGGAATTTTGGTGTGGACACTGTCTAAGCGTCGTTCAGCAGACTTTGAAGAGGCGGCCAAGCTGCCCTTCGGTCAAGACGACTGAAGACCCCAGATCAACGAATAGAAAGAGAATCTGAAATGAGTGACTTCACAAGCAATTTCTGGTCTTTGTATGTGGCCGGCATTGCGTTGGTCGGCATCGTGGCATGTTTGCTGTTGCTGTACTTCAGCGGCAAAGCCAAAGCCATGACCGCCCACGACAACACCACAGGGCACGTTTGGGATGGCGATTTGCGTGAAATGAACAATCCATTACCACGTTGGTGGGTGGGCCTGTTTTTAATCACCATCGCATTTGCGTTGGGGTATCTTGTGCTGTACCCAGGTTTGGGTAACAGTGCGGGCAAATTGGGCTGGTCATCAGCGGGGCAATACGATGCAGAAGTGGCCAAAGCCAATCAAGCGCTTGAACCTTTGTACGCCAAATTTGCTGGCATGCCGCCAGAAGACGTTGCCAAAGATCCCCAAGCCATGGCCATTGGCGATCGATTGTTCATGAACAATTGTGCGCAGTGCCACGGCTCTGATGCGCGAGGTGGCAAAGGCTTCCCCAATTTGACCGACAAAGATTGGTTGCACGGCGGTACCCACGAAAAAATCAAAGAAACATTGGTGAAGGGGCGCATTGGCAATATGCCTCCCATGGCTGCTGCTGTGGGATCCGCTGACGATGTTCGCAATGTGGCGCACTATGTCTTGAGTTTGTCCAACAGCCCGCACGATGCGTTACGCGCTTCTCTGGGTAAGCCTAAGTTTGTCGCCTGTGCGGCTTGTCACGGCCCAGATGGCAAAGGCAATCAAACCATTGGTGCCCCTAACTTGACCGACGACATCTGGTTGCATGGCTGGGGTGAGAACGCCATCATTGCCATGGTGAACAACGGCAAGGTCAATCAGATGCCTGCGCAAGCCGGCAAACTGACCGAAGCGCAATTGCATGTGCTGGCTTCGTATGTTTGGGGCCTCTCCAATCAGCCTGCTGCTAAATAATATTGAGGGTTGTTTTGGAATCCGCAGACCAGACGACGCGTAAAGTCATTCCCATCGTGCCCGCGCCAGTCGGCGCGGAAGATACCTCGGAAGAGGGCGCATGGGGAGAGCTTTACGCAGCCCATCAAAAAATTTACCCCCGAAGTGTCCAGGGCATTTTTGCCAAATGGCGCTGGGGGTTCGTTTTTTTAACGCAAATTATTTTTTACTGCTTGCCCTGGCTAGAGTGGGGGCAGCGCCAAGCGGTGCTCTTTGATTTGGGTGTCAGGCGCTTTTATATTTTTGGCATCGTTCTCTATCCACAAGACTTCATTTATTTGACAGGCTTGTTGGTCATCTCCGCATTTTCTTTGTTCTTATTCACCGCCATCGCGGGGCGTTTGTGGTGTGGCTATGCATGCCCTCAAACCGTCTACAGCGAAATTTTCATGTGGATAGAGCGCAAAGTGGAGGGCGATCGCACAGCGCGCATGCGCCTTGACTCTCAAGACATGTCTTTGGAGAAACTGGTCAAGAAATGGTACAAACATTTCCTTTGGATTGGTTTGTCCATTTGGACTGGCTTTACCTTTGTTGGTTACTTCACACCAATCCGTGAACTGGGCATGGAATTCTTTTTGGGCAACATGTCGTCCTGGGAAGTGTTTTGGGTCTTCTTCTACGGCTTTGCCACCTACGGCAATGCCGGCTTCATGCGCGAACAAGTTTGCAAGTACATGTGCCCCTATGCGCGCTTTCAAAGCGCCATGTTTGACAAAGACACCCTGATTGTCACGTACGACGCAGAGCGCGGTGAACCGCGGGGCGCACGTTCCAAAAAAGCAGATTTGGCCACCCTGAGTTTAGGTGCATGCGTTGATTGCACTTTGTGTGTGCAAGTTTGCCCCACAGGCATCGACATTCGCAATGGCTTGCAATACGAATGCATTGGCTGTGGCGCATGTGCCGATGTCTGTGACACCGTGATGGACAAGGTGGGATATCCACGGGGCTTGGTGAAATATTCCACCCAACATGCGATGCAAAACAAGTGGACTGCGTCGCAAACCTTGAAGCACATCTTCAGGCCTCGGGTGCTCATTTATACAGGTATTTTGTTGTTGGTCGTGGCCTTGTTGTTTGGCAGTTTGCTGACGCGAAAGTCCTTCAAAGTGGATGTGGTTCGCGACAGGGCAACATTGGCGCGGATCGTCAGCGGCGGCAACATTGAAAATGTGTACCGTTTGCAGATCATGAATGCCGCTGAAAAACGCCAACATTTCAAAGTGACGGCAGAGGGTATGTATGAACTGAAAGTGCTCACAGACTCCGAAGATTTGACGGTGGAGTCCACCCAATCACGTTGGGTTTCAGTTCGACTTCAAGTTCCTTATGATTCTGCCGTGCCTGGTTCATACCCTGTGCGATTTACCATTGAAGCTTCGGATGACAACGAAACAGGCCATACGCTGCTTGAAGAGAAGTCTGTCTTTTTAATTCCGCGATAAGCTTCATCCGACACACACATCAAGAAACGAGCGCTTCATGAATACAAACACTTTGACGCATTCAAAAGTGAGCCAAGCCAAGCCTTGGTGGTCGTTTGGCATGGTCTGGATGATCATTGCTGGCCCAGTTGTGGTGGTGGTGGCGGCTTTTGCGACGCTTTACTTGGCGATCACCATTCCCGACCCGGTCCTGCCAACTGAGGCACTGAACCCACGCAATGCCATTGAAAATCAAGAAAAATTAGACGCTGCCATGGCCCCTGCGCTGCAAGCTCGAAACCACGCAGCAACGGGCGTCGTTCCAGCCTCGAAAAAATAACAAAACTGGAGACAAACATGCTGGCTCAAAGACTGATGTGGATTGTGTGGCCCGCCTTTTTGGTGGCAGGCTTGCTAGAGTTGGTGGTGTTTGGCATGTTTGACCCCGAGGACATGCATTGGTTCGGTCAGCAAATGACCCTGTCAAGGCAAGGCGTGTACACCGTGTCATTTTTTGTGTTTTGGGCATTGGCCATGGTGTCGAGTAGCCTCACCACGCTGTTGTCCATGTCACCCTTCGAGGTCAATCGATGTCCTGTGCCGGTGGACAAACGCCCCCCCAATTGCACGCAAGGTGCAGAGGGCGACAAGGGTTGCTGCTAAGTCTTTGAGCTGTGCCTCAATGGCATTGAGGCTGCGTATTCACCATGCGCTGTAGCGCCTCGGTGTCCAAAATTTTCACGTGGCGTTGTTTCACTTCGACAATGCCATCCTCGACAAATTTGGAGAAAGTGCGGCTGACTGTTTCAAGTTTGAGACCCAAGTAACTGCCAATTTCTTCTCGTGTCATGCGCAGAACCAATTCTGACTGTGAAAAACCGCGTGAGTGCAAGCGCTGCACCAAGTTCAACAAAAAGGCCGCCAAACGTTCCTCAGCACGCATGCTGCCCAACAACAGCATGACGCCATGTTCGCGCACGATTTCTCGGCTCATGATTTTGTGGACATGGTGTTGCAAGGCGGTTACCTCGCGGGAAATTTCTTCAATGCGATCAAAGGGCATGACGCAAACTTCGGCATCTTCTAAGGCCACTGCATCGCAGCTGTGACGGTCGTTCACGATGCCATCCAGGCCAATGATTTCGCCGGCCATCTGAAAGCCTGTTACCTGGTCGCGGCCATCTTCAGAAGCCAAGCAGGTTTTGAAAAACCCGGTGCGAATGGCATAGAGCGAAGTGAACTTTTCGCCGTTGCTGAAGAGGGTGCTGCCGCGTTTGATTTTGCGGCGAGTGGCCACGACTTCATCCAAGCGTTCCAGGTCATGGTCAGACAGACCCATGGGCATGCAGAGTTCGCGCAAGTTGCAGTTGGAACATGCGACTTTGATCATTTCGGGTTTCATGGCGTTCTCAATTCAAAAAATTGACATTGCGACAAGTCAAGTCATTAGCTTATACCTACTTGACGCAATTGACGCATCTCAAGCTTTCATGAATCTTTTTTTCAGGCCCTGAATGGCAAAAATTTGATTTAAGTCAAGTTTAAATGGTGTCACAAAAGGCACATTAACTAAAACCTACAAATATGCCAGTCTTGGGAATTGCCGCATGTCCTTTTTGACACCAGAATTACTGACGCGCTTTGACGTGCCGGGCCCGCGCTATACCTCTTACCCGACAGCCGACCGTTTTGTCGAGGCTTTTTCTCAAGAAGATTTGATCCAAGCCCTTGCGCTTCGAAACCAGGGTGTGGGACAAAAAAACAGACCCCTGTCGATCTATGTTCACATTCCGTTTTGTGAATCGCTTTGCTATTACTGCGCATGCAACAAGATCATCACCAAGCATCACGAAAAAGCTGAACCTTATTTGCGCTATTTGGCCAAAGAAGTAGAGATGTACACCTCGGCCATGGGCCTTGGCCAGTCGGTCAGTCAGTTGCACCTAGGGGGCGGCACGCCCACATTTTTGAGCAATGAAGAGTTGCGTGAATTGATGGCTGTGCTCAAGCGCAGTTTCACATTCGTGGCGGGCGGAGAATATTCCGTCGAAGTGGACCCGCGCACTGTCAGCGATGAGCGCTTGGCTTTGTTGTTTGAATTGGGCTTCAACCGCTTGAGCTTTGGCGTTCAAGACTTTGACCCTGAGGTGCAAAAAGCAGTTCACCGAATTCAACCGGCTGAACAAGTTTTTGCATTGGTGGCCGCTGCACGCAAAATTGGTTTTGAATCGGTCAATGTTGATTTGATTTATGGCTTGCCCAAGCAAACACCTGAATCATTTGATCGAACGTTGCAGCAAGTGAACGAGCTGCGGCCAGACCGCATTGCGCTCTATGCCTATGCGCATTTGCCAGAACGTTTTAAACCACAGCGTCGCATCCTGGCGGCAGAGTTGCCTGTGGCTTCAAGCAAGATTGCCATGCTGTCAAGGTCTATGGATGCGTTGATGAATGCGGGCTATGTGTATGTCGGCATGGACCACTTTGCGTTGCCTGAAGATGCGTTGGCAGTGGCCAAACGGCAAGGCCGCTTGCATCGTAACTTTCAGGGTTACAGCACACAACCCGATTGCGACTTGATCGGCTTGGGCGTGTCGGCCATTGGCCGCATGGGGGGCACCTACAGCCAAAACGCCAAGACCATGGAAGAGTATGTGGACATGCTCGACACCGGCCAGTTGCCCATCGTGAAGGGCTTGGCCTTGTCACGCGATGACCTGATTCGCCGTGCCTGGATCATGGCCATCATGTGCCAGGGCCATGTTCAGTACGATGCCTTCAACGAAGCTTGGCTGATCGATGCCAAAAAATACTTTGCCAGTGAATTGAGCCAACTTGAAATCTTGCAGACGCAAGGTTTGGTAGAGTTGTCGGATGGCGGATTGCAAGTCACACCCATGGGCTGGTTTTTTGTTCGGGGTGTGGCCATGGTCTTTGACAAGTATTTGCAAGCTGACCGCAACCGAACTCGCTTTTCTAAAATCATCTAACGCTGCATGCAGAATTCCTTAGCCCTCACGGCTTTGATCATGGGATTGGCCGGTGGGCCACATTGCGTCGCCATGTGCGGCGCTGCCTGTGCAGGCATGGGGCAGGTGGCAGGCGCAAATCAAAACAGGGCGCTGTTGTCCTTCCAAATAGGACGCTGGCTGGGCTACAGCCTGATGGGCGGCTTGGCGGCCCTCAGTGTCCAAGCCTTGGGCTGGCTGACTGTTGAGTCAGCGGCCTTGAGGCCCGTCTGGAGCATGTTGCATGTGGCGGCCGTCGTCTTGGGCCTCTTGTTGATTTGGCAGGCCAAACAACCCGTTTGGCTCGATCAAAGTGCGCAGCAACTCTGGGCCAAAATTCGGCGCTTGAATGCCCATTGGGGAAAAATTGCACCTTTGGCCGTTGGTGTTTTGTGGGCCCTGATGCCCTGCGGCCTGCTTTATTCAGCCCTCATGGTGGCGGCCCTCACGGGCAATGTGCTTGACGGTGCACTCACCATGGCTTGTTTTGCGCTGGGCAGTGGCGTGAGCTTGGGATTGGCGCCCTGGTTGCTCTTGAAGCTGAAAACCCTTGGGGACGGTGCTTGGGGCATTCGCCTGGCGGGTCTGGCACTGGCCTGCACATCGGGCTGGGCCTTGTGGATGGGCTTGGCGCACAACCAAGCCCCTTGGTGCGTGACCTGACGGTGATTTAGGCCGTAAAACCTTTGTACAGCATGTAAGCGGCCAGCAAATACAGCACGAATGCAAATGTGCGCTTCAATTGTTTAACAGGAAGTTTGTGCGCCGCACTTGCACCCATGGGGGCCATGAACACGCTGCAGCTGGCAATGACCACCAAACCTGGCAGCCACAAATAACCAAAACTGTGCTCAGGCAAATTGGGAACGTCTTGTCCTGCAACCACATAGCCAATGACATTGGCCAAAGCAATGGGGAAGCCCAATGCTGAGCTGGTGGCCACGGCATTGTGAATGGCCACGTTGCACCAAGTCATGAAGGGCACGCTGACAAAACCGCCGCCGGCACCTACCATGCCCGACAAAAAGCCAATGACACCACCAGCGCCTAACAAGCCGGGCGTGCCTGGCACTTGGCGATTGGGGGCTGGTTTTTTGTCCAAGAACATTTGAGTGGCAGAGAAGCCGACAAACAGCGCAAAAAACAGCGCCAAATAAGAACCCTTGAGGGCAGCAAAAGCACCCATGCTGGCCAAGAAGCTGCCCATCACAATGCCCGGGGCCAGTCCTTTGACCAGATCCCAACGCACAGCACCTTTTTTGTTGTGCGCACGGACACTGGAGATGGAGGTGAAGATGATGGTGGCCATGGAGGTGGCAATGGCCATCTTGACGGCCAAATCGGCGCTAACCCCTTGGTTACCCAGCATGAGGGTGAGAAAGGGCACCATGACCATGCCGCCGCCAATGCCCAACAGCCCCGCCAAAAAGCCAGTGACCAGTCCCAATGCGGCCAGTTCTGCGATGAGGGTAGGTTCTAAAAACATAAGAAGGGCTTTGAGAAATGTTTGAATAAGGTGTCTGCAAGTGCCACTGGACCGGCATCCTGAACCGGGGTTCAGGTGGGCGAGGGCAGACTGGCGTTGGGTTCATCTGACGCGAGACGATCACGCTCACCAGACAATGTACCAAGCCCGGGCTCTAAGAGCATTGGTTCAAGGAAATATAAAGCCCAGCATGCACTGCAGACAGCGCGATTGTAGGCTTAACTCAAAGCAGGGCTTGTGAGACTAAATCAGTTGACCATCTTGGTGGAGGGCCTGATCCAGTTTTTTCAACAGCTGACCCAAGCGTTCGTGATCAGAGTCACTCAGGGCTGAGGTGGTTTCGGTGGTTTCAGGAGCGGTGGCTTGCTTGTCAGCTGGAGGCGGGGCTTCGGCTTGTTCAAAGGCCAGATTGAGGGCTGCCAAAACCGCGATGCGGTCACGCGCTTTGATTTTGCCGGCGTCGCGGACCTTGCACATGGCTTGGTCGACTTTGTCAACGGCAGCCAACAGGCGATCTTCTCCCCCCACTGGGCAGCCCAGCAGGTAGCTTTGGCCCATGATTTGAACTTCAAGCTGTTTGGTGCTCATGCGTCGGTGTCAGAAGAGGTGTTTTGGGGCAGTCGCTCAATCAGGGCGTCTACGCGAGAACGGGCAGCGGCCAACTTGGACTTGAGCAAGTCGCGCTCGTGGGAAATTGCCAGCACCTGCTGCTGTAGCAGTGCATTGGTCTTTTGCAATTCTTCGTGCCTGAGCAAGAGGTGCTCGACGCGTTCTGCAATCTGGTCGACGGTAGTGGGGTTCGTCATGTCAGAGCCATTGTAATTTCTAGCATTGTAGGCTTGGTGCAAGGTGACATCTTACAATGTACTTTGTTGGTGCTCGAGACTTGGTTCGCAAGTTTCAGTTCAACGGGAAGCAGGAGAGCCATCCCCCTCGGGGTTAACTCCACCTGCGCTGCCCCCGCAACGGTCAGCAGACGGGCTTTTTCAAAGCCCCGCTTTCATCAATCGCCACTGAGTGCCCTGAAACAGGCATTTGGGAAGGTGATGGAGGTCGATCTGCTTAGCCCGGATACCGGCCAACAAGGTGGTTCTCCCCTGGGGGAGCCTTACGTTCATGCACTGTCGGGGAAGGCGGTGAGAACATATTTCGAGCTTTTATTTATGAAAAATTCCAAATCTTTTGGCCGCATTGCCTCTGCGCCTGCTTTGTCCTTGATCGCTTTGGCCGTTGCCGTTCAAGTTCAAGCGCAAGTCCTAGAAATTAACCCCGTGGTGATCTCTGCCACACGAATGGCGCAGCCTTTGTCGGAGGTGCTTGCCTCGGTGTCTGTGATCACGCGTCAGGACATCGACAAGTCCCAAGCTGCAAGCTTGGCAGATTTGTTGCGCGGAGAAGCTGGCTTTGAGTTCGGTAGGTCGGGTGGACCTGGATCAACCACTTCGTTTTTCTTGCGCGGTCAAGAAAGCAAGAACGTCGTGCTCATGATTGACGGCGTTCGATCTCAGACCGATGGCATTGGTGCTTTGACGATGACCCATGTGCCCTTGTCTCAAATTGAGCGGGTAGAGATATTGCGTGGCAATGCAGGCGCTTTGTACGGCGAGGCAGCCATTGGCGGCGTGATCAATGTGACCACGCGTGCAGGTGCTGGCGAACCCAAAGCCTACGGGACAGCCATGATGGGTTCTCGCCAAACAAGTGAGTTGACTGCAGGCTATGGCGGTAAAGTGAACGACATTACGTTTGATGTGAATGCTGGCGCTTCTGAGTCTGTGGGCTTTTCAGCCATGAATCCCGCTAAAAATGCCACTGTGAACCCTGACCGCGACGGCACCCGTGACCAGTACGTCGCAGCCAGCGTGAGTCAAAAAATGGATGCAAGCTTGCGCCTTGGACTCAGAGCCAATGCCAAGACTTCTAGAACAGACTATGACACAGACAACAGCTGGTCGGGGCTCAAAACTGATACGAATCAGTTTCAGATTAAATCAGACTCGGTGGGTGTCTTTGCGAACAAGCGATTCTCTGATCAATGGACGATGGATGTTGATCTGGCGCAAACGCATTTTGCGTATGAAGCCATCAAGAACGGCACCGTGGCCACCAATGCACGGTATGAGGGGCGCCAAGATGTGCTGCGCTTGGCCAGTACCTATGCGTTGCAAGATACGACACTTTTGAATGTGGGCATTGACCGCGCCAATGAGGCTTTCAATCAGCGCACTGTGTATGACATGAAGCGTGACTCGCAAGCGGTGTTTGCTGGCGTCACCACACAAATCAACCGCTGGAATTTTCAGGCCAATGTGCGCCGCGATGAACTGACAGTGGACCGCAACAGCAGCGCATCAAGCTTGCAGAAAAACTATGTGAACCACAATCATTTGCTGGGTGCTGGCTACCAGTTGTCACCTGAATGGCGTTTGACTTCCACGCTGTCAACCGGCTTCAGAGCCCCCGCTGCAAATGATTTGGTAGGAGCCTACGGCAATCCTAATTTGCAGCCTGAGACTCACCGCGCCGAAGAGTTGGGTTTGGTCTACAACGTGAGCAATGCCTTGATGCGTGTGGTCTATTTTCAAACTCAGACGCAAAACACCATTGCCTACGACAGCCAATACAAGCCGCAAAATACGGGTGAAATGAGCAACAAAGGTCTGGAGTTGAGCACTCGCTCACAAATCTGGGGCAACCAAGTCAAAGGTGCTTTGGTGCTTCAAGATCCTTGGAATGTGACGGGTGGATTTTTGCCAGGCCGACGTGCCAAGCAGTATGGTTCTTTGGATGTGTCGCGCGGCTGGAACGCTTATGACATTGGTTTGAAAATGAATGCTTCTTCATCGCGTTCAGACTTCAGTTATGCAGGCTCGCCCATGTTGGCGGGATATGCCACACTGGATTTGTATGTCAGCCGTCGATTGAGCGAATCATTGATGCTGCGCGCCAAATTGGAAAATGCATTGGACAAGAAATATGAATTGGCGGGAGGTTACAACACACCCGGTCGAGGACTGTTTATCACTTTGCAATATCAACCCAAATAACGGCCATGCAGAACCTGTGCCCACAGCGAATTGTTTGCTTGACAGAGGAGGCCACCGAGTGGCTTTATATGCTGGGCGAAGAGGCGCGCATTGTGGGCATTTCAGGTTACACCGTGCGACCTCGTCGGGCCAGGGATGAGAAACCCAAGGTGAGTGCCTTCTTGAGTGCCAAGATCGATAAGATTTTGGCACTCAAACCAGATTGTGTGTTTGGTTTTTCTGATCTACAGGCAGACATTGCAGCTTTGTTAATTCGGCAAGGCATTCAGGTCACCATCTTCAATCAGAGAAGCGTTGATGAAATTTTTTCAATGCTGTACCAGGTCGCAGCCACGGTGGGACAAGCGGAGCGCGGTCTTCAAATCTTGCAGAAAATGCAAGATGATTTGATGCAAATTCAAGCGAATGCCAAATCCTTTAAACGGCGTCCTAAAGTTTATTTTGAAGAATGGGATGTCCCTCACATCAGTTGTATCCGTTGGGTTTCTGAACTGATTCAGTTAGCCGGAGGCGATGATTGTTTTCCCGAACTGGCCCTGATGCCCATGGGCAAGGACCGAATCATTGCTGAAAGTCAAACCATCATTGAGCGAGCACCTGACATCATCATTGGCTCTTTATGCGGCAAAAAATTTAGACCCGAAAAGGTCCTTGAACGGGAGGGCTGGCAATCTGTTCCCGCTGTTCTCAACCGCCAAATTTTTGAAATCAAGTCGGCTGATATTTTGCAACCGGGACCTGCTGCATTGACGGATGGTGTTGGCCAGCTGGTAAAAATTTTCCAGACTTGGGAGCATGCACATGCTTGAACTTCAGCTTGAACTTCATTCAAGGCGCCCCTCCAGCCTGGTGCTTGTATTGCTGTTGATGTGGGCCTTCGGGTTTCATGAAGCCAATGCCTTGACCGTTCGCGATGACCGCCAAATTGAAGTCACCATCGTCAAGCCGCCTCAACGCATTGTCAGCTTGTTACCTTCTTTGACAGAGACCGTTTGCGCTTTGGGCGAATGCCAAAAGTTGGTGGGCGTTGACCGTTACTCCAATTGGCCTCAAAGCATTGGCAAATTGCCGCGCATGGGCGGCGGCATTGATCCCAACATTGAAAGCGTGGTCGCTGCAAAACCCGATGTGGTGTTGATGGCCACCTCTGCCAGAGGCGCAGACCGCCTAACCGCTTTGGGGTTGACGGTCGTCTCATTGGAGCCCAAGTCGCATGCCGATGTGCAGCGTGTATTGGGTGTAGTTGCCAATGTGCTGGGTTTGCCGCCGCAAGAAAGTGATCGCGTATGGCGTCACATTGATGCGGCGGTGAGTGCTGCGGCGCAGGCCATGCCAGCACAATCCAAAGGTCAACGTGTTTATTTTGAGGTTAGCAGTGCGCCTTATGGTGCCAGCGAATCTTCCTTCATTGGCGAAACTTTGTTGCGCTTGGGCGCTCGCAACATCTTGCCTGGTCATTTGGGGCCTTTCCCCAAAATCAATCCGGAGTATGTGGTGCGTGCGCAGCCTGACATCATCATGGTGAGCGAGAATAATATTGCAGACATGGCGACGCGTCCAGGATGGCAGAATTTGCGTGCCATGCAAGGTAAACGCATCTGCAATTTCAAGAAAGAAGACGCCGACATGCTGGTGCGAGCGGGCCCAAGAATGGCAGAAGCTGCACGCTTAATGGCGCAATGCATGATGGATGTCAGCGCCAAAAAAGGCTCACCTTCATGAGTTCGCTCAAACCTCAATCTGCAGTGCAATGGTTGGCCTTGGTGTTGACCCTTTTGTGCCTGTTGGGCGTTGCCATCGGCAGCGCCATTGGTAGCACAGGGCTTGAAAGCTGGTTGAACATTTGGCAAGACCCCACGGCCTTCCAAATTGTGTGGGATATTCGCTTACCAAGATCCTTGGGCGCTTATGCCGCAGGCGCATTGCTTGGTTTGGCGGGCGCCTTGGCGCAAGGTTTGTTTCGCAACCCCTTGGCCGATCCTTATTTGTTGGGCAGTGCTGCAGGTGCTTCTCTTGGGGTGGCCGTGGCCATGGCTTTGTTTGGCAGCAATCCCTTCACCTCAGAATTTTTGGGGCGCTTGGGTCTAACAGGCGCTGCATTTTTGGGTGCTGTCTTTGCAGTGTTGTTGACGCTTTTGCTGGCTCGCGGCGTTCAACACACTTTGCGATTGCTGTTGGCGGGCGTCATTGTGGGGGTTGTGTTGGGCGCCATGGCATCTCTGATTACACTCATGCGACCGGATGTTCTGCAAGGCATGCAGGGCTTTCTGCTGGGCTCAACCAGTTTCATTGGTTGGAACGCTTGCTTGTTGATGCTGGCCATACTTGTGTTTTGCTTGGTGGTGGCCTTTGTGTTCAGTCGTGTCCTTGATGCCTTGAGTTTGGGCGAGGCCACTGCAATGAGTTTGGGTGTGCCTTTGGCCGTCACGCGCATGGGTTTGATTGCTGTCCTTGCATTGGCGACGGGCACCGCTGTGGCGCAAACTGGCTTGATTGCGTTTGTGGGTTTGGCTGCACCGCATTTGGTGCGCTCGGTTGTGAAAACGCCCTACAACTGGATGGTCTTGCTGTCTGCTTTGATGGGCGGCGTTTTGTTGTTGATGGCCGATTTGTTGGCGCGCATGCTGTTGTCCCCCCAAGAAATGCCCGTGGGCGTGTTGACGGCTGTTTTGGGCGGTGGTTATTTGTTGTGGCTGATGTACCGCCAACCGCAAAGAGGTGATGCGTCATGACCATTCAGTCGACCGCATTGCGAACCCGAGATTTGCATTTGAGCTTGTCGGGCCATCCCGTTCTCAGAGGCATTGAGTTAAGCATCCGAACCGGCCGATGGACCAGCATTGTGGGGCCCAATGGCGCTGGGAAATCCAGTTTGATGAAAGCGCTGGCGGGCTTGTTGCCTTATTCTGGTAAAGTGTTTTTGTCCGAGCGAGATCTGACATCGGTGCCGCACAAGCAGCGTGCGCAGCATTTGTCTTGGTTGGGTCAAAGCGAAGCAGCGTCGGACGACCTGTCCGTTTGGGACGTGGTCATGCTGGGACGCATACCTCATCAAGATTGGTTGGCTGCACCCAGTGCACAAGACCATGAGGTGGTCGAAACGGCCCTGCGTGCCACTCAGGCCTGGGACTGGCGCGCCCGATCATTGGGGCAACTTTCTGGAGGGGAGCGCCAACGCGTGTTGCTTGCGCGTGCGCTGGCAGTGCAGGCGAAAGTGTTGCTGATGGACGAGCCGCTGGCCAATTTAGATCCTCCGCATCAAGCCGATTGGTTAGAGCAAGTCCAATGTTTGACCTCCCAACATACAACCGTGGTCAGTGTGCTTCATGAAGTGGGCATGGCTTTGCATGCGGACGACATGGTGGTCATGCAAGCGGGGCGCGTGGTGCACCAAGGGGAATGCGCAGATCCTGCCACCCATCGTGCGGTAGAGGCGGTGTTCGAGCATCGAATTGCCATTCACAAGTTGGAAGGCCAATGGGTGGCCATCCCCAAGATTTGACGGGTGTAACAAGGATTAGGACTAGGAACAATGACATGACAGCACACTGCGTGATGGTCTTGGGAACGTCCAGCGGTGCTGGCAAAAGTTGGTTAACCACTGCACTGTGCCGGTGGTATGCACGACAGGGTCTGAAAGTAGCGCCTTTCAAGGCGCAAAATATGAGCAACAACGCGCGCGTGGTGGCCTCGGTCAATGGCCTGGGAGAGGTGGGCTCTGCGCAATACTTCCAGGCGTTGGCTGCCAAAGCTGTGCCTGATGTGCGCATGAACCCCTTGTTGCTCAAGCCTGAAGCTGACACGCACAGCCAGGTTGTGTTGTTGGGGGAGGTCAATCAAGCCCTGTCTCAAACACCATGGCGCGAACGCAGTGAAAAAGTATGGCCGCACATTGCTGCTTCATTGGATGCGCTGTGTGCTGAAAACGATGTGGTGGTCATTGAAGGTGCCGGCTCACCCGCTGAAATTAACCTCATGGACAGCGACATTGTGAACTTGCGTGTGGCGCGTCATGCCCAGGCCGCCTGCTTATTGGTAACCGACATCGACAAGGGCGGTGCCTTTGCACATTTGTATGGCACATGGGCCTTGTTGCCGCCAGATGATCAAGCTCGCATTCAAGGGTTTGTGCTGAACAAGTTTCGTGGCGATGCAAGCCTGTTGTCACCAGCGCCAGAGATGCTTCAAGCGTTAACAGGTGTACCTACTTTGGGCGTTTTACCCATGTGGTGGCAGCATGGCTTACCAGAAGAAGATGGTGTGTTTGATGATCGCAGTCGTGCCGTAGGCAAGATCACACAAACAGTGGCGGTCATTGCATATCCGCGCATCAGCAATTTGGACGAATTTCAAGCGCTCAAAAATGTGCCAGGTCTGCGATTACAGTGGGTTCGCAGTCCTGCCGATTTGGCTGCTTTGACATTGCACGACTGGATGGTTCTGCCTGGCTCTAAACATACCAGTAGCGATTTGAAATGGTTACGTCAACAAGGCTTGGATGCCGTTATCGTCAAGCACGCCCAGCAAGGCGGTGCAGTGCTTGGCATCTGTGGCGGCTTGCAAATGTTGGGCGAGGCCTTAATAGACGAACACGGCATCGACGGCAACGCACCGGGCCTTGGTTTGTTGCCCCTGGTCACTCAATTTGCAGCCCAAAAAACAGTCTTGCGTACGCAAGCTGAATTCACCAATGTGAGCGGTCTGTGGTCAGCCCTCTCGGGGGTTAAGGTTCGTGGGTATGAAATTCACCACGGCCAAACCAAAGCGCATACGGCCATGGCCGCTCAGGGTAATGTAGCGAATGAAGTCATGCACCAATTGGCCTGGCAAAACAGGGCAGGCAATATTTTGGGAACTTACTTGCATGGCATGTTGGAAGAGCCTGCCGTGATGCAGGCGCTGTTTGGCATGCAAGCCGCCACACTCGAAACGGTCTTCGAAGGCTTGGCGGATTACATCGAGCAGCACATTGGCGCGCCCACTTTGCGCAAGCTGTTGAGACCTTCAAATTAAGAAGCTGTTGTTTTGGGCTTGTAATCGCAATAAGCCGACACCGCGCATTGATGGCACAAAGGTTTGCGTGCTTGGCAGACGTAGCGGCCATGGAGAATGAGCCAGTGGTGTGCATCGACCAAATACTTTGGCGGAATGCGTTTCAATAATTTCAATTCCACGGCCAATGGGGTTTTGCCCGGCGCCAAGCCAGTTCGGTTGCCCAATCTGAAAATGTGCGTGTCAACGGCCATGGTGGGTTCACCAAAGGCCACATTCAGCACCACGTTGGCGGTTTTGCGGCCCACCCCTGGCAAGGACTCTAGTGCGTCGCGTGAACGGGGGATCTCGCCTTGGTACTGGTCCATCAAAATTTGGCAGGTTTTCAGCAAATTGCTGGCCTTGTTGCGATACAGGCCGATTGTCTTGATGTAACTTTCAAGGCCCTCCTGGCCCAGTGCCAAGATGGCTTGCGGGGTGTTGGCCACTGGAAACAATTTGCGCGTGGCTTTGTTCACGCTCACATCAGTGGCCTGTGCAGACAAAAGGACGGCTGTGAGCAACTCAAACACCGAGGTGTAGGCCAGCTCGGTGGTGGGCAGTGGATTGGCCTCTTTCAACGTATGAAAAAAGAGTTCGATGTTGTGTGCGTTCATGAGAGAAAATATCAGCTGAATGAGGCTGCTGACTTGTGATTTCAAGTCAGAATAGTCGCTTGCCAGCTGTTTTGTTATCAAAGAGTTTTGTGGAAGATACACCATGTCCTTGCAATTTGCCGATCGTTTGAACAATGTCGAGACCTCCGCCATTCGGGAGTTGTTCAAACTTCTGGGCAAGCCCGGCATCATCAGCTTTGCCGGTGGCTTCCCCGACAGCGCCATGTTTGACGTTGAAGGCATTCGCGAAGCTTCGTCGCAAGCCTTGTCTCAAGAACCCGGTGCTGCATTGCAATATGGCGCAACCGAAGGCTACGGCCCCCTGCGCGAGCAGTTGGCGCACTTCATGGCACAAAAGGGCGCGACTGGTTTGGCCGCCGATCAATTGATCGTGACCACTGGCAGCCAGCAAGCACTCGACTTGCTTGGCAAAACCATGATCAGCCCTGGCGACAAAGTGATTGTGGAAGGCCCCACATTTTTGGCCACCATTCAGTGCTTCAGGTTGTATGGTGCCGAGCTCGTTTCTGCACCGGTCGATGGCGAAGGTGTCGACACCGTTGCATTGGAAAAACTCATTGCCGAACATCGCCCGAAGTTTGTGTATGTCATCCCCACATTTGGCAACCCGACCGGTGCCTTGCTCAGTTTGGCGCGTCGCAAAAAGTTGTTAGAGCTGGCCGTCAAATACCAAACCCTGATGGTGGAAGACGACCCCTACGGCGATTTGTATTTCAACGAGGCACCACCGCCCAGTTTGTTGGCCCTAAGTGCACAGGTGCCTGGTAGCCGAGATTGGTTGGTGCACTGCGGCTCCTTGTCCAAAGTACTCAGCCCTGGCCTGCGCGTGGGTTGGATGATTGCGCCTTCTGAGCTTTTAAGTCGCGCGGTCATGTGCAAGCAATTCAGTGATGCGCATACCAGTACGTTTGCACAAGCCACAGCCGCGCACTACCTCAAAACAGGCCGCATGCCTGCCACCTTGGACAAAGTGCGCAAAGTGTATGCGGATCGCGCGCAAACCATGTGCGATGCACTTCGCAAAGATTTGGGCAACGCCATTTCATTTGTACAGCCACAAGGCGGCTTGTTTGTGTGGGCCCATCTCACGGGTGCCAATGGCAACGTGAATGATGGCAACACCTTTGCCAAAATGGCCATCGACCAAGGCGTGGCCTTTGTACCTGGCGCACCGTTCTATTGTCAAAACCCAGACCACAGCACCTTGCGTTTGAGTTTTGCCACCGTGGGCGAAGACAAAATCTTGGAAGGTGTGGCGCGTTTGAAACAAGCCATGGCGTCGTCCCATTGATGCCCATGAACATTCAAGGCGTCGACATTCACATTGAAGGCAATGGCCCCGACACATTGCTGATGTTGCATGGCTGGCCCGACACGCTGGCGCTTTGGAATGACACGGTTTTAGCCCTTCGCGACACACATCGCTGCGTGCGCTTCACATTGCCAGCATTTGATGCCAATGCGCCGGTGGCCCCCAAGTCGCTGATCGAAATGGTCAGCTTCATCAACGACGTTGTCAATGCTGTGAGCCCCGACCAGCCAGTCACCTTGGTCTTGCACGATTGGGGTTGTGTTTTTGGTTACGAGTACGCTGCCGTTCATCCCAACCGCGTCCATCGCATGGTGGCTGTGGATGTTGGCGACCACAACTCAAAAGCGCTTCATGCCTCTTTAAGTGGCAAGGCCAAGTGGGGCGTGTTCAGTTATCAAATTTGGTTGGCCTTGGCTTGGCAACTGGTCAACATCTTTGGTGCTATGGGACGCCCATTGGCGAATCGCATGACACGTTACATGGCCAAAGCTTTGCGTTGCCCCAGCCCATTAGGGGACATGCATGTGGGCATGAACGTCCCCTATGCCATGAAGTGGATGGGCACCTTGGAAGGTTTTGAGTTGGCTTGCAACGCGCTCAAAATTTTGCCAACAGCACGGCCCATGTTGTACATCTACGGCAAACGCAAGCCCTTCATGTTTCACTCAGAGCGGTGGCTTGAAAAAATTGCGGCACACCCCGGCTCCAGGGTTGAAGGCTTTGACACAGGTCACTGGGTGATGAGCAACAAGCCAGAACAATTCAATGAATTGCTGAAAGAATGGTTGGGTTGATTTGAAAAAATCCGATACATCTTCTGCATCCTTTTTGAATTCATATTCAAGGCGAGACTGGCTCAGGTGGTCGGTTGCCGCTGCTGCGCCACTCACCTATGCAGTGTCCTCTGCGCAGGCACCTCTCAAGCACAATCCATTCAGTTTAGGTGTGGCCAGCGGTTCCCCCAATCACCACTCGGTGGTGTTGTGGACACGCCTCATGCCCGAAGGCGGCAGCGGCACATTGCCTTTGGCGTTGGGGGATGTTTCGGTCACTTGGGAAGTGGCCGATGACGAACACTTCAAACTCAACCGCCGCACAGGGCAGGTGATGGCCTTGGCAGCATTGGCCCACTCGGTTCATCTAGAGTTAGAAGGCTTGCAGAGCGATCGTTGGTATTTCTACCGCTTTCAATTTGGCAATGCACAAAGCGCCATCGGACGCACCCGAACCTTGCCACACCCCGAAGCCATGGTGCCAAAACTCCGTGTGGCTTATGCGTCCTGCCAGCGTTGGGAGCACGGCTACTTCAGTGCTTACGAGCACATGGCCCAAGAAAACCTCGACATGGTCTTGTTCTTGGGTGACTATATCTACGAATACGCGGCAGCCGCCAATCCAGTGCGCTTGCCCACTGGCGGTTGGGTGACCAGTTTGTCGGATTACCGCAATCGGTATGCGCTGCACAAAAGTGAAAAGAGTTTGCAAGCCATGCACGCCCAATGCCCATGGCTTGTCACATGGGACGACCACGAAGTGTCCAACGACTACGCAGGTTTGGTGCGAGGTTTCAGTGGCAACATCACGATTGATTTTGAGGCGCAGCGTGCCCAAGCTTATCAAGCGTTTTACGAGCACATGCCGCTGCGTGCCAGTGCACTCACGCGCTCGCTTGAAGGTTTGGCGCGCGGGGCTGAAATGCGCATTTATGGTCAAGTGGCTTACGGCAAATTGGCCAACATTTATTTGCTCGACGATCGACAATACCGCGATCGGCAAGTCTGCAACAAAGGCTTGGGATTTGGCTCGGGTTGGGTCGATCCAGCCCAATGCGAAGAATGGCTCAACCCACAAAGAACCCTGCTGGGTTCCTCGCAAGAGCAGTGGCTCCATCAATCCTTTGCCAACGCGCGTAGCGATCAACGCGTATGGAATGTCCTTGCCCAACAGACGCTGTTTGGCCGGCGTGATTACAGGCAAGGCGCTGGACAGTATTTGTGGAACGATGGCTGGGATGGCTATGCAGCGGCCCGCCTACGCATGACGCAGTCCATGCAAAACAATGCTTTAAAGAATCCTGTTCTCATTGGCGGCGATGTGCACGAAAACTGGGTAGGTCATGTCATGGCTGATGCCAATAAGGACGACAGTGCCAAATTGGGGGTGGAGTTTTGTGGTGCTGGTATCACGGCGCGCTCTGCTGGCAACGCCAAATTGGCAGAGCGTTTGGCTGAAAATCCTCACTTCATTTTTGCCGACAGCGAGCGCAAAGGCTACGGTGTGGTGGAGTTCACGCCCAAGCAAATTCAAACCGAATTGCGCGTGGTCGACGATGTGCGTCAACCCCAAACTAAGATTGAAACCTTGGCCAAGTTTGAGGTAGAGGCGGGGGTGCCTCAGGTTCACCGCAAAGCTTAAGCCGCAGCTTACGCAGCTTTTTCAAACACTTCCAGCAAACGGTCCAAGCCGCCTTCTTCAATGGCCACCATGGCTTGCTCACGCACCTTGGGCTTGGCGTGATAGGCCACCGACAAGCCCGCCACACCCATCATGGGCAAGTCGTTGGCACCATCGCCCATGGCAATGGCTTGAGAAGGCGCAATGCCCATTTGCGCACAGGTTTGCAACAACATCTTGCGCTTTTCTTCGCCGTCGCAAATGTCGCCCCAGTCTTGGTCCACCATGCGGCCGGTCAACTCGCCATTCACCACTTCCAACACATTGGACCGTGTCCAGTTGATGCCAAGTCGGTCACGCACATGGTCAGTGAAGAACGTAAAGCCCCCTGAAACCAACAGCACTTTCATGCCTGCAGCTTGGCAAGCCTTCACCAGTTTTTCTGCACCAGGGTTCAATTGCAGTCGGTTGTTCAAAACCTCTTCCATGTGCGCCACGGTCACGCCTTTGAGCAAGGCCACCCGCTTGCGCAAACTGTCTTTGTAATCGGTAATTTCGCCGCGCATGGCGGCTTCGGTGATGGCCGCCACTTCTGCTTTGCGCCCTGCGGCATCGGCAATCTCGTCCACACATTCAATGTTGATGAGGGTGGAGTCCATGTCAAAGGCAATCAATTTGAAATGGCTCAGTTGCAAGGGCGGTGTGAAGCCCTTCAGAGTCATGCCCTGAAGTGATGGGGTGTTGCTCATTCTTTATCCTTCCACTGTCTCAATTTTAGGTTGTCCCAATGACCTCAAAATGTCTCGCACCATCTGGGCTCGTGCTTTTGGATCGGGCAGCTCACGTTCAATTCGCAACTTGTCGTTGCCGGCCAATTGAATGTGCTTGTTCTTTTGAATCAACTCAATGATGCGCATCGGCTCAATGGGTGGATTGGGTTTGAAGCTGATCACAATCACGTTGGGTGTGGCGTCTACCTTGACCACGCCATAAGGCACGCTCATGACGCGCAAACGATGCACATCCATCAGGGTTTGAGCTTGCGGTGGCAGCTTGCCAAAGCGATCGACAATTTCTTCCAACAGGCCATCGATTTGGTCGGTCGTTTTGGCTGTGGCCAATTTCTTGTAGAACGACAAACGCAAATGCACATCGCCGCAGTAGTCATTGGGTAGCAGGGCAGGGGCGTGCAAATTGATGTCGGTGGCGGCAGACAAGGGGCTGAGCAAATCGGGTTCCTTGCCAGCCTTCAAGCAACGAACCGCTTCGTTCAACATTTCGTTGTAAAGCTGAAAGCCAATCTCCATCATGTTGCCGCTTTGGTTTTCACCCAACACTTCACCGGCACCGCGAATTTCCAAATCGTGCATGGCCAAGTAAAAACCGCTGCCCAGCTCTTCCATTTGTTGGATGGCGTCTAAGCGCTGCGACGCCTGTTTGGTGAGGCCATCCATGTCAGGCACCATCAAATAAGCATAGGCCTGGTGGTGACTGCGTCCCACACGGCCGCGCAATTGGTGCAACTGCGCCAGGCCAAATTTGTCGGCGCGCGAAATCACAATGGTGTTGGCGGTGGGCACATCAATGCCGGTTTCAATGATGGTGGAGCAGAGCAAGATGTTGTAGCGCTGCGCCACAAAGTCGCGCATGACTTTTTCCAAGTCGCGCTCGGGCATTTGGCCGTGGGCCACTGCAATGCGTGCTTCCGGCAATATCTCTTCCAGCTTTTGACGGCGGTTCTCGATCGTCTCAACTTCGTTGTGCAAGAAGTAAACCTGACCACCGCGTTTCAATTCGCGCAAAACGGCCTCGCGGATCACCCCGGTGCCTTCATTGCGCACAAAGGTTTTGATGGCCAAGCGGCGTTGCGGCGCCGTGGCAATCACGCTCAAATCACGAATGCCTTCTAGTGCCATGCCCAAGGTGCGCGGAATGGGCGTAGCCGTCAGGGTCAGCACATCCACTTCAGCGCGCATGGCCTTCATGGCCTCTTTGTGACGCACACCAAAGCGGTGTTCTTCGTCAATCACCAGCAGCCCCAAGTTCTTGAACTTGGTCGATTCACTCAGCAGTTTGTGTGTGCCCACCACAATGTCCACGGTGCCATCGGCCAAACCTTTGAGCGCCTCATTCACCTCTTTGGTCGAGCGAAAGCGCGACACCTCGGCCACCTTCACGGGCCATTTTGAAAAGCGATCTTTCAGTGTCTGGAAATGTTGCTCGGCCAGCAAGGTGGTGGGCGCCAGAATTGCCACTTGCTTGCCACCCGTCACGGCCACAAAGGCTGCGCGCAAGGCCACCTCGGTTTTGCCAAAGCCCACATCGCCACAAACCAAACGGTCCATGGGGCGGGGGCTGATCATGTCTTGAATCACGGCATGAATTGCGGCGTTTTGGTCGGCTGTTTCGCTGAAACCAAAGTCATTGGCAAAGACTTCGTAGTCTTGTGGGCTGTATCTGAAGGGATGGCCTTCGCGCGCTGCGCGGCGCGCGTAGATGTTGAGCAGTTCTGCGGCGGAGTCTCGCACTTGCTCGGCCGCTTTTCGTTTGGCCTTTTCCCACTGACCACTGCCCAAACGGTGCAGCGGCGCTTCATCGGCACTCACACCGGTGTAACGGCCAATCAATTGCAATTGGCTGACGGGCACATACAGCGTGGCTTTGTCGGCGTATTCCAAATGCAAAAACTCTTGCAAGGCGGGCGTGCCGTCTGGGTTCTTCTCACCCAAGTCCATGTTCACCAAACCGCGGTAGCGGCCAATGCCGTGGGCGTTGTGCACCACAGGGTCGCCCACGTTGAGCTCGGACAAATCTTTGATCAGCGCTTCAACATCGCTGACTTGTTCTTGTTTTTTACGGCGACGCGTGGTGACACCTGCTGCAAACAATTCGGTCTCTGTGACCAAATCAATGCCTGCTTCAAACCAGTGGAAACCAGCATTCAAGGCGGCCGTGGCAATGCCTATTTTTTCGTCACTGGCTTGAAATTCTTGCAGATCATCAAAGGCCGGAGGGCTGACGCCGCCAGTTCGCAAAAAGTCGAGCAAACTTTCTCGTCTGCCAGCGCTCTCGGCCAGAATCAAGACGCGATGGGGTGTGCTTCGAATGTGCGCTTGAAGTTTGGCCAAAGGTTCTTCCGCACCGCGTACCACCGTGAGGTCGGGCAGGGCTTGCGCCAGTGTGTTGTCTGCGCCGGCATCTGCACCTTGCCTGAGCGCCAATTGCGCATGCTGGTGAGTGCCTGTGTAGAACTGCTCAGCCGATAAGAACAATGCTTCGGGTGGTAAGGCTGGCCGTTCTGGGTCGCCTTGCACCAATCGATAGCGGTCTTTGGTGTCTTGCCAAAAACGTTGAAAGGCAGGCTCTAAATCGCCGAGCAAGACCAAGGTGGCCGGCATGTCCGTGCCTGCACCCAGATAGTCAAATACCGTGGCGGTTTCTTCAAAGAACAGCGGCAAATAATATTCAATGCCGGCCGTGGCGACGCCATTGCCCATGTCTTTGTAGATGCGGCTTTTGGTGGGGTCGCCTTCTAGCAATTCGCGCCATCGGCTGCGAAACTTGGCGCGCGCGGCTTCGTCCATGGGGAACTCTCGACCCGGCAGCAAACGCACTTCGGGTACGGGGTACAAGCTGCGCTGTGTGTCGGGGTCGAAGGTGCGAATGGAGTCAATTTCGTTGTCAAACAAATCGACACGGTAGGGCACCTGAGAGCCCATGGGGAACAAATCAATCAGGCCACCGCGCACGGCATATTCGCCCGGGCTCACCACTTGGCTAACGTGGCTGTAACCGGCCAAAGTGAGCTGCGACTTGAGCTTGGCTTCGTCCAGCTTTTGTTTGGTTTTGAATTGAAAGGTGTAGCCCGCCAAAAACGAAGGTGGTGCCAAGCGGTACAAGGCTGTGGTGGCCGGGATGAACACCAAGTCGGCCCCTTCGGCTTTGTCGCGCTGACTGATGCGCCACAAGGTGGCCAAACGTTCGCTGATCAGATCTTGGTGGGGCGAGAAGGTGTCGTAGGGCAATGTTTCCCAGTCGGGAAAAATGGCAATGCGAAGGCCCGGTGCAAAGAAGGCCACCTCGTCCATCAGCCTTTGTGTGTCGGCCGCATCCGATGTCACCACGGCCGTCAGGCGGCCTTGTGCTTTCTCTCGTTCGGCCAGTTGGGCCAACAGCACAGCATCTGCCGAGCCGATGGGGCGGGGCAGGGTAAAGCGTTTTCCTAAGCTCAGCGCGGGTAATTGCATGAAACACCAATGGCAAACACCCCCCGCCGAGATGGAGGGGGGTGTGAATAAAACTTGGTTCGTATTTTAAGAGGGCTTGTTGTGTTGACGCAGCTTGCTGCTAAAAAGTCCTTGAAAGTCTCCAAATCTGCTTGAAGTCCTTCAAAATGTGGGCTTAGGCTTCCTGTGAAGTCACTATCTAGACATTGAAAAAGCAACAGGCCGTGAATTCCTCTGAAAAAGACAGTCCTCCCAGCACTGACAGTCGTTCGCCCGTTGCGCGCTGTTTTGCATTGGTGCCCTGTGCGGGCTCGGGCTCGCGCGCTGGCACACTCAAGCCGAAGCAGTACGAGCTGATTGCTGGTCAAAGCATGGTGATGCACACCTTGGCTGCTTTGGGATCCGTTGAACGCCTGCAGCAAGTGCTTGTGGTGGTGTCACCCAGCGATTCACATGTGTGGCCAGAAGGGCCAGAAGGACAACGGGGTCGCCGTCCTTTTGAGCGCATTGCCTGTGGTGGTGATACCCGCGCCGAATCAGTTTTCAATGGCTTGTCTTACTTGCTCAAAGAGGGTGAGCACAAGCCTGAGGGTGTTCAAGCGAACGACTGGATCTTGGTGCATGACGCAGCCCGCTGCCTCATCACTGAATTGGAAATCAACCGCCTGATCGATGCCTGCATCGACGACGACGTGGGCGGCCTGCTGGCTTTGCCTTTGCCCGACACCTTGAAAGCAGCGGTCAATGGCCGCGTCAGTCAAACCTTGCCGCGCCAAGACAAATGGTTGGCCCAAACGCCCCAAATGTTTCGAGCAGGTCAGTTGCATGCCGCATTAAAGGCCAAGCAAGCTGAGAATTTTGAAGGCATCACCGACGAAGCCAGCGCCATGGAAATGGCGGGCTTTGCGCCCAAGTTGGTGGTCGGTAGCCCCCACAATTTCAAAGTCACTTATCCACCCGATTTCGCTTTGGCGGAAGATTTGCTGGGGAGCAGAACATGAACATTCGAGTTGGCGAAGGTTGGGACACACACGCCTTGGTTGAAGGCCGACCCTTGATGCTGGGTGGCGTTCAAATTCCACACGACAAAGGCCTGCTGGGGCATTCCGATGCAGACGTCTTGTTGCATGCCATCACCGATGCCTTATTGGGCGCTGCAGGCTTGGGCGACATTGGTCAGCATTTCCCAGACACCGATGCCACCTACAAGGGTGCCAATTCTGTGGTGTTGTTGAAAAAAGCCTACGACCACGTCAAGCAACTGGGCTGGCACTTGGGCAATGTCGATTGCACCATCGTGGCCCAAGCACCCAAGTTGTCGCCACATCGCTCAGACATTCGATCGTCCATTGCCAAGGCTTTGGGTGTGCCCGAATCCCATGTCAACGTGAAAGCCAAAACGGCTGAAAAAATGGGGCCAGTGGGCGAGGGCCTCAGCATGGAGGCCAGGGCCGTGGTGTTGATTCACAAGTCCTGAAGAAAAATGCCACCTTGAAGGTGGCATTTGTTTGGGAGGCTTATTGCGCAGCCCAACCGCCGTCCATGTTCCAGGCCACGCCGCGAATGTTGTTGCCTGCAGCGGAGCAGAAAAACACCGCCAACTCACCCAGTTCTTCAGGCGTAGTGAATTGCTTGGAGGGTTCTTTTTCACCCAACAACAATTCGGTGGCGGCTTGGTTGCTCAAGCCCAAAGCCTCGGCTTTGGCATCCACTTGTTTTTGAACCAGAGGCGTGAGCACCCAGCCAGGGCAAATGGCGTTGCAGGTGACGCCCGATGTGGCGTTTTCCAGGGCTGTGACTTTGGTCAATCCCACGATGCCATGCTTGGCAGCCACATATGCTGATTTTTCGGCAGAGCCCACCAACCCGTGCACTGATGCCACGTTGATGATGCGACCCCAGTTGGCTTTTTGCATGGCGGGCAAGACTGCACGCGAAGCATGGAAGGCGCTGGACAGGTTGATGGCGATCACGGCATCCCAACGCTCAACGGGGAAGTTTTCAACACGCGCCACATGCTGAATGCCAGCGTTGTTGACCAAGATGTCAACACGTCCAAATTTGTCTTCAGCAAACTTCACCATGGCCTCGATTTCGGCGGGTTTGCTCATGTCTGCGCCGTGGTAGGCCACTTTGGCGCCCAAAGCCGCAATTTCGGCCTCTGGGCCCGCATGGTCGCCAAAGCCATTCAAAACGATGTTGGCGCCTTGTTTTGCCAAGGCTTTGGCAATGCCCAGGCCGATGCCACTGGTCGAGCCAGTTACGAGTGCGGTTTTGCCTTTCAGCATGGTGTTCTCCGAATGATTTACGATGTGGAAAAGTGAATTATGGCGCGGCCAGGCCACGTGGGCCTGACAGCGGTCAGTCAATCAAATGTTTTTGTATGTCCGAACCTGTTCTTGAGTATGTCAATTGCCCTGATGCAAAGGGCTCTCACCGCATGGCTTATGCCTCGTGGGGGCCTGCCACGGCCTCACATGTGGTGTTTTGCGTGCATGGACTAACCCGACAAGGACGCGACTTTGACTTGCTGGCCCAAGCCTTGGTAGGCGCTGCCGAAGCAGCCAAATTACCATCGGTTCGCGTCATTTGCCCCGATGTGGTGGGACGAGGCCGCAGCGATTGGCTGACGGACCCCATGGCTTACCAATTTCCGCAATATGCATCCGACATGGCTGTCTTGATTCAAAGCTTGAACAGCCAACACCCCATTCAAAGACTTGATTGGGTGGGAACCAGCATGGGGGGCGTCATTGGCATGTTGTTGGCCGCGCAAGAGTTGACCGTGCCAATTCGCAACTTGGTGCTGAACGACATTGGCCCCCCCGTGTCATGGAAGTCCATTCAAAACATGCAGACCTATGTGGGAGAGGTGGGCCGCTTTGCAACGGTGCAAGACGCCGCCAATGCCATGTGGGAGATTTCAAAATCTTTTGGTCCACATTCAGATGCCGAGTGGTTGGCCTTGTCGCAGCACATGGTGAGGCGCTTAGACGATGGCGCGTACTGTTTGCACTACGACCCGCAGTTGAGGGTGCCCATCAGCGCCGTCAGTGAAGAAGCTGCCAAGGCGGGTGAGGCAACACTGTGGCACATCTACGATGCCATTCGTTGCAAAACTTTGCTGATTCACGGCGCTGAATCAGAACTGTTAAGCAGGGATGCCGTGCAAGCCATGACCGAGCGCGGACCGCGCGTGCAAGTGGCCACTGTGCAAGGTGTCGGCCACGCGCCAACCCTTACGCACCCAGATCAAATCGACTTGGTGCTGGCGTTTTTGGGGCTGCTTGCATGAGCGAATCTTCTGAAGACATTCTGGTTCGTGCAAGGTCCTTTGCAGAACCCTTCTTGTCTGGTGAGTTGTTAGACACCGGCGAAAACCTGCTCGCGCACGCCGATGCTGTCGTAGCCATTTTGGACTCCATGAACAGCGGCAACGATGTGAAGGCGGCCAGTTATTTGGTCTACACCTGCCCACACCTCAGCCGCCCGCATGAGGTCATTGCCAAAACCTTTGGCGATGAGTTTGCATCGCTGGCCGTAGAAACCACCAAATTGGTGCAAGTGCAACGTCTGTCGCGCACGGCAACGTCGGCTGCGCAATTGCAAGATGATCCGCGCGCGCAAACAGAAAACGTGCGCAAAATGTTGCTGGCCTTTAGCAAAGATTTGCGCGTCATCATGTTGCGCTTGGCATCGCGTTTGCAAACGCTGCGCTACTTTGCCAGCAGCAAACAAGCGGTACCGGCCAGCCTGGCCAAAGAGTCTTTGCAGGTGTTTGCGCCTCTGGCGAATCGCTTGGGTATTTGGGAAATCAAATGGGAACTGGAAGATTTGTCATTCCGGTTCTTGGAGCCAGACACCTACAAACAAATTGCCAAACTGCTAGACGAAAAACGCGTGGAGCGCGAAAGCAACATGGAGCGTTTGCGCGAACAAGTACAAACCGAATTGGCAGCGCAAAACATCAAAGCCTCTGTGCAAGGCCGGCCCAAACACATCTACAGCATTGTGAAAAAAATGCGCGGCAAGTCACTCGACTTTTCGAAAGTGTTTGACATCCGTGCCATGCGCATCATTGTGTCCAATGTGGCCGATTGCTACGAGGCACTCAGCTGGGTGCATTCCAGCTTTGCCCCGATCACGTCCGAATTTGACGACTACATCGCCAAGCCCAAGCCCAATGGGTACCAGTCATTGCACACCGTGGTGCGTGATGCGTCAGGTCGACCCATTGAAATCCAAATTCGCACGCAAGCCATGCACGACCATGCAGAGCATGGCGTTGCGGCGCATTGGGCCTATAAAGAGGCGGGTGCCAAGGGTTATGTGGGCGTCAGTGCCAACAGTGATTACGACGCCAAAATTGCAGTCTTGCGGCAGCTCTTGGCTTGGGAACGCGAGATGTCTTCCGAGGTTTCTGGGCCTGCAGGTGCTTCAGAAAAAGCAGGTGCAGGACAATCTGCCGAAGAGACTGCGCTGTTTGACGATCGCATTTACGTGCTCACACCCAATGCCGCCATTGTGGAGTTGCCCAAAGGGGCAACGCCCATCGATTTTGCGTACACCGTGCACACCAACTTGGGCCACAGATGCAGAGGTGCCAAAGCCGATGGCGTGATGATTCCATTGAATACGCCTTTGCAGAACGGCCAGACCGTCGAAATCACCACCGTGAAGGAGGGTGGCCCTTCCCGCGATTGGATGAACACCGAGCTGGGCTTCTTGGCCAGCCACCGGGCGCGGGCCAAAGTGCGTGCTTGGTTCAATGCACAAATCACGCATGAGAACATTGCCAAGGGTCGCGAGGCTGTTGAGAAAATTTTGCAGCGTGAAGGCAAGACGTCGATCAAGTTAGAAGACCTGGCCTCAGATTTAGGATTCAAGTCGTCTGAGGCCTTGTTTGAAACAGTGGGCAAGGATGAATTTTCCTTGCGCAACATCGAGGTGTTCTTGCGGCCGCCAGAGCCCGTGATGCAGCCCGATGATTTTGTACTGCTTAAAAAATCACGCGTGGTGCCGCCCAAGTCGCAATCGGGTGTGTTGGTGGTGGGCGTGGATTCATTGCTGACGCAATTGTCCAAGTGCTGTAGGCCTGCACCGCCCGATGCCATCAGTGGCTTTGTGACCCGAGGCAAAGGGGTCAGCATTCACCGGGATGACTGCCGCAACTTTCAGTCTTTGTTGGCCAAACACAGCGAGCGGGTCATTGAAGTTCGATGGGGTGTTCAAAAACCAGGTCAGACGCTTTTGTATCCCGTAGAGGTTTCTGTAGAAGCTACCGACAGACAGGGCTTGCTTCGTGACATTTCAGAGGTCTTTGCCAAGGAAAAAATGAACGTTGTTGGCGTGCAGACCCAGTCGGTCAAGGGGACGGCTTGGATGACTTTTACGGTTGAAGTGGCCGATGCGTCGCTCTTGAAGCGGGTGATGCAAAGTGTGAAGTCGGTGGCTGGGGTGGGGCAGGTAAGGCGAAATTAGGGCTGGGACTTTGATTTAGCCTCCTCAGTGCTCAAAAAGTGCCTATTTTTTGATGCTACAATGCGGGCTGAATTTGTAGGCGCGTAGCTCAGCTGGTTAGAGCACCACCTTGACATGGTGGGGGTCGTTGGTTCGAGTCCAATCGCGCCTACCAACATTCTCAGAATATCAAGCACCTTGTCAGGGTGCTTTTTTTTCGCCCCTCAAGTACGGCTTGGCATTGAGAAATTGGAGCACCATGAAGAAAACAGATTTATCGCCCCTTCAAATTGGGAGCATTCTGGGTGGTGCAGCCATCATGTTGAGTTTGGCGATGGGCATGCGGCAAAGTTTTGGCTTGCTCCAGCCGCACATGATTCGAGACATTGGCATCACAGCCGCTGATTTTTCATTGGCCGTTGCCTTGCAAAACATTGTGTGGGGCGCAACGCAACCTTTTGTAGGCATATGGGCCGATAAATATGGCACACGACCTGTCGCTCTTTTGGGTGTGCTGATTTACATCATCGGTTTGGTGTTTTTACGATTTGCAGACGCCACTTGGATGGTCACCATGGGCGTTGGATTTTGTGTGGGCATTGCGCTGTCTTGCACGGCCTCTAACATCGCCATGAACATCACGGCGCGCACAGTCAGTGCCACCAAGCGCGGTGCTGCAATGGGCGCTGTCTCTGCCATTGGCTCCTTAGGCCTGAGCATTGCTTCGCCCATGACGCAGTCGCTCATTACCAATATGAATTGGCAAATGGCCGTGGTTGGATTCTTGGGTTTGGCCTGTGTGATGTTGCCGGCCGCATTCATCGGCACACGTGCTGACCGCATCGAGCCTGATGCAGTGGTCGGCATCCCTCAATCTGCCAAAGAAGCCATTGTTGAAGCACTGGGTCACAAAGGCTATCGCGTGTTGGCCATTGCGTTCTTTGTGTGTGGCTTGCAATTGGTTTTCATCACCACACATTTGCCTGCTTATCTTGACATTTGCGGCATCGACCCTTCAGTCGGTAGCACCACCTTGGCGTTGATCGGCTTGTTCAATGTGATCGGCTCCTATTTGTTCGGCTGGCTGGGCGACCGATACTCAAAGCGCATGCTGCTGGGTGGCATCTATGTGATGCGCTCGCTTGCATTGCTGATGTTCTTTGCGGTGCCACCTACACCCATTTCCACTTTGGTCTTTGGCGCGACCATGGGCACATTGTGGTTAGGCGTAGTGCCTTTGGTGTCCGGATTGATCGTTCACTTGTTCGGCTTGCGCTTCATGGCCACCTTGTCTGGCATTGCGTTCATGAGCCATCAAGTGGGATCGTTTTTGGGCGCCTGGGGTGGTGGTTACATCTTCAGTGCATTTGGCAATTACGACCTGGCCTGGAAATTGGCTGTGGCCATTGGCTTGGCTGCGGGCCTTTTCCAAATGACCATGAACATCCAGCCTTCTGAAAGAATTCGACTTCAGTCTGCATAGCCAAAAAATTTAATTGGGGTTAGATCAACATTAATTTCTAATCAGTGAGGGCAAAGGCCTATAGGGGGCTGAACGATTTCTGGTACTCCAGTATGAGGAAGCCCCCTATAGGCCTTTGCCCTCAATGATTAACAAAACTAATGTTGATCTGACCCCAATTAAATGACTTAGTCAGCGTAGCCGGGGTTGGTGCGGTCTAGGATGCGCATGTTGGCTTCGAAGTAGAGTCGTTCACGATCACCGCGTGGATGGCGATCGGCGCCAGACGGAGTGAGTACGCGTTGAATGACATCGTCGCTGAGGATGTTCAAAGCTTTGCCCGTGCTCATCGCCAACACTTGCGTTTGGCAAGCTTTTTCAAGTTTGTACAGTCGGCGATAGGCTTGTGCAACAGTATCACCAACAGTGACCACACCATGGTTCTTCATGAACAGCACTGTTTTGTCACCCATGAGGCGAGCCAGACGTTCACCTTCTTCCAACGACGAGGCCAGACCTGTGTAGGTATCGTCGTAGGCAATTCGACCGTGAAAGAAGGCCGCAGTTTGCGTTGCGGGTAGCAAGCGATTGTCTTGTAGCATGTTGAGGGCCGTGGCCCAAGGTTGATGCGTGTGCAGAACAACTTTGGCGCCCGTGATTCGGTGCAAGGGGGCATGAATGCTTTGCGCCGAGAGTTCAACAACGCCTTGGCCTTCCAGGGTTTGACCCGCCTCATTGAAAATCATCATGTCGCTGGCTTTGGCTTCAGACCAGTCCAAACCAAATGGCAACACAAAGTATTGGTCCGTACGGCCAGGTACGCAGGCAGTAAAGTGATTGTCGATGCCTTCTTCAAAACCATCCAAAACAGCCATGCGCAGTGCAGCGGCCAAGTGGACTTTGACTTGTTGAACAGCATCGATCGAGCTGGATGTGTGAAGTGCGTGGACAGTCATGGTGAACTTCAAAGTAAGGTTTTACGAGGATCTAAGACTAAGTCAACTGGCCAAAATTTCAATCGGCATTACCCTAGTGTTGGGCAATTCAATGGGCATGCCCAGGCCCGGGCACTTACTTGTTCTGCTGCCTGAACGACCAAGGCGGGGTGGGGAATTTGTCTTTCCACAAGCCAACGGATTGTGAGCGGGCTGTCAATTCTGCCTGTGCATAAATATCGCGGTCTTCTGGTGCTTGTTCATTGGCATATTGTTTGTAGTGCCAAGCCATGCCGCGTTTGACTTGTTCCAAACAAACATCGGTGTTGTTCACCAAAACCTTGCCAACGGTTCGGCCGTATTTGTCTTTTTTCTGAAAATCAACTGTGACTTCTTTGCCGTGAACCATCTCGTGCAAGGATTGTTTTGACTTGTTGCCAAAGGCCTGCGCTTTTTCAGGGGCGTCAATGCCCTGCAGTCTAATTTTGTGCTGATTCTTTTGCGCATCCAACAGCGTCACGGTGTCGCCGTCGGCAACGCCAATTACCTTGCCTTGAAGCGTGGCCGCATTCAAGGCTCCCCCTAAAAGCAGCAGTGCACAAATTGTCAGTTTGACCCAATGCATGCAGGCATCCAAATTAGAGGCGCATATCAAGCGATAGATTCAGTTGTGGTTTGGCGTAACGCTCATTGCGTGTGTAGTCGCCGTTGCTCAGCAAATTGAGGGTACTGCCATTGGGTGGTCCAAATTGCTGCACACCAGCGCTGGCGGCAGCCCTGAAGGACAGGGTGGGACTTAAAGGCATCATGGCAAAGACATCAATGCCACGAGAAATTGTGCGCCTCAGCAGCAGCTCTGAAGTCTGTCGGGTGTCGTACCCGGGTGTCAGGCTCAAGTTGCCGCCCACGCTCAGCGGCAGGCCGCTGATGCGCTGATCAAACCCAAGGTTGGCCGACCAAGGTTGCTGACCGTCCAGCCGATTGTCTGGGCCTGGCAGTGCAGCAATTCGAGATCTGTAAACGCTCAAGGAACTCCGAATGTTCAGTGCTTTCACGTTGCTAAACAATTGTGGCAAAAGATCTGCGGCACGGCCACGCAGTTCAAACTCAACGCCGCTGGTGACCGCATCGGAAAAGTTTTGTGGCTGTGAAATCCAACGCGGTGCGTTGGCCCAACTGACTTGGCGCAACTCAGTCAGATTCCTGACGACATTGTTCAAATTGCGGTGAAACAGGCCCACGCTGAAGATGCCATCGTTGGTCAAATAATTTTCGTAGGCAATGTCCAGACCTGTGGCCAGTTCAGGCGTGAGGGCAGGGTTGCCAAGCCGGTCTGGTGCCAAGTAAGTATTGGTGAGATTGGTGTTGGTGTAGGCGCCGTTGATCACTGGGCGAGCCAACAAGGCATTAAGGCCCGGTGCTTTGTAACTGCGCGTCAAACTGGCGCGCACCATGTCTCTGCTTTTGGGGTCAAACTTGTAAGTGACGTGTGCAAGGGGTGACAGCACACTGCTGACATTGGAAACGGGGGTTGATGCGTTGGTGCTTTCAGAAGCGATGCGTTCATTGCGCAATCCAATGTAGAGTTGCCATTGGGGCGACAAATCCCACTCATCTTGAATGTAAAAAGCCTGCCTGCGCATTTGCGCTTCGAAGGGCTGACCTTCAAAGCTTGGCAACAAGGCTTGACCCATTGAATCGGTGGTGGTGCGTTGCTCTCGTCTGTTTCTGTTCTCTAGGTCCCAGCCGGCTGTCAAGGTGTGTGCAGTGCCCAGCAGTTGGCTGTATTTACCGGCTTGCGTCACGGCGTCGTCTAGGTTGTTGCCTCTGGTTTGCAATTGCATGGAACCTGCGCGCAGATTGCGAAAATCAAAACCAGAACGAAATTGCTGCACACCTGCTTTGATCTCGATGCGCTGGTCTTCGCTGAACCGATTAATCCAAGTAATGTTGCCGCGGCGGTTTTCCCAGAAGCCGCCTTGCAGTGTGTCATCGTCAAAAACAGGCAAACCTGATACAGCGCGATTGACGTAGTCGGTGCGGTAATTCCAATAACCTTTTTGGAAAAAAGTCGCCAATGACAAGGTTTGTTCGTCGCTGATTTTGTAGTTCAAGCGCGGTGCCAGGTTGTAGCCCCATCCATCTGATCTGCTGGTGCCTAGTTGTTGCGACACGGAAGACAGGCCATCCGAGCCTGCCATCTTGCGATCAATGGTGTTGCGTACTTGTCGATCCCATTCAAACAGGGAAACAGGCAGGGACAAGTTGAAAGGCCCTGTCGATTCACTGAGTGAATAATTGAGGTTGCCTAAGGGTCTGTCACCACCTGAAGCCAAGCCCACTCGCAGCGTGCTGAGGGAGCGACGTGATGTTTCTTTCAAGATGACATTGATGGTGCCGGCAATGGCCTGGGCGCTTTGATCTGCCGTAGCGGCTTTGATGACTTCAATGCGCTCAATTTGTGAGGGACTCAGCTGGTCCAAATTGAAGCCCTGAGGCGCGGGGTCACCGTTGATCAAAATTTGTGTGTAGCCAGCGCCCAAGCCTCGCATGCGAGGGCCGCCTGTGTCTACGTTAACACCGGGCAGGCGTCTTAGGAAATCCAAGGTGTTGGTGTCGCCGTAGCGGTCCAAGTCATCACGGCCATAGATCTGTTTGGCCACACTGGCGGCACGCCTCAATTCGGTGGAGCCTTGACGCGCCACAATTTCAACGCGCTGAACGACGCTGGGTTGAGCGCCGCTGGTGGTTTCCGATTGCCCACCAATGGCGGCATCTTGCGCCAGGGTACTCAGTGGGGCGCTAGTCCAACACAACACCGCCAAATAAGTCGCACTGAGTTGAAGTGGGGTTCGGATTGGAAATGCCCGATGCCTAGGGCTGTGTTTGGAGGGGCATTTCATAGGTGGCCAAGTCTCAAAGATTGAGCCGTATCTTAGTCAGAATTTGAAAATGCCTGCCTGTGAAGGGCTGTTATCAGCGTTAATAGGGATAGGCTGTGGCGGCCATGTTGGCTAACATGGTCAGAACATGGAGAAAATGACTGTGAAGCCTCTGCAATTTGCCTGTTTAAAGTGGATGTGCGCTGCATCCTTCATTTTGGTGGGCAGTGCCGCCCTGGCTCAAAGTTGGCCCACCAAACCCATCAAAGTGATTGCACCTTATCCACCGGGTGGCCCTAGCGATTTGGTGATGCGTACGGCGTCTGAACGAATTCAGGCCATTTTGAAGCAGCCCATCGTCATTGAAAACCAGCCCGGTGCCGGTGGCAACATCGGCGCGGCTGCTGTGGCCCGTGCTGCGCCCGATGGCTATACGTTTCTCATTGCCACCGACACGCTGCTAACTGTCAATCCGCATGTCTACAAGTCGATGACCTTCAAATTGGACGATCTCAAGCCCATCAGTGTGTTGTCTTCTTTCAGTCAAACCTTGGTGTGCAACCCATCCTTGGGCGTGAAAAATTTGAATGAGTTGATCGCCAAATCAAAAACCACTCCCTTGAGCTACGCCTCGGGCGGTGCGGGTGTGCCCGGTCATTTGTCGACAGAGTTGTTATTGAACATGACGGGCATGCAGATGACGCACATCCCCTACAAGGGCCCAGCGCCCGCGATGCAGGATGTGCTGGCAGGCCAGGTGCCGTGTGGTTTGTTGGCGGGGCCAACTGTGTTGCCGCATGTGAAGTCTGGGAAATTAACGGCTTTGGCTGTCTCTGGGCATGGTCGTTCGCCTACGCTACCGGACGTGCCGACCATTGCCGAAGCCGGTGTGAAAGGGTATGAGGCCGATTTCAGTTTGATTTTGTTGGCACCTCGTCAAGTACCCGATGACGTGGTCAATAAATTTCGCATGGCGGTTGTCGAGGCTTTGCGCATGCCCGAAGCTGCTGAGCGCCTTAAAGCCACCGACCAAATTGTGATTGGCAGCACGCCAGAAGAGGCCGTTGTCAAAGTCAACAAAGACTTTGCCAAGTGGGGCGCTGTGGCCCGCAAAATTGGCCTCAGTCTGGATTGACGTCATTGGGGTCAGATCAACATTTAAGTGACACAGCGCGAAATCGTCAAATCGGCATTGCGCTGGTCACCGCCACCACCTTGATGTTTGCGGTGCTCGACACCAGTGCCAAGTGGTTGGTGCAAACGGTGCCTGTGTTGCAAGTGGTATGGCTCAGGTTTGTGTTTCACACCTTGTTGACCACTGCCATCTTCATGCCATCGATGGGTGTGGCGTTGTTCAAAATTCACAATCCGCGATTGCAATTGCTTCGGGGGGTGATGTTGGCCCTCATGACGGGGCTGAACTTTTTTGCATTGCAGTATTTGCAGTTGGCCGAAACTGGGGCTGTGCAGTTTTCAGTGCCTATTTTGATTGCGCTCATTTCTGCTTTGTGGCTGCATGAACGGCTGGACGCCAAAAAGTGGATGGCCATTTGCATGGGATTTGTTGGCGTGCTTGTGATCATTCGACCAGGAAGTCACGGCTTTCATCCGGCAATTTTGTTGAGCATTTTGAATGCTTTGCTTTATGCCGCCTTCAATTTAATGACCCGCCGACTGGCTGGCAGTGATCATCCCGTTTCGACCCAACTGGCTTCGGCCACGGTGCCTTCTGTGGTGCTGGCCCCGTTTGCAATTGGGTACTGGCAAACCCCCGACTCATGGCAAGTTTGGTGTGTTTTGGTTTTGGCGGGTTTAACGGGCGGCTTAGGTCACACAGCCTCTGCATTGGCTCATCGCTACGCGACAGCTGCCGTGCTCGGCCCCTTTTTGTATCAGCAAATTATTTACATGAGCTTAGGTGGCTGGCTTGTCTTTGGCCAAATTCCAGACGCCGCAGTTGTGCTGGGTGCTGGCATTGTCGTACTCAGCGGCCTGTACCTCTTGTGGCGAGAATTCAGCTTGGCACAAAAAAAATAATTGGGGTCAGATCCACATTAATTTCCATTCAAAGGGGCTGAAGGCTAAGGGGTGCTGAACGATTTCTGGTACTCCAGTATGAGGAAGCATTCCTTAGCCTTCAGCCCCTTTGAATGACCAAATTAATGTTGATCTGACCCCAATTATTTTTCTACCTCAACCATGATTTCATTGCGCCTGAACATGGGCAATGTCCAGGGCGGGTCGTAGCGCGAGAGTTGAGGGGCGCCAATGGCGTTGAAGTTTTTTTGCTGCAACCATGAGAGCAGTTCATCGGTTTTGCTTTGAACTTTAGCCATCGTATTGAACCCGGTGTAACTGTGAACAGCCATCAACTTTCCGGGCACTTCCTTGAGCTTCACATCAGGGTTGTTCGGTTGAGGGATGCTGCTCAGGGTGTATTGCGAAGGCATCACAAAATGCACACGCCAAAGTTTGGCTTCTCGCATGTCCTTGGTGGCTGCGCTCATCGTGACTGGCGCTGTCATGGCAATCTTTTCAGATTGCGGCTCTACCGTCACGGGAGCCGTCATGGCAATCTTGGCGCTGCTGCCAGACTGAGCAGCGCGATTGTTGCCAAAAATATAGTCTGCGATGCGTCGAAAACCTTTGTTAGACGCCTCGTCCATGTCGCCCTCAACCAAGGTTTCTGCAATCAGCGTGGGTGCATACTGACGGACCTCAAAGACGTCGGCCTTCAGGGTGACTTTGAACGCGGGTTCTTCAATGGCCATGGCAGATTGCCCCATCATGAAAGCGGTTAACAGAAACAAAGTTCGTATAGTCATGGTGCTCTCATTTGTGAAAAATACAATGGGCTGATGTCATCGAATTCAAATATTCTTGAATTGGCCTTGCCGCAATCAGTAGGTGAGTTCTAACACGGTGATGTGACCTTGTGAAGCGGGCCAAGTCAAACCCTTCAGTTGTTCACCGTTGAATTCAGCTGCAACAGACCGTTGTGGCGATTCATCCATCCGGATTCTGACGCTTGAAATGCCTGCACTCATACCTTTGGCGACACCAGGGATGTCGGTTTTTCCATCCAACATCATTGTGTCGCGGTTGGCATCAAAGTAGCCTCTGGGCCGAGTCCATATGACCAAGGATTGCGTCGTGCGATCCGATGCCGCCAATCGCTCGGGGCGCATGTGAACGATGTTGCTAGATCTTGCGAAGGGGCTGCGATAGATGTGGGTGGTTGCATAGCCGTCTGCAGTCAATTCAAATTCGTAGGCTGCGCGCGAGTTGGCTTTGAAGGGGCCCCAATGGCCATCTGTGGAAATGCTTGATTGGTGGACTGCTGCGCCTCGTCGTTGACCTGTGTGGGTGTGCGTTTCGTAGATGCTCAACTTGGCACCTTGCAATGGCAAATTGTTCACAAAGTTGCCGCTGTCTGCTTGAAGAGGGTTCACGCCCAAGCCAAATACTTTGCCATTCAGTTCAATCTGCGATTGCGTCGTCATGTTGTGCAAGGGGGCATGTCCCGTCAGGAATTGATAGCTGGCTTCAAAAGCCGCAGGCGAAAACGAAGTTTCGCGGTGATCAATTTTGGGGATCACGACATTCAAGGCGCCTTTGAGTTCGGGCCCATCAAAACCAACCAAGGTGGCGCGGCCCTTCATGCCAAGCCAAAGACCATCAGGCTGCGCATACTTGTCGTTGGTGTCCGAGCGAATGGTCATCCATTGAGTTGGGCCACATACCTCATCGCCTTTGTGATTTTTTGGGGCATTGAGTTGCCTGAGAAATGGGCCAGCGCCTGAAAATTCGCTGGCATCGTTCAAGCCTGGAATCGCCTGTACCCCGTGATGGGTTCCACCTCCAATGATGGCATGGCTAACCCGCTGAGCACCTCCGCCGTTGCAAATGTAGTTGCGAATGGCGTTACCACCTCTTGAATTGCCAATCAAGATGACTTGTTTGGCACCTGTTTGTGCCAATACAGCATCCACCTTGTCTTTGAGCACTTGCATGTGTTCGGCGGTCGAACTGCGCCCAGCTTGCGGTTTGTCGTCTGCTTCTCGTGCGAGGGGATAGGGGACATCTATGGTATGAAGCAAATTAGCAGGCCAACCGTTTGATTCAAAACGCCAAACTGTGGTTAGCCAAAGCGCTGCCGAATCTCCATTGCCATGAACAAAAACGACAGGCTTGTATTGCAAATTTTGTATAGACATTGGCGTTGTGCATGCACTCATCAAGAGTCCTGTAAAGGCTAAGAGCCAACGATGAATAGTTTGCAATGGTGTACTTTGTGAGGTGAAGAGTTACAAGTCTCTGTTCAGCATGCTTTTAATTGTGATCTGACCCCAATTAATTAAATTAAGCTGAGAGAACCCAGGACTGTGAAGAGTTGGGTGGCGTTGATCAAAATGGCGGTTTTGTGAATTTTTCTAAATTCAGGGATGGCCATCAGGTTGCTGTTGTCGCGTATTTCAAAGCCAATTTGTTCCATTTTGGGAATGAACTTGAAGCGGAGCAGCAAAGTCAGGGTTGCAATGATGGCGGCTTCTAGGGTCAGCATGGGTTTGGCGGCCAGTGCGTAACTGAGGGTCGCTGCAGTGGCCACCACAATCGCAAACTTGAAATAGGTGGTGTAGAAGGACTTGATGAACTTGGCGTCCATGGTGTTGTCGTGCTTCAAAATGAGCAGAGGGATGGACCCAAACAGGAAATAGGTGGTGACCGCCAGCATGGCCACAGTAAAAAACAGCGCTGCGTGATTGGCATTCAGCATGATTGAGGGTAACTCCTCGTAGAAGTCGGCAGGGTGGTAACTTTAGAATCTGTTGCGGTGCAGCATACTGTGGTTCATTGTTGCACCCCATTAAATTGCACCGTTACTTTTGTGAAGAGTCTAAATCATGGCCCGTCAATCAGCCAAATCTGCCGCCGACACCACCCGTGGCAATTCCGAAACCGAAAAGACCGCCAAGGCTGCCAAGTCGGCCAAGACAGCCCAAGCTGGCAATGCCGCCGATTCTTCTGAAGGCAAGCCACAACGGGTCATCAAAAAATACCCCAATCGCCGGCTTTATGACACCACAACCTCCAGCTACATCACTCTGACAGAAATCAAGCACTTAGTGATGGACGGGCAAACTTTCGCGGTCAGAGATGCCAAAACGGGGGATGACCTGACCCGCAGCATCCTGTTGCAGATCATTTTGGAAGAGGAGTCAGCCGGTGCGCCCATGTTCACAGAGGCTGTGCTGGCCAACATCATTCGCTTTTATGGCCACGCCATGCAAGGCTACATGGGGTCTTATTTAGAGAGCAATTTGCAGTCTTTGATGCAAATGCAATCAAAAATGGGCCATCAGTCGACCAACATCGTGAGCCAAATGCAAGAACAGATGCAAAAGCAAACCGCTCAATTCTTCTCTGCTTTGGGTCTGAAGCCCTGAAACTGTGAACCCGGGGCCGTCTGAGGCGATCGATTTACTGGGACAATAGCCCCATGAACGAAATTGCAAGCACCGGCCAAGGCGCCGCTACTGAAACCACCTCATCGGCCGCCCCTAAAGTAGGCTTTGTCAGCCTAGGCTGTCCCAAGGCGCTGACGGACTCAGAGCTGATCCTGACGCAGCTCAGTGCTGAGGGTTATCAAACTTCCAAAACTTTCGAAGGTGCCGATCTGGTGATCGTCAACACTTGCGGCTTCATTGACGATGCCGTGAAGGAAAGTCTGGACACCATTTCAGAAGCCTTGAACGTCAATGGCAAAGTCATTGTGACCGGTTGCCTGGGTGCCAAGGAAGCAGAAGGCGGTGGCAACATGGTGCGCGCCATGCACCCCAGTGTGCTGGCAGTCACAGGACCTCACGCCACCCAAGAGGTGATGGATGCCGTCCATGCGCATTTGCCCAAGCCGCACGATCCCTTCCTGGATTTGGTGCCCAATGCCTTTGGTGAAGCGGGTCTCAAGCTCACACCCCGTCACTATGCTTATTTGAAAATCAGTGAAGGCTGCAATCACCGCTGCACCTTCTGCATCATTCCCTCGATGCGTGGCGATCTCGTCTCACGTCCCATTGGCGATGTCTTGAAAGAAGCGCAAGCTTTGTTTGAAGGCGGCGTCAAAGAGTTGTTGGTGATCAGCCAAGACACTTCTGCCTATGGCGTGGATACCCAATATCGCATGGGTTTTTGGGAGGGTCGTCCCATCAAAACGCGCATGTTGGAATTGGTTCAGACACTGGGTGAAATGGCGCAAAAGCATGGCGCTTGGGTTCGCTTGCACTATGTGTACCCTTACCCCAGCGTCGACGACATCTTGCCGCTCATGGCCACCGGCTTGGTCTTGCCGTATTTGGATGTGCCATTGCAGCACAGCCACCCCGATGTGCTCAAGCGCATGAAGCGTCCCGCCAGCGGCGAGAAGAATTTAGAGCGCATTCAAAAGTGGCGCGAAATTTGTCCTCAACTGGTCATCCGCAGCACCTTCATTGCAGGATTCCCTGGCGAAACAGAAGAAGAGTTTGAGCACTTGCTCAACTTTGTGCGAGAAGCACAAATTGACCGTGCCGGTTGTTTTGCGTACAGCCCTGTCAAAGGTGCCACTGCCAATGACTTACCAGGCATGCTGCCGGAGGCCGTGCGCGAAGAACGCCGTTCACGCTTCATGGCTGTGGCCGAAGAGGTGTCCATCCAGCGTTTACATCAACGCGTGGGTGCCACCATGCAAGTCTTGGTTGATTCTGCTTCGGCCATGGGCAAAAAGGGAGGCATTGGCCGCTCCTATGCGGATGCGCCCGAGATTGACGGCTTGGTACGTTTGTTACCGCCAGAAAAGATCAGCAAAACCTACAAGGTGGGTGAATTCACTCGCGCACGGATTGTGGGCGTTGAAGGCCACGACCTGATCGCGGTGCCCATTTGATTTGCAATCGCCCTAGAAAAGCATGTGTGACGCCTCTTGGACTGTGAATTTGCAAATGATGCGCATAAAAAAAGCCGCATCACGTGCAGCTTTGTTTAAACTTGGTGCCCAGGAAGGGACTCGAACCCCCACGAAGTTACTCGCTAGTACCTGAAACTAGTGCGTCTACCAATTCCGCCACCTGGGCTTTCAGGAAAAAAAGGATTGTATATCAAAAAAATTAGCCACCCCTCAGGACTGCTCGATGAGATCGAAGGCAGTGTGCAAGGCCACCGCGATGGACATGGCTTTCTCATTCGTGACGATGGTGATGGCGATATTTTCTTGTCGCCCAACGAAATGCGTGCCGTGTTGCACAAAGACCGCGTCAAAGTTCGCATCGTCCGACAAGACCGAAAAGGCAGACCTGAAGGTCGTGTCGTTGAAATTTTGGAGCGTCCCGCTCAGCCCATCATCGGCCGCTTGCTCAATGAAGGCGGCATTTGGATTGTGGCCCCTGAAGACAAGCGCTATGGCCAAGACATTCTGATTCCCAAAGTAGGCATTGGCGCAGGTAAACCTGGGCAGGTGGTGGTGGTTGAATTGACGGAGCCACCTGCTTTGTTTGGTCAACCGGTTGGACGCGTCAAAGAAGTGCTGGGAGAGATTGACGACCCAGGCATGGAAATCGACATTGCTGTTCGCAAGTACAGCGTGCCGCACGAGTTCTCTGCCGCATGTTTGAATTTGGCGCGCGAGCTACCCGACAAGGTTCGCCCTCAAGATTCCAAAGATCGCATCGACCTTACTGACATTCCGTTGGTCACCATCGACGGTGAAGACGCTCGCGATTTTGACGATGCGGTGTATTGCGAACCCGCCAAGATTGGCAAAGCAAAAGGCTGGCGCTTGTTGGTGGCCATTGCCGACGTCAGCAATTATGTTGAAACAGGCAGTGCCATCGACATCGACGCTTACGACCGTGCAACCAGCGTTTACTTTCCGCGCCGTGTCATTCCGATGTTGCCGGAAAAACTCTCCAATGGTTTGTGTTCACTGAACCCCGAAGTAGAGCGCTTGTGCATGGTCTGCGACATGTTGATCACGGCCAAAGGCGAGATTCACGCGTACCAGTTTTATCCTGCCGTGATGTACAGCCATGCGCGCTTTACGTACACCGAAGTGGCCGCCATTTTGGCCAACACACGTGGCCCGGAAGCCATCAAGCGCAAAGCACGTGTCAACGATTTGCTCAACTTGCACGATGTGTACCGTGCGCTGTTGTCATCACGTGCTGTTCGTGGTGCAGTCGATTTTGAAACCACCGAAACGCAAATTATTTGTGACGACAACGGCCGCATCGAAAAAATCGTACCGCGTGTTCGCACTGAAGCACACCGCCTGATTGAAGAGGCTATGTTGGCAGCCAATGTCTGCAGCGCCGATTTCATTCAAAGCAGCAAGCATCCCGGCTTGTTCCGTGTGCACGAAGGCCCAACGCCCGAGAAGAAAGATTTGTTGCGCAATTACTTGAAGTCATTGGGCTTGCCTTACACCGTGAGTGATGAGCCCAAACCCAGCGAGTTTCAGCACATTGCACAGGCCACCAAAGACCGGCCCGATGCCCAGCAAATTCACACCATGCTGCTGCGCTCCATGCAGCAAGCCATCTACACGCCCATCAACAGTGGTCACTTTGGCTTGGCCTATGAGGCTTACACGCACTTCACCAGCCCCATTCGTCGCTACCCCGACTTGCTGGTGCACCGTGTCATCAAGGCCATCTTGGCGCACAAGAAGTATCAGCTGCCAGCATTGCCATTGCCCGGAGAGGCCCATGCCAAGCTCGCCAAGCGCTTGCAGAAAAACAAGGCTGGCGCACAAATGGATGACGCGCCGCGCATCAAAATGTCGCCTGCCGAACAACAAGCTTGGGAAGCCGCAGGTCTGCATTGCAGTGCCAACGAGCGCCGCGCCGATGAAGCCAGCCGCGATGTAGAGGCTTGGCTTAAATGCAAATACATGCGCGAGCATTTGGGCGAAGAATATTCAGGCGTGGTCACTTCGGCCACCAGCTTCGGAATTTTTGTGACCTTGGACAATTTGTACGTTGAAGGCTTGGTTCACATCACCGAGTTAGGCGGCGAGTATTTCCGTTTTGACGAAGCACGACAAGAATTGCGAGGCGAGCGAACTGGCATTCGATATGCCATTGGTACTCGCGTTCAAATTCAAGTCAGTCGCGTCGACTTAGACGGACGAAAAATTGACTTCCGTTTGGTGAATCCGGCTGAAGAATTCAGTGTTCGTCAGATGCGTGACAAAGGTCCTGGCAAACAAGGTGCCAGTCGCAATGACAACGGCAACACGCGGGGTTCAATGGGGGGCGCAGAGGGTGCTAAATCCAAGTCGCGTCCTTTCAATGCCCGCCAAGCGGAAGGCGGCAAACCCAGTACCCGGCATGGCAAGGTCAGTCCCAAAGGGGCGCCATCCAAGTCGTCGGGCGCTAAGAAGTCCAGTCAATCGCGAAAGAGTCGTCGCTGAAGCTAGGCCTTCGAGTCCCATCCCATTTTCCAATTCAACATTCAAGCAGGAGACAGAATTCATGACACACGCTTCAAAAATTGCCATCGTGACAGGCGCTGGTTCTGGCATTGGCAAAGCAACGGCGTTGGCTTTGCTGAAAGACGGCTGGTCCGTCGTTTTGGCGGGTCGTCGATTGGCCAACTTGGAAGAGGTGGCGGCAGAAGCCAAAGCGCTCAACGCCAATTACCAAGTGTTGGCAGTTCCGACCGATGTCACGCAAGAAGACTCTGTGGCCAATTTGTTTGCGCAATGCGTGAAAGCATTTGGCCGTGTCGATTTGCTGTTCAACAACGCGGGCGTGAGCACACCGGCCATCCCAATTCATGAACTGAGTTTGGACATGTGGAAAGGGGTGGTCGACACCAACCTGACCGGCATGTTCTTGTGCATTCGTGAGGCTTTCCGTGTGATGAAAGACCAGAAGCCCATGGGCGGTCGCATCATCAACAATGGTTCGATCTCGGCCACCACACCACGCCCGTTCTCCATTGCCTACACCTCCACCAAGCATGCCGTATCTGGCCTCACCAAAACCGCTTCACTCGACGGACGTCAGTACGACATCGCTGTGGGTCAAATTGATGTGGGCAACGCTGCAACCCCCATGGCCATGAAGATGGCCAAAGGTGTGCCACAAGCCAATTTGGAAATCAAAGCAGAGCCCTTGATGGATGTGGCTTTGGTAGGTACTTCCGTGGTGTACATGGCCAGCTTGCCATTGGAAGCCAACGTGATGTTTCACACCGTGATGGCTACCAAGATGCCATTTGCGGGCCGCGGATAAGCGCTGCCAGTTTGCCTGCTGTGAGGGTGGGCAAATTTATTTCATCGGCTACCAGGCCGTGTTCAAACACGGCCGCGCAAGCGGCTTCAAATTCGCTCAGGCCTTGGGCTATGCGCGCGCCCAGTAGGCCTGCCAATACATCGCCTGTGCCGCCAGTTGCCAGGCGCGCATTGCCTGTGAAGTTGACAACAGGTACTTCACCTGATTTGGCGATCACAGTGCCAGAGCCTTTCAGCACCACGGTGCACTTCAGATCATGGGCCAGCGTTTGCGCCGCACTCAGCCGATCGTATTGAACCGAGCCACTGTCTGAGCTTAGCAAGCGAGCGGCTTCAAGTGGGTGAGGTGTGATCACAGTGTGCTTGTTTTGCGTAGCGCGTTGACGCAGCAGTTCACGCAGCCAAGGGTCTTGTGAAATGGCATTCAAAGCATCGGCATCCAGAACCAAGTGCATGCTTTGCTGCAGAACTTGCGGCAACACTTTGCGCACAGTGGCACCGCCACCGCAGCCGCACACAATCACGCCTGAATGCAACTTCAATGCGGAAAATTCGCGCTGCATGATTTCTGCCAAACATGGCCTTGCTTGGTTTGACTTGAGATCGTCCGTCAAATAACAAGCCATCACGCGGCCAGCGCCCGCATGCAGTGCGGCGGAGGCGGCCAGATCGACTGCACCCGTCATGCCCATGCCGCGTACGTCAACTGCTTCACCGCCAATCACAGTCACGTCTCCGAAGCTGCCTTTGTGGCTGGCGTGTTGCCGCTTCACAGGCGTTTGCAAACGGCTGTTCAATTGGGCTGCGGGGTTGAGGCTTTGCTGCAAATCTTCGCAGCCCAAAGTGTCGAGCCAAAGCGTGCCGCATGCATCTCTGCCATGTGCTGTCATGCAACCTGGTTTTGCGGTCAGAAGCTGCAAGGTGTGTTGCGCTTGAATGTCTTGCGGCACCACCTTCGTGTTTTGAAACTGACCTGTGTTGGCATTCAATCCCGAGGGCGTGTCGACAGCCAAAACATCTGCGCCCAATTGGTAGATGCTGTGTATCCAAGAATGCAATGCTTGCTCGGCTTCTAACGTGGCGGCCTCATGTGCCTCCGTTGTGCTTGAACGCAAGCCAATGCCCAGCATGGCATCGATGCACAAGTCATGATGACTGACATCACCCTGTGCTGGCCGTGTTGCTTGAATGGAAATGCCCAATGCTTTGACTTTGCCTAAGGCCAGCGTTGCATCTGACGGTCGCTTTGCTGAAGGCTGCCAAAGCACGACTCGAACTTGTTGCCCCCATTGGTGCAAATGGGTGGCTGCTTCCAAGCCGTCGCCACCGTTGTTGCCGGGACCACAAAAAATCCAAAAGCAGGGCGCGCACGGCTTGATGGCCATGGCCAACTTGGCCACCGACAAGCCCGCTTGTGCCATCAAACTGGGACCGCTGCCAATCCTTGATATGGCCAAGTTTTCAAGCTGGCGTGTTTGCGCCACATCGAACAATGCCAGCGGTTCTTGCCAGTTGAGTTTTTTCAAGCCGTCCTCAATGCGCTTTCAATCGCCAATGAAATGTTCAGCACATCATCGTCTTTCATGGGGCCTTGCCACACCATCAAACTGGTTGGCAATTCGCCGGCATGGTGCATGGGCAGTGACAAGGCGCAACCATCGAGCATGTTGACCACGCTGGTGTTGCGCAGCAACAAGCCGTTGGCGGCAAAAAATGCGTCGTCCCGTTGGGCGCCGGGTGCCACACTGGCCAATGTGGGGCCTTCGATGGGGACAGTTGGGGAGAGCGCTGCATCGACACCGTGGAGTGCCGCTTGCATGCGTGCAATCCAGGTCGCACGGCCTGCTTGCAAATCCAAGTATTCGAAGGCCTTCATGTTGGCGCCTTTCAGAATTCGCGCAGCCACACGGGGGTCGTACTGCGCTTCGCCTTGGGCCAGCAAGTGTCTGTGCCAGGTGTAGCTCTCTGCCGCACTGAAACCGCCCGTGGCCAAAAGCCCAGCCAACTCTTTGATTTCAAGCAGAGGAATTTCAACAATTTGAGCACCCGCTTGAGACAACTTTTGCAAGCTTCGTTCCCAAGCTTTTTGCACGCCGGCTGTCATGCCGTCCAGCATGAGGCTGGTGGGAACGGCCAAACGATAGCTGGAGAGTCCTCGGGAAGCCCGGGCTACTTTGCGGGATGCCAAGATTTCATGCGCCAACACAGCATCTCGCACACTGCGCGTCATTGCGCAGGCAGTGTCCATGGTGGTTGACAAAGGAACGGCGCCCGCAGTGGGCACCAATCGGGCTGTATTTTTAAAACCCACAATGCCATTCAAAGCAGCAGGTATGCGAATGGAGCCGCCCGTGTCAGAGCCCAAACCAATGAAGGCGGCGCCAGTGGCCACAGAAACTGCGGCGCCTGATGACGAGCCGCCTGGCACATGACCTTGACCGTTACTCAGGACAGGCTTGTCTGAAATGGCGTCCCAAGCGGCTGGTGTGCCGAAATGGGGATTGTTGCCAATGCCAGAAAAGGCAAACTCCACCATGTTGGTGCGGCCTAAAAAAGCGCCCCCCGCGTGGTTCATCCGTGCCACAGCAGGGCAGTCAAATGGTGCCGCTGGCGTGCCTTGGAGGACCGTGGAGCCCGCCAAAGTAGGGCTGCCCGCCACATCAAACAGGTCTTTGACCGAGAAAGCCAAGCCTTTGAGTGGGGCATTGACCACGCTGGGTTCCTGCAAAAGCGCTGGAATGGGGCTTGTCTCTAGCGTCAAAAATACTTTGTCACATGCAGAACTTTGAGCCAAGGCTTGGCTTTTTTCCCATTCAGTCAGTGGCGTGGTCTTTTGAGCTGAGATGGCTTCTAGGGTGGCAATCAGGTCTGGGCGCATGGCGTGGGGAGGGTGTGTAAAGAGTGTGAAGGGGCTAGAAAAAGTGGGTTTTGGGATGCTATACTCGACAGGCTTAGCAGGAATTTCCCTGCAAGTAAATCGCAAACCGGCTCCTTCAAGGTGTTGGCTGTTTGCTCAAGGCCCTTTCAGGGTTTTCACAAACAACCGATGTGTGAGCCGGATTTTAGACCCAACCTTCGGAGAAACAATATGTCCGTTACCATGCGCGAAATGCTGGAAGCCGGTGTCCACTTTGGTCACCAAACTCGCTTCTGGAACCCCAAGATGTCCCCCTTCATCTTCGGTCACCGCAACAAAATCCACATCATCAACTTGGAAAAATCGCTGCCGATGTTCCAAGACGCATTGAAGTTCGTCAAACAACTCTCTGCAAACCGCGGTACCGTCCTCATGGTGGGTACAAAGCGTCAAGCCCGTGAAACCGTGGCTGCTGAAGCTCAGCGCGCTGGCGTTCCTTACGTTGACCAACGCTGGTTGGGCGGCATGCTCACGAACTTCAAAACCGTCAAGACTTCCATCAAGCGCTTGAAGGACATGAAAGCTCAACAAGAAGTCGGCCTCGACTCTTTGAGCAAAAAAGAACAACTCATGTTCAAGCGTGAAATCGAGAAGCTTGAAAAAGACATCGGTGGCATTCAAGACATGGCCACATTGCCTGACGCGATTTTCGTGATCGACGTGGGTTACCACAAGATTGCCATTTTGGAAGCCAAGAAATTGGGCATTCCATTGATCGGCGTGGTGGACTCCAACCACTCACCTGAAGGCATCGACTACATCATCCCAGGTAACGACGACTCTTCTAAAGCCGTTACTTTGTACGCTCGTGGCATTGCCGACGCGATCATTGAAGGCCGTGCAAACGCCGTTCAAGACGTGGTGAATGCTGTGGCTGCTGAAGGCGCAGACGAATTTATTGAAGTGCAAGAAGCTTCTGCTTAATGCCCTCTCAACCAGAGAAAAGGGGCTTCTTGCCCCTTTTTTTTAACCTGAGTCTCACTGAGTTTTTATCAATTTTTATTTAGTTCGAACCTTAATTCGAAGACGAAACGGAGAAATCAAATGGCTGCTATTACCGCAAGCATGGTCGCTGAACTGCGCGCTAAAACCGATGCCCCCATGATGGAATGCAAAAAAGCTTTGACCGAAGCCGAAGGCGACATGGCCAAAGCAGAAGAGTTGTTGCGCGTTAAATTGGGTACAAAAGCTGGCAAGGCCGCTTCCCGCGTGACCGCCGAAGGCGTGATCGTTGCCTACACAGAAGGCAACACGGGCGCCATGCTTGAAGTCAACTGCGAAACCGACTTCGTGACCAAAAACGACAGCTTCTTGGCCTTGGCCAATGCCGCTGCCAAGTTGGCCGCATTGCACAATCCAGCCGATGTGGCTGCTTTGGGCGAGTTGCCTTACAGTCAAGACGGCTTCGGTCCTACATTGGAAGAAGTTCGCAAAGGCCTGATCGGCAAGATCGGCGAGAACATGAGCTTCCGTCGCTTCAAGCGCGTGGCCGGTGGCGCCCAAATTGCAACCTACTTGCACGGCACCCGCATTGGTGTGTTGGTCGAGTACGAAGGTAAAGACACAGCCGCCAAAGACGTTGCCATGCACGTTGCCGCTATGAAGCCAGTGGCTTTGACCAGCAACGATGTCCCTGCTGACCTGATCGAAAAAGAGCGTTCAGTGGCAACAGCCAAGGCTGCCGAGTCTGGCAAGCCTGCCGACATCGCAGCCAAAATGATCGAAGGTTCCGTTCAGAAGTATCTGAAAGAAGTGTCTTTGAACAACCAAACTTTCGTGAAAAACGACAAGCAAACTGTTGAGCAAATGCTCAAAGCCGAAGCCACCCAAGTCAAAGCCTTCACTTTGTACGTGGTGGGCGAGGGCATTGAGAAGAAGGTCGACGACTTTGCTGCTGAAGTGGCTGCTCAAGTGGCTGCTGCTCAAAACGCAGGTTAATCTGCCGCTATCAGGGTTAAAACCCGGGTAAACAGGGTCGCCCGAAAGGGCGATTCAACGCTAAACTTAATTCTGTCTTTATGAGGAGCCCGTCATGACCATCGCCAAACCAGCCCATAAGCGTATTTTGCTCAAGCTGTCCGGCGAGGCGTTGATGGGTGATGATCAGTTTGGTATCAACCGCGCCACCATTGTGCGCATGGTTGAAGAAATTGCAGACGTCACGCGCCTGGGTGTCCAGGTCGCTGTGGTGATCGGCGGCGGCAACATCTTCAGGGGTGTGGCCGGTGGCTCTGTCGGTATGGACCGTGCCACTGCGGATTACATGGGCATGTTGGCCACCGTCATGAACGCGTTGGCCTTGGCCGACACCATGGACAAAGCGGGCCTCACTGCGCGCGTCATGTCGGCCATCGCCATTGAGCAGGTCGTCGAGCCCTATGTCCGTCCCAAAGCCCTTCAATATCTTGAAGAAGGCAAGGTGGTCATTTTTGCCGCAGGCACTGGCAATCCATTTTTTACCACCGACACAGCTGCAGCATTGCGCGGCGCAGAAATTGGTGCGGAGTTGGTCCTCAAGGCCACCAAAGTAGACGGTGTTTACACGGCTGATCCGAAAAAAGACGCTGCTGCCACGCGTTACAGCAAGCTTTCGTTTGACGAAGCCATCTCTCAAAACCTCGGCATCATGGACGCAACAGCGTTTGCACTGTGCCGTGACCAAAAATTACCTGTCAAAGTGTTTTCGATTTTCAAGCATGGGGCCCTCAAGCGAGTGGTCATGGGCGAAGACGAGGGCACTTTGGTGTATGCCTAATTCTTGTACCCGCCACTGAACCAGCTTCATTTGGCCCCGGAGAATCTCATGAGCTTAGAAGACATCAAGAAAACCACGCAAACCAAAATGGACCAGTCCATTGCGGCTTTCAAAAACAACCTCACCAAAATTCGCACAGGCCGTGCCAATCCCGCAATTTTGGACACCATCCAAGTGGATTACTACGGCTCTATGGTGCCTTTGTCCCAAGTGGCCAACGTGTCTTTGATTGACTCGCGCACCATCAGTGTTCAGCCCTGGGAAAAAAACATGGGCGCCAAGATTGAAAAAGCCATTCGCGAAAGCGATTTGGGTTTGAATCCTGCCGCCATGGGTGATTTGATTCGTGTACCTATGCCGCCCATGAGCGAAGAGCGTCGCAAGGAAATGACCAAGTTGGTTCGCACCGAAGGCGAAAACGCCAAAATTGCTGTGCGCAATTTGCGCCGCGACGCCAACGAATCCGTGAAAAAGTTGGTCAAAGACAAGCTGGCTTCTGAAGACGAACAAAAACGCTCAGAAGCCGAAGTGCAAAAAGTCACCGACAAGCACATTGCCGAAATCGACCAATTGGTCACAGGCAAAGAACAAGAGATCATGGCCGTTTAAGGCCTTGATAACTGTTCCGATGCATCGAATCATCCCATCTCTCAAGATCATCGGTTGATTCGATGCTCAAGCAACGCATCATCACTGCTTTGGCCTTGCTGGCCGTTTTGTTGCCAGCCTTGTTTGCCGACTCACCTCAGCCTTTTTTGCTTCTGTCCATCCTCATGATTGGGGCTGGCGCTTGGGAGTGGGGCAACATGAATGGCATGTCCAGTCGCCAGGCCATTCTCTCGGGCGTCATCTGTGTTGACCTGTGCGTTTTTGCATGGTGGGCCGGTTGGACCACCAGCACGGATGCGTGGGTATGGTGGATGGCGGGTGCCAGTTGGGTCGGCTTAACGGCTTGGATGCTTCAGCGGGGTGTTCAAGGTTGGGCCTTGTGGCATCGCGATTTGCGTTGGCTTCTGGGGCTGTTCATGCTTTGGTTAGCTTGGCTCGCCATGGCGCAAGCCCGCACAGCCAGTGTTCAATTGCTTTTGTCTATTTTTTGTGTGGTGTGGGCTGCGGATGTGTTCGCATATTTCTGCGGCAAAGCTTTAGGGGGACGCATCATCCATCGCAAATTGGCCCCGACGGTCAGCCCTGGCAAAAGTTGGGAAGGCGCCATCGGTGGTTTGTTGGGTGTATTTGTGCTGGCGTGGGTGTGGATGCAACTTGAGCAAACCTATCAATGGCCGGGTACCAGCTTGTTCACACACATGATGACGCACGGTGTTTTCTTGTGGGCACTCAGTTTGATTTTCATCACCACCATGAGTGTGGTGGGTGATCTTGTTGAGTCTCTGGTCAAGCGCAGTGCCGGTGTGAAAGACAGTTCCAATTTATTGCCTGGCCATGGTGGTGTCCTCGACCGCTTGGATGCCTTGCTGCCTAGCTTGCCCATTGCCCTCATGTTGCTTCACTGGCCAACTGCATAAACTGCACTCGCGTTATGAAACAAAACATCACCATCTTGGGTTCTACCGGTTCGATTGGCGCCAACACTTTAGATGTGTTGTCACGTCATCTTGATCGATACCAGGTTTTTGCGCTGACAGCTTCTGTTCAAGTAGATGCCATCCTTGCGCAATGCGTTCAATACAAACCGCGCTATGCCGTGATGGCGCAAGAAAGCGCGGGTCGCTTGCTTGCAGACCGCGTCAAGGCCGAAGGTTTGTCTGTTGAAGTTTTGTGGGGTGCGCAAGCGCTGGACACGGTGGCTTCGCATCCAGATGTCCATGCCGTCATGGCCGCCATTGTGGGCGCTGCAGGTTTGTCTCCCTGCTTGGCTGCAGCAAACGCAGGCAAGCGTCTGTTGCTGGCCAACAAAGAGGCGTTGGTGGTGGGGGGTGAAGTTTTCTTGAGCGCCGTCAAAAAAGGCGATGCTGTTTTGTTGCCCATTGACAGCGAGCACTCTGCCGTCTTTCAGTCCTTGCCCGAAAATCCTTCAACCTGGGCCGATCGGATTGAGCAAATTATTCTGACTGCGTCGGGTGGTCCCTTCAGAACCAGGGATGTCTCAAGCCTGCGCGATGTCACACCAGAAGAAGCTTGTGCCCACCCCAACTGGGTGATGGGTCGCAAAATATCGGTCGACTCTGCCACCATGATGAACAAGGCACTCGAAGTGATCGAGGCGCGCTATTTGTTTGGTGTAGCGCCCGAGCAATTGAATGTGGTGATTCATCCCCAAAGCATCATTCATTCGATGGTGAAGTACAAAGACACGTCCGTGGTGGCGCAATTGGGCACACCCGACATGCGCGTTCCCATTGCCTATGGCCTCAGTTGGCCAGAGCGCATCACATCAGGTGCGCAAGGTTTGGATTTTCACAACCTCAAGCCAATGACCTTTGAAGCCATTGATGACCATGGCCACGAAGCACGCTTTCCGGGTTTGAAATTGGCATGGCAATCTTTGAAGGCTGCTCCGGGCACCTGCGCTGTCCTCAATGCAGCCAATGAAATTGCGGTAGAGGCATTTCTCAACAAGCAAATCAGGTTTGATCAAATCCACCAAGTCAACATGGAAACATTGGCCAAGGTGGTGCCCTCATCGCCCCAAAGCTTGAGTGACCTTTTAGCGCTAGATGCGCTCAGCCGTGCGCAAGCCGTCGAGCTGGTTGGCCGCATCGGTGTAGCCTGAAAATCTTTTTGAATTTACGGCGCTCGTGCTCACGCTTTTAGCTTTTTTGTTTGCACTGACACTGCTCATTGCAGTGCATGAATATGGCCATTACCGCATGGCGGTGGCCTTTGGTGTGCCTGTACTGGTTTTCTCAATAGGCTTTGGCCACACCCTTTACCGCTGGCGTCCCCAAAATCAGAAGCCAGGTCAAAACACAGAATTTCGAATTGGCGCCTTGCCCTTGGGTGGTTTCGTTCAGATGTTGGACAGCAGAGAGGGTGATGTGCCTTCTTCACAACTTGCCTTGGCCTTTGATCGTCAGAGCGTCAAGGCGCGGGCATGCATCGTGGCGGCCGGGCCATTGGCCAATTTATTGTTGGCCGTTGTCTTGTTCAGTGCGTTGGCTTGGTGGGGTCACCCCAAAATTCTGCCCATCATCGGCCGAGTTGAGGCAGGTGCTCCCGCCGATTTGGCCGGTTTGCAGGCGGGTGATCGCGTCTTGAAGGTGGGTTTGCAAGAGGTCAAGGATGCCCAACATCTAAGGGCTTTGATTCGAGGGGACGCTGACCCGCAGGATGACGTCAAAGAAACCGAGAAAGGCTCAATCCAAGACGCAATCTGGGAAATTGACCGACAGGGGCAGCGCCTGTCCTTGGCCGTCAAACCCGTGCTGAAGGCATTGCCTGGTCAGCCTGAAGCCAGTGCGGTCAAACGAATTGGGGCGGTTGTCGGCGTTCCCTCCGACACAGAATGGGTCAAAGCTGGTTTTTGGGAGGGCTGGGTACAAGGTTTTGGGCAAGTTGCTCAAATTACGCAAATGACGGGCCAAATGATCGGTCAAATGCTCATCGGAGAGGCCTCTTCGAAGCATCTCAGCGGTCCTTTAACCATCGCCGAGCAGGCTGGGCAGTCGGCTCAAAGGGGGTGGCCTTCTTATGTGAGCTTTTTGGCCCTGATCAGTGTCAGTTTGGGTTTGCTCAATCTCCTGCCTTTGCCCATGTTGGACGGGGGTCACCTGATGTATTATCTTTGGGAGTCACTCACCGGCAAGCCGGTTTCCGTTGCTTGGCAGCGGGGTTTGCAGAAAGTGGGTTTGGCTTTATTGATTGGCGTCATGAGCTTGGCGTTTTTCAATGACCTGACACGACTCTTTACTTAATTCAAACGCATGAACTTTCTCCCTCAACAGTTTCGCTTGCAGCCTTTGTGTGTCCTCATTGCAGCGGCACTTGGCAGCATGTCCGCTTGGGCCATTGAGCCCTTCAAATTGAAAGACATTCGCGTCGAAGGTTTGCAGCGCATTGAGTCTGGTACCGTTTTCGCCTCGTTGCCTTTTCGTGTTGGCGATCTTTACAACGATGAGTCTGGTGCGGCTGCCATTCGCGCCTTGTTTGCTTTGGGGTTGTTCAAAGATGTGCGTCTCGATGCACAAGGCGATGTGCTGGTGGTCATTGTGGAAGAGCGTCCCTCTATTTCTGAAGTCGAGTGGGTGGGCCTCAAAGAGTTTGACAAAGACGTGTTGGTCAAAGCGCTGAAAGAAGTGGGCATTTCTGAAGGTCGTCCCTTTGACAAAGCACTTGCAGACAAAGCCGAACAAGAACTCAAGCGTCAGTACATTACTCGCAGTTTGTACGGCGCTGAGGTTGTCACCACGGTCACCCCTGTAGAGCGCAATCGCGTCAAGCTCACCTTCACAGTGACGGAAGGTGGACCTTCCAAGATCAAAGAAATTCGCATCACAGGCAACCAAGCTTTCACGGAAGACACGCTGAAAGACCAGTTCAATTTGGATGTCGGAGGGTGGCTGAGTTGGTACACCAAATCAGACCGTTACTCACGCACCAAGCTCAATGCCGATTTGGAAACCTTGCGCTCTTATTATTTAAGCCGCGGGTTTTTAGAATTTCGCATCGACTCGACGCAGGTCGCCATTTCGCCTGACAAGCAAGACATCTCCATTGCCATCAACGTCACTGAAGGTGAGCGTTTTGTCGTGTCTGGCGTGAAGCTTGAAGGCAACTACTTAGGCAAGGACGATGAGTTCAAGGCTCTGGTCAAAATTGGATTGGGTCAGCCCTACAACGCAGAAACAGTGGCTGAAACCACCAAAGCCTTTACCGATTATTTCGGTAAGTTTGGTTTTGCATTTGCACGCGTTGATGTGCGTCCTGAAATCGATCGACTCAACAACCGTGTCAGTTTCGTCTTGCAGGCAGAGCCTTCACGCCGTGCATATGTGCGCCGCATCAATGTGGCAGGCAACAACCGCACACGCGATGAAGTCATTCGCCGAGAGTTCCGTCAATTGGAGTCGGCTTGGTACGACGGTGACAAAATCAAGTTGTCGCGCGACCGTGTCGACCGCTTGGGCTTTTTCACCGAAGTCAACATTGACACACAAGAGGTGCCGGCCACCACCGATCAAGTTGATTTGACCATCAATGTGGTCGAGAAACCCACGGGCAGTGTGACGCTGGGTGCCGGCTTTTCCTCCACCGAAAAAGTGGCTTTGAGCTTCGGTATTCGCCAAGAAAATGCGTTTGGATCTGGTAATTATTTGGCCACAGAGATCAATACCAGCAAGTACAACCGAACCATTGTGATCAGTACCACCGACCCGTACTACACGCCTGAAGGTATATCAAGAACCATTGACGTTTTTCACCGCACCACGCGACCTTACTTGGGCGATTTGAACGCCTACAGTTTGGTCAGTTCTGGCGCTGGCATGCGCTTCGGTGTGCCGTTCAGTGAAATTGACACCGTGTACTTTGGCGCAAACCTAGAGCAGACGTCCATTCGTCCAGGAACCAACTTGCCCAATGCCTATGTGGAATACATGCAGCAGTTTGGCTACACCAGCAATTCCTTGCCATTGACCGTTGGTTGGGCAAGGGATGGCCGAGACAGTGCTTTGGTGCCAACGCGTGGCATGTTGCAGCGATTCAATTCTGATTTGAGCATGGCAGGCGATGCCCGTTATGTACGAACCAATTATCAAATTCAGCAGTACACGCCGCTGACTAAAAAGTATACTTTAGCACTCAATGCCGATTTGGGCTGGGGTCAAGGGCTGTCCAACAGACCTTATCCCTTGTTTAAAAACTACTTTGTAGGTGGCTTGGGCAGTGTCCGTGGCTTCCAGCAATCAACATTGGGACCTTCGGACAGCACCAACAGCTTGTATTTGGGCGGACCCAAGAAAATTGTCATGAATGCAGAATTGTTGGCACCATTCCCTGGTGCTGGCAACGACCGTACTTTGAGATTATTTGCCTTTACCGACGTCGGCCGAGCCTTTGGCGAGAATGAAAAAATCAGCCTTTCCGAGCTCAGATCCTCCTACGGCGTTGGCTTGAGCTGGATTTCGCCCATGGGTCCTCTGCGCTTTTCCTATGCCATGCCAATGCGACGCCAGGTTACGGATAAAATCCAGAGATTGCAATTCCAAATTGGAACTTCTTTTTAATGAAAACACTTCGCCATTTCTCACAAGTCTGTTTGTTGGCTCTCGGCGCTTTGGGCGCCACTGCCGCCAGCGCACAGGAATTCAAAATTGGTTTTGTGAACACCGATCGCATTTTCCGCGAAGCCAGCACGGCCAAAAATGCCCAAGCCAAGTTGGAGCAAGAATTTGCCAAGCGCGAAAAAGACTTGGTGGATTTGGGCAACACCATCAAAACAGCTTCAGACAAGTTTGAGCGCGAAGCCCCCACTTTGTCCGAAACGCAGCGCAACACGCGCCAAAAACAGTTGATGGACCAAGACCGAGAGTTCCAGCGCAAGCGTCGTGAGTTCCAAGAAGACTTGAACACGCGCAAGAACGAAGAGCAGCAAGTTGTGATTGAACGCGCTAACCGCGCTGTAAAGCAAGTTGCCGAAGCAGAAAAATACGATGTGATTTTTCAAGAGGCCGTTTACATCAATCCCAAGCACGACATCACTGACAAAGTCATCAAGTCACTCAACGCAACCGCTGGCAAGTAATTGCTGAGCGCATTGGACCTGTGTTGTGCTGCAGCTTGGTGAAATTGTTGAAGCTTTAGGCGGCAGCCTTCACGGCAGTCCACAAACTCCCATTGCGCAACTGGCCCCGCTAGAAACAGCGGGTCCTCGTGACCTGAGTTTCCTCAGTCACCCCAAATACCAATCCCATTTGAAGCAGTCCCAAGCGGCCTGTGTCATCGTCACACCTCAATTCAAGGAATTGGCCCTTGAGCGCGGTGCATGCATTGTTTCGGACGATCCATACTTTTACTTTGCACGATTGACGCAACTTTGGAAAAAGAAAACCAGGCCAGTCCCTGCGCATCGAATTCATCCCAGTGCCGTCATTGACCCCACAGCCTTTGTTCACGAGACGGCCATCATCGGTCCTTTGTGTGTTGTAGAGCAGGGCGCCAAAGTGGGCGCGCATACGCAACTCAAATCCAGAGTCACACTGGGCGAAAATTGCCAAATTGGTGAACGTTGCATTGTTCACGCTGGTGTGGTCATTGGCGCCGATGGTTTTGGTTTTGCCTTGCATCAAGGTGCTTGGGAAAAAATTGAACAGCTTGGTGCAGTCACGATTGGCAACGATGTCGAAATCGGTGCCAACACCTGCATTGACCGTGGTGCATTGCAAGACACGGTCATTGAAGACGGTGTCAAGCTCGACAACCTCATTCAAATTGGCCACAACGTTCACATTGGCAAACACACAGCCATGGCTGGCTGTGTGGGTGTGGCGGGCAGCGCGCGCATTGGTGCCCACTGCACCGTGGGTGGCGGTGCCATTATTTTGGGTCACTTGAGTTTGGCAGACGGTGTGCACATTTCTGCCGCTTCCGTCGTCACGCGCTCTATTCAAAAACCTGGTCAATACACCGGCCTGTTTCCCATCGATGACAATGCATCCTGGGAAAAAAATGCAGCCAGCCTCAAGCAATTGCATCAACTTCGCGACCGTATCAAAGCGCTTGAGGCGCATCGCCCTCAGCCTCCCATTTCAGGAAAATCATCATGATGGACATTTATCAAATTCTCAAACAATTGCCACACCGGTTTCCCATTTTGTTGGTTGATCGCGTCTTGGAAATTGAGAAGGGCGTGCGCATCAAGGCATTGAAAAATGTCTCCGTCAACGAGCCTTATTTCACGGGCCACTTTCCCTCACGCCCTGTCATGCCTGGCGTATTGATGCTGGAGGCCTTGGCGCAAGCCGCGGCTTTGTTGGCCTTTGACACCATGGGCGAAACACCTGACGAAAATACCGTGTACTACTTTGCGGGCATTGATGGCGCGCGTTTCAAGCGTCCCGTCGAGCCAGGCGATCAACTGATTTTGGAAGTCGAATTGGACCGCATGAAAGCGGGCATTTTCAAATTCAAAGCGCGCGCCAAAGTGGGTGAAGAGATTGCGGTAGAAGCCGAGTTGATGTGCACCATGCGCAAGGTTGCTTAATTTCAGAAGCCTATGACCACCGTGTCTCGCATTCACCCAACCGCCATCATTGACCCCTCGGCCCAACTGGACAGCAGTGTCACGGTAGGCCCTTACACGGTCATCGGTCCACATGTTCGCGTTGATGCTGGCACCACCATCGCCAGTCACTGCGTGATTGAAGGCCACACCACCATTGGCAAAGACAACAAAATTTTTCAGTTCAACTCTTTGGGCGCTGTGCCGCAAGATAAAAAATATGCGGGTGAGCCCTGTGAGTTGATCATCGGTGACCGCAATTCCATTCGGGAATTTTGCACCTTCAACATTGGGTCACCCGGCGATACAGGTGTCACCAAGTTGGGCAATGACAACTGGATCATGGCTTACGTGCATTTGGCACACGACTGTGTGGTGGGTAATCACACCATTTTTGCCAACAGCTCTCAACTGGCAGGCCATGTGCATGTTGACGATTGGGTGATCTTGGGCGGCTTTACGGTCGTGCATCAATTTTGCAGATTGGGTGCCCACAGTTTCACGGCCATGCATTCATTGCTCTTTGCCGACTTGCCGCCCTTTGTGATGGCGCAGGGTCAACCTGCACAAGCACGCTCCATGAACTTTGAAGGCTTGCGCCGTCGCGGTTTTTCTGCAGAGAGGATTTCTGCGGTCAAGGCCATGCACAAAAGCCTTTATCGGCAGCAACTCACTTTGTCGCAAGCACAAACAGAAATTGAGTTGCTCACTCAAAAATACCCAGAAGCCAAGGCCGACGTCGACATGATGCTCAGCTTCTTGCAAGCCACATCGCCCGAGCGCGGCATTGTGAGATAACAGGTGCAACACTTGCCAATTGTTTCGCTTTCAAAAGCCCCTGATGGGGCTTTTTCCATGGCCATGGTGGCCGGCGAAACTTCGGGCGATCTTTTGGCGGGCTTGATGATGCAGGGTATTCGCGCGCAATGGCCCGATGCCAACTTGTATGGCATTGGGGGACCCAGAATGCAAGCGCAAGGCTTTCATGCTTTGTGGCCTTCGGAGAAATTGGCAGTGCGCGGCTATGTCGAGGTGTTGCGTCACTATCGCGAAATTGTGGGCATTCGCAATCAACTCAAAGCACAACTTTTGGCCAAACCACCCGAAGTGTTTGTGGGTGTCGATGCACCCGATTTCAATCTCGACTTAGAGCGCGATTTGAAACAATCCGGCATTCCCACCGTGCATTTTGTCTGCCCCTCCATTTGGGCCTGGCGTGCCGAGCGGATTGAAAAAATCAAACAAAGCGTGGACCATGTGCTTTGCATATTTCCATTTGAAACGCAATTGCTGCATCAACATGGCATTGCGGCCACGTATGTCGGACATCCCTTGGCGCAGGCCATTCCCATGCATGTGGACATGCTCAAGGCCAGACGCGAATTGAACCTGGACCCAGAGCGTCCGGTTGTGGCCCTGTTGCCTGGCAGCCGTGAATCTGAAATTACGTACCTGGCCGAGCGGTTTTTTCTAACGGCCCAATTGCTGGCTCAGCAGCAACCGCAATTGCAATTTGTGCTGCCCGCGATGCCTTCTATGATGGCTCGCATTGAGAACCTGCGCGATCAAGTCGGTGCCTCACAGGTTCAGATCTTGAAGGGACAGTCGCATGCTGCATTGGCCGCTTGTGATGTCACGCTCATTGCCAGTGGAACCGCCACCCTTGAAGCGGCGCTCTTCAAAAAACCCATGGTCATTGCGTACAACATGAACTGGCTCAGTTGGCAAATGATGAAGCGCAAAAAGCTCCAGCCATGGGTGGGCTTGCCCAATATCTTGGCGCAAGAAATTTGTGTGCCTGAGCTTTTGCAAGAACAGGCCACACCCCTCAACATGTCGAATGCCGTATTGGATTGGCTGCGCTCGCCCGAGAAAGCCCAAGCCTTGGCACGTCGTTTTGAAACCCTGCACGCATCTTTGTTGCGTGACACCCCTACATTGGCCGCCCATGCGATCCAAACGCTTGTCAAAGCCTGAGCAAGTCAGCTTGGCTTGGGATGTCCCTGGCTTGTTGGCTGGCGTGGACGAGGCTGGGCGCGGTCCCTTGGCTGGCCCTGTGGTGGCTGCCGCGGTGATCTTGGATGAGCTCAAACCCATCAAAGGCTTGGCCGACTCCAAAAAATTAACGGCCAAGACACGGGAGCGCTTGTTCGATGAAATTCGAGCCAAGGCTTTGTGCTTTGCCATTGCTGAAGCCAGTGTCGAAGAAATTGACACCCTGAATATTTTGCAAGCGACGATGTTGGCCATGCAAAGGGCTGTAGAGGCATTGAGGTTAAAACCAACTCTGGTGTATGTAGATGGCAACCGCCTGCCTATTTTGGACGTACGCGCCGAGGCCATCGTGAAGGGTGATGAAAAGGTGCAAGAAATTTCTGCGGCCTCCATTTTGGCCAAGGTCCACCGCGATCGACTGTGCGACGACATGCACAGCCAGTTTCCAGAATACGGCTTTGATGCCCACAAGGGATACGGCACCGCGGTTCATTTGAAGGCACTCCAAACTTGGGGTGCAACCCCTTTTCACCGCAAAACTTTTGCACCCGTGACGCAAGTGCTGCAAGCATCGCCAAAATCATGAAACTGATTACTTCGCGGGACAATCCCCGTCTGAAAACCATTCGCCGTTTGGCACAAGACTCGCAAGCCTATCGCAAGCTGGGTTTGGTGTGGATGGAAGGCGACCATTTGTGCAGAGCTGCTTTGTCACGAGGTGTCAAACCCGAGCTGGCTGTTTTTTCAGAAGCCATCTGGCAAGCCTCAGAGTTTGAGTGGGCCCAGTGTGCAGAAGAAGTTTGGGTGGTACCTGACGATCTGTTTTCGGGCTTGAGTGCGCTGGAGTCGCCCTCCAAAATGGGCTTTTTAATGACGTTGCCATCAACTCCTGATTTAGACCCACAAGCCGCCACGGTGGTTTTGGATCGGCTTCAAGATGCGGGCAATGTGGGGGCCATTTTGCGCAGTGCCTCCGCTTTTGGCTTCAAACAAGTCGTGGCCATTAAAGGGTCGGCAGGTTTGTGGTCGTCTAAAGTACTGCGCGCAGGCATGGGCGCGCATTTTGGAATGGGGCTAATCGAATCAGCCAGTTTGGACGACTTGAAAGGTCTGCAGGTTCCTTTGTTGGGAACCGATGTGCATGAAGGTCCTTTTTTGCATGAATTGATTCAACAGGGCAAGCTGCCAAGGCGGTGTGCATGGGTGATGGGCCACGAGGGGCAGGGGGTTTCACCAGAGCTGATGGCGCTTGTTGCCCTAAAGGTTCGCATCGCACAGCCTGGCGGGGAAGAGTCCCTGAACGTGGCCACAGCGGCGGCCATTTGTTTGCATGCCAGTGCCACCTCTAATTGACGGATTTTGATCCGACCAGTTCAGCCGCCTAAATTGAAAAAATCGATGGTTGAGCCGGCGGTCTTGCAAAGAGACACGGCTATAATGAGAGGCTTTCCCGCATCAACCTGTACGCACCCGCTCACAACAAGCCATTTCCCTTCAAAAGCAGCCAAAAAGTGAACCTTTTAAGGTGAATCTTGCGCGTGCTGGGGCGTACCCGAACCATACCGGAGAACCCAGTGCTTTTGTCTCTTCAGGGAACCTTCCCCTTAGCCATTTTGGCGCTTGCAGACGGCACAGTCTTTGTCGGCAATTCCATTGGAGCTCCTGGCTCCACTGTTGGTGAGGTGGTTTTCAATACCTCCCTCACAGGCTATCAAGAAATCCTCACAGACCCCAGCTACTGCCAGCAGATCGTGACCCTCACGTATCCGCACATTGGCAACTACGGCGTCAACCCCGAGGATGTCGAATCCGACAAAGTCCATGCTGCTGGCCTGATCATCAAAGATCTGCCCATGGTCGCAAGCAATTTCCGCTCAACCGAAACGCTCTCGGCCTACTTGTCACGCAGTGGCACTGTGGCCATCGCCAACATTGATACCCGCAAACTCACGCGGCTCTTGCGCACCAAGGGTGCCCAAAATGGCGCCATTGTGGCTTTGGCTGCAGGTCAGGCTGTCACGCCCGAACTCACGGCTCAAGCTGTGCAAGCTGCCAAAGCAGCACCTGCCATGGCAGGCTTGGACTTGGCCCAAAAGGTCAGCGTTTCAGCTTCCTACGCTTGGACCGAGTCCGAGTGGAAGTTGGGCAGTGGTTATGGCCAACAAACTGCCCCGCGTTTCCACGTGGTGGCTTACGACTTTGGCGTCAAGAAAAACATCTTGCGCATGCTGGCCGAGCGTGGCTGCAAAGTCACTGTGGTGCCGGCCAAAACGCCCGCCGCTGAAGTGCTCAAGCACAAGCCCGATGGCATCTTCTTGTCCAACGGCCCAGGCGATCCAGAGCCTTGCGACTACGCCATTGCTGCAGCCAAAGAATTGATCGAAACCGGCATTCCTACTTTTGGAATTTGCTTGGGTCACCAAATCATGGCCTTGGCCAGCGGTGCCAAAACTTTCAAAATGAAGTTTGGTCACCACGGTGCTAACCATCCGGTCAAAGACCTCGACTCGGGTCGTGTGTCCATCACCAGCCAAAACCACGGCTTTGCCGTGGACGAAAAGTCTTTGCCCTCTAACTTGCGTGCGACGCACGTGTCTTTGTTCGACGGCACACTGCAAGGTTTGGCCCGCACCGACAAACCCGCGTTTTGTTTCCAAGGTCACCCCGAGGCCTCACCGGGTCCTCATGACATTGCTTATCTCTTCGATCGCTTCATCAACTTGATGGAGACCAAATAACATGCCAAAGCGCTCCGACCTTAAAAGCATTCTCATCATTGGCGCTGGCCCCATCATCATTGGCCAGGCCTGTGAGTTCGACTACTCTGGCGTGCAAGCTTGTAAAGCTTTGCGCGAAGAGGGCTACAAAGTCATCTTGATCAACAGCAACCCTGCCACGATCATGACCGACCCCGCCACTGCGGACGTTACCTACATTGAACCTATCACTTGGCAAACGGTTGAGAAGATCATTGCCAAAGAGCGACCCGACGCCATCCTGCCCACCATGGGCGGCCAAACAGCGCTTAACTGTGCGCTAGATCTATGGCACAACGGCGTGCTCGACAAGTACAAAGTCGAGCTGATTGGCGCCACACCCGAAGCCATTGACAAAGCTGAAGATCGCTTGAAGTTCAAAGACGCCATGACCAAAATTGGTTTGGGCTCTGCGCGCTCGGGCATTGCCCACAGCATGGAAGAGGCGTGGGATGTTCAGCGCAAAGTGGGTTTCCCCACCGTCATTCGCCCTAGCTTTACCTTGGGCGGCACAGGCGGCGGTATTGCCTACAACCCAGAAGAATTCGAGACCATTTGCAAACGCGGTTTGGAGGCTTCTCCCACCAATGAACTTCTCATTGAAGAGTCTTTGTTGGGTTGGAAAGAGTACGAGATGGAAGTGGTTCGCGACAAGGCGGACAACTGCATCATCATCTGCTCCATCGAAAACTTAGACCCCATGGGTGTGCACACCGGCGACTCCATCACGGTTGCGCCTGCACAAACATTGACGGACAAAGAATACCAAATCATGCGAAATGCCAGCTTGGCAGTGCTGCGTGAAATTGGTGTTGACACCGGTGGTTCCAACGTTCAGTTCTCCATCAATCCCAAAGACGGCCGCATGGTGGTCATTGAGATGAACCCACGTGTGTCACGTTCCTCTGCATTGGCTTCTAAAGCAACAGGCTTCCCCATTGCCAAAGTGGCAGCCAAGTTGGCTGTGGGTTACACACTCGATGAATTGCGCAATGAAATTACAGGCGGCGCAACACCCGCCAGTTTCGAGCCCAGCATCGATTACGTGGTGACCAAGATTCCACGTTTTGCCTTCGAAAAATTCCCCACAGCCGACAGCCGCCTGACCACTCAGATGAAGTCGGTGGGCGAGGTGATGGCCATGGGCCGCACTTTCCAAGAATCTTTCCAGAAAGCCTTGCGTGGTTTGGAAGTGGGCGTCGATGGCTTGAACGAAAAAACACAAGACCGCGAAGTTCTTGAAAAAGAATTGGGCGAGCCAGGACCCGACCGCATTTGGTATGTGGGCGATGCTTTCGCCATGGGCCTGACGGTGGATGAAGTGTTCAACCTGACCAAAATTGACCCTTGGTTCTTGGTGCAAATTGAAGACATCGTCAAGATCGAACTTGAACTCGAAACCACCAACTTGAAAGCCATCACGGCAGACGAACTGCGCGCTTTGAAGAAAAAAGGTTTCTCAGATCGCCGCTTGGCCAAGTTGCTCAAAACAACCGAGCACGAAGTGCGTGCGCAGCGCCACGCCATGAATGTCCGCCCCGTTTACAAACGTGTGGACACTTGCGCGGCCGAGTTCTCTACCGACACGGCTTACATGTATTCCACTTACGAAGATGAGTGCGAAGCAGAACCCACCACCAACAAAAAGATCATGGTCTTGGGTGGCGGACCTAACCGAATTGGTCAGGGCATTGAGTTTGACTATTGCTGCGTGCACGCCGCTTTGGCCATGCGCGAAGATGGTTATGAAACCATCATGGTCAATTGCAACCCGGAAACCGTTTCAACCGACTACGACACGTCAGACCGCTTGTATTTCGAACCGCTGACGCTAGAGGACGTGCTTGAAATTGTGGACAAAGAAAAGCCCACCGGCGTGATCGTTCAATACGGTGGTCAAACACCTTTGAAATTGGCCCTCGGTTTGGAAGCGGCGGGCGTGCCCATCATCGGTACCAGCCCCGATATGATTGACGCCGCAGAAGACCGCGAGCGTTTCCAAAAATTGTTGCACGAATTGGGCTTGCGTCAGCCGCCCAATGCCACAGCGCGAACAGAACCAGAAGCTTTGGAAAAAGCCGCTGCCTTGGGTTACCCCTTGGTGGTTCGCCCCAGCTACGTGCTGGGTGGCCGTGCCATGGAAATTGTTCACGAGCAACGCGACCTCGAGCGCTACATGCGTGAAGCGGTCAAGGTTAGCAACGATTCACCCGTGCTGCTCGATCGCTTCTTGAACGACGCCATTGAGTGCGACGTTGATTGCTTGCGCGACCCCGAAGGTAAAACCTTTATTGGTGGCGTGATGGAACACATCGAACAAGCTGGCGTACACAGCGGTGACTCTGCTTGCTCTTTGCCCCCTTACAGCTTGAGCGCTGCCACTGTGGATGAACTCAAACGTCAATCCGCCGCCATGGCCGGTGCTTTGAATGTGGTGGGTTTGATGAACGTTCAGTTTGCCATTCAGCACGTCGATGGCAAAGATGTCATCTATGTGCTCGAAGTGAACCCCCGTGCATCACGCACGGTGCCATATGTTTCGAAAGCCACGGGCATTCAGTTGGCCAAAGTGGCCGCACGTTGCATGGCCGGTCAATCATTGGCATCGCAAGGCATCACCAAAGAAGTCACGCCCCCTTATTTCAGCGTCAAAGAAGCGGTGTTCCCGTTTGTGAAGTTCCCTGGCGTCGACACCATCTTGGGCCCAGAAATGAAGTCCACCGGTGAAGTGATGGGTGTGGGCAAAACCTTTGGCGAAGCCTTTGTGAAAAGTCAAATGGGCGCAGGTACCAAATTACCCAGAGAAGGTAAGGTATTTTTGACGGTGAAGAATGGTGACAAACCTCGTGCCGTTAAAGTTGCCCGTGATTTGGTGGCTTTGGGTTTCCAGATCTTTGCAACCAAAGGCACGGCTGCGGCCATCTCTGCTGAAGGCGTTACTGTTCAGGCAGTCAACAAAGTCACGGAGGGTCGTCCTCACATTGTGGACATGATCAAGAACAATGAAATTGCTTTGGTCATCAATACGGTTGAAGAGCGCCGCAATGCCATTGCAGATTCGCGTGTCATTCGCACTTCTGCTTTGCTGGCGCGCGTGACCACATTCACGACCATTGCTGGCGCTGAGGCTGCTGTTGAAGGCATGAAGTACATGGACAAACTGGATGTCATTTCTGTTCAAGAAATGCATGCCATGTTGACCGCTTAAGAAAAACTCGGAGACATTACGTGGCTACTATTCCAATTACCCTGCGCGGTGCTGAAAAGCTGAAGGCAGAGCTTCACCAATTGAAAACGGTGGAGCGTCCTTCAGTGATCAATGCCATTGCAGAAGCGCGCGCTCAAGGCGACTTGAGTGAGAACGCTGAATACGAAGCTGCCAAAGACCGTCAAGGTTTTGTGGAAGGTCGAATTCAAGAGGTTGAAGGCAAACTGTCTGCTGCGCAAATCATCGACCCTGCATCTGTCGATGCGGGTGGCCGTGTGGTGTTTGGTGCGACTGTTGAGTTGGAAGAAGAAAGCACTGGCGAAGTGGTTAAGTACCAAATCGTGGGTGAAGACGAGGCTGACCTCAAATTGGGCTTGATCAACATCAGCAGTCCGATTGCCCGTGCACTCATTGGCAAAGAAGAGGGTGATGTGGCCGTGGTGCAAGCACCGGGTGGCGAGAAACGTTACGAAATTGTGGCGGTGTCTTACATCTAAGTTCAGACTGACATGAACCGAAAAAAGGCGCTCTGTGGAGCGCCTTTTTTTATTCCTTCCAGTGATCAGCCACCCAAAGGGCAGGCTTGATGAATCTGAACTTTCGATTGCGTTTGCCGGCCAGGGCATCTGGCGGGTTGCATTCGCCGTGGAAAATCACAATGCGGGCATCTTTGGGAATGAAGGGCGCTGTCCAGTAATTGGTGGGCCATGCAGGGATGCTGTGGTACTTGAAACTGGGGCACCACTCAGCGGGCCAGTAAGCCAGCTTGCCTTGACGGTGCAAAAAGTCCGACAGATAGGCTTGTTCGTTTCTGAACTGTTTGCGAATGCTGTCAAAGTTGTTGCGGAAATACGCCAGCACATCGGGGTGTGCACCTAACTCGTATCTGTAAACAGAAGAGTTGCCCGTGATGCGCCAAGGCCGTTTGTAGTCATGGATGATCATGAAGTCACCGGGTGCTTCAAAAAAGCCATCCATGTTGCCCACGATCACCACATCCACATCCAAAAACAAAGCGGTACCTCGCAAGCCGTGCAGGTCTTGTGCAAAGGATGCTAATTTTGTCCAACCGCGTTCAGGAATGCCGGGCGGCAAATCCAATGCAGGGATAGGCAAGCACTGCACCTCACTGCGAATGCCATGGGCATCGTCGGTGAGGCACACCATGTTGAAATCGCCGGTCAGGTGCCTGCGCACCATGGCGTACAAACGGTTGACGTACTCGGGGCCGTACTTGGTGCCCCATTTCATGCAGATGATGTGGCGTTGAGCAGACTGCGCGGTCATGACTTAGGCTTGATTGCGCTTTTTGATCGACTTTTGCTTGACCTTGGCGCGCTTGACTTGACCGCCCGATGTCAGGCGTTGATTGCCCAAGACGCGCAATGTTTTGACTTCAGGGCGTTGGCCGCCGCGGCTGCTGTACTTCAAGACCTTAAAATCGCGGGGTCCGGCCATGCGGTCTTCTGAAACGGTTTTTTCCTTTTCAGGCACAGGGCGCCACAACACCAGCAATTTGCCAATGTGTTGAATGGGCGCAGCGTTAAGGTCTTCGGCCAGCTGGTTGAACATGGCTTCGCGGGCGGCACGATCGTCGCCTAGAACACGAATTTTGATCAAGCCGTGCGCCTTGAGGGCTGCGTCGGTTTCTTTGACAACGGCTGGCGTGAGGCCATCGTTGCCAACCATGACAACGGGGTCGAGGTGGTGCGCTTCGGCTCGGTGAACCTTGCGTTGAGCGGGAGTCAATTGAATTTGAGGCATGGCGCTATTATCCCTGCTTGAACGGAAGAACATGAAAGTAAAAACCAAAAGTAAAAAAGTCAATAAGTCGTGGTTGAACGACCACGTCAATGACCCCTACGTCAAATTGGCCAAAAAAGAGGGCTACAGGGCGAGGGCTGCCTACAAATTGAAGGAAATTGACGAAACCTTTGGCTTGATCAAACCGGGTAACCTGGTGGTGGATTTGGGGTCTGCCCCAGGGGCGTGGAGTCAATACGTGCGCCGACGCTTATCGCCCCAGGGGGCTGCCGCTGGTGACTTGAATGGCACCATTTTGGCGGTCGATTTGTTGCCAATGGAGCCCGTAGAGGGCGTTCACTTCATTCAGGGCGACTTCACGGATGCAGAGGTGCTGGCGCAGTTGCAGGCCATTGTGGGTGACCGTCCCGTTGATGTGGTGGTCTCTGACATGGCGCCCAATTTGTCGGGCATTGACTCTGTGGATGCGGCCCGAATTTCGCACCTCATTGAGCTGGCCGTTGAATTTGCCCAAATGCACCTCAAGCCCCAGGGCGCCTTGGTGGTCAAGGTGTTTCACGGAAGCGGCTACAGCCAATTGGTGAAGCTTTTCAAGGATTCTTTCAAGGTGGTCAAACCCATCAAACCCAAGGCCTCTCGAGACAAATCATCCGAGCAGTTTTTGGTGGGAATCGAGCCTAAAAACAGACCTGTTCCCCTGTGACTGTTGCTTCCACGGTGCGAGAGAACCAATTTCCCTGCACTTTTAAGGCTTAGTCAAGTGAAATTAGATGTTCTGGGCTTTCAAAAGCCTAGAATGAAGACCAATTAGACGTTTTGATGGGAGCTCTTCTTGAACAACCCCTGGTTTTCCAAGATTGCCGTATGGCTGGTGATTGGCATGGTGCTTTTCACCGTATTCAAACAATTTGACAACCGCACCGGTGCGGGATCTGGCTATTTGGGCTACTCCGACTTCCTCGAAGAAGTTCGCAGTAACCGCATCAAAACGGCCACCATCCAAGAAGGTCAAGGCGGCACAGAAATTGTGGCCACCACCACCGATGATCGCCGCATCAAAACAACTGCGACGTACCTCGACCGCGGCTTGGTGGGTGACCTCATTGCCAATGGCGTCAAGTTTGATGTGAAACCTCGCGAAGAGGGTTCCTTGCTGATGAGCTTGCTGGTCAGCTGGGGCCCCATGCTGCTCCTCATTGGTGTTTGGATTTATTTCATGCGCCAAATGCAGGGCGGCGGCAAAGGCGGGGCTTTCAGCTTTGGAAAAAGCAAAGCGCGCATGCTGGATGAAAACGCAAATCAAGTGACCTTTGCCGATGTGGCGGGTTGTGACGAAGCCAAAGAAGAAGTGAAAGAGGTTGTGGACTTCTTGAAAGATCCTCAACGCTTCCAAAAACTGGGTGGACGCATTCCGCGCGGTTTGCTGTTGGTCGGCCCTCCGGGTACCGGTAAAACCTTGCTGGCCAAGAGCATTGCAGGCGAAGCCAAAGTGCCTTTCTTCAGCATCTCGGGTTCAGACTTCGTTGAAATGTTCGTTGGTGTGGGTGCTGCCCGTGTTCGCGACATGTTTGAGAACGCCAAGAAAAATGCACCTTGTATCATCTTCGTGGACGAAATTGATGCTGTCGGCCGTCAGCGCGGCGCTGGCCTTGGCGGTGGCAATGACGAACGCGAACAAACCCTCAACCAAATGTTGGTTGAGATGGACGGATTTGAAACCAACTTAGGTGTCATTGTGGTGGCCGCTACCAATCGCCCCGACATCTTGGATGCTGCCTTGTTGCGCCCAGGTCGTTTTGACCGCCAGGTGTATGTCACTTTGCCGGACATCCGTGGCCGCGAGCAAATCTTGGCTGTGCACATGCGCAAAATCCCAATCGGCCAAGACATGAACCCTGGCGTCATTGCCCGCGGAACACCTGGCATGAGCGGTGCCGATTTGGCCAACCTCTGCAACGAAGCCGCCCTCATGGCTGCTCGCCGCAACGCTCGCGTTGTGGAAATGCAAGACTTCGAAAAAGCCAAAGACAAAATTCTGATGGGCCCAGAGCGCAAGAGCATGGTCATGCCTGAAGAAGAGCGTCGCAACACGGCTTATCATGAGTCGGGACACGCCCTCATTGGCAAGCTCTTGCCCAAGTGCGATCCTGTGCACAAGGTCACCATCATTCCTCGCGGCCGTGCCTTGGGCGTCACCATGAGCCTGCCTGAAAAAGACCGCTACAGCTACGACAGCGAATACATGTTGAACCAAATCAGCATGTTGTTTGGTGGTCGTATTGCTGAAGAAGTGTTCATGAAGCAAATGACCACAGGTGCCAGCAACGACTTTGAGCGTGCCACCCAAATTGCACGCGACATGGTGATGCGTTATGGCATGACCACAGCCCTTGGCCCCATGGTCTATGCTGAAAACGAAGGTGAAGTGTTCTTGGGACGTTCCGTCACCAAAACCACCAACATGTCAGAGTCGACCATGCAAAAGGTTGATTCCGAAGTTCGTCGCATCATCGATGAGCAATACAACTTGGCGCGCCGCTTGATTGAAGAAAACAGCGACAAGATGCATGCCATGGCCAAGGCTCTGTTGGAATGGGAAACCATCGATGTCACGCAGCTTGACGACATCATGGCTGGCCGCGAACCCACCGCGCCCAAAGACTGGACACCGCGCATTCCGCCCTCGGGCAATGACGATGCCGGCGGCACGCCAGCTGTCAAAACGGATCCTGAGCCCAACGCGGCCTGATCGTTCTTGATTTTCTACGGGGCTTCGGCCCCGTTCTTATTTTGAATCAACCTTAGCGCATGACGACCCCAGTTTGGCAAACCGCTCGATTCAGCATTGACCTGACCCAGCCCAAAGTCATGGCCATTGTGAATCTCACGCCCGATTCCTTTTCGGATGGGGGGCAGCACACGAATGTGAAACATGCGTTGGACCACGCGCAAACGATGTTGGCGCAAGGTGCAGACATCTTGGACATTGGTGGTGAATCTTCAAGGCCTGGCGCGCAGGCCGTTAGCGTGGAAGAAGAGCTGGCCCGTATCGTGCCCTTCATCAAAGAAGCCGTGAAATGGCAAGTGCCTTTGTCAGTGGACACCGCCAAGCCCGACGTGATGAAGGTGGTGTTGGACATAGGCGTTGACATCATCAACGACATCTGGGCCCTGCGCCAAGCGGGTGCTTTAGATGTGGTCGCCCAGCATGCAGGTTGCGGTGTTTGCCTGATGCACATGCACCGCGATCCTCAAACCATGTTCGAGCAACCCATGCAAGGTGATGCACTTCAGGAGGTCAAAGATTTTCTATCTCAAAGGCTGCAGGTCTTGTTAGCGCAGGGTGTCGATCCAAGCCGCATTGTCTTGGACCCCGGCGTTGGGTTTGGCAAAACTTTAGACCAAAACCTCAGCTTATTGACCCGGCAAGCTGAACTCCTGAGCTTGGGCCGTCCGGTGTTGGCGGGCTGGTCGCGCAAAGGCACACTGGGCAAGTTAACGGCAGTCAATGGTGTGATGCCAGAGCCTCACAACAGGGTGGGTGCCAGCGTAGGCGCTGCACTGATGGCTGTTCAAAATGGCGCTTCGCTTGTGCGTGTGCACGATGTTCTAGAAACCGTGCAAGCCTTGCGATTTTGGCAAGCTGCAAAGGCCTAAAATAAAGGCCACACTGCGCTGACAAGCAGGCCTTTAAAGTAGACAAACATGACACGACGGTATTTTGGAACAGACGGTATCCGAGGCACGGTGGGTCAAGCGCCCATCACGCCAGACTTTGTGATGCGCTTGGCACACGCCGTAGGACGTGTCTTGCGTCAGACCGAAAAACATCCTGTGGTGCTCATTGGCAAGGACACACGCATCTCGGGCTACATGCTAGAGAGTGCACTCGAGTCGGGGTTCAATTCTGCTGGCGTTGATGTTGTGTTGTTGGGGCCGGTGCCGACGCCTGCGGTGGCATACCTCACACGAGCCCAACGTGCATCATTGGGTGTCGTGATCAGTGCAAGTCACAACCCCTACGAAGACAACGGCATCAAATTTTTCAGCGCCAAAGGTGCCAAACTCAGTGACGAGTGGGAAACCAAGGTGGAAGCCTTGGTAGAAGAGCCACCAGTTTGGGTCGCCTCCGCAGAATTGGGCAAGGCCAAGCGCCTAGACGACGCGGCGGGTCGTTACATTGAATTTTGTAAGAGCACTTTCAGCAATGACTTTACCCTCAAGGGCATGAAAATTGTGGTGGATGCAGCCAACGGGGCCGCCTATCAAATTGCACCCAAGGTGTTTCATGAATTGGGTGCAGATGTCGTTGCGATTGGCTGCTCTCCTGATGGCCTGAACATCAACAAAGGCGTGGGCGCAACGCACCCCGAAGCCTTGGTGGCAGCCGTGAAGCAGCACGGCGCAGATTACGGCATCGCTTTGGATGGCGATGCCGACCGCCTTCAAGTGGTTGACAACACAGGCCGCTTGTACAACGGCGATGAGTTGCTTTATTTGATGGTCAGCGATCGCATTGCACGCGATGAAGTTGTGCCTGGCGTGGTGGGCACCCTCATGACCAACATGGCCGTTGAAGTGGCATTGAAACGCAAGGGCATCGAATTCATTCGAAGCAAAGTCGGCGACCGATACGTCTTAGAAGCGCTGCTTGAAAAGTCTTGGTTACTGGGCGGTGAGGGTTCAGGTCACTTATTGGCATTGGACAAGCACACCACGGGCGATGGCCTGATCAGTGCGCTGCAAGTTTTGCAAGCCTGCGTCGCTACGGGGCAGACCATGTCGCAATTGTTGGCCGAAGTCACTTTGTTCCCTCAGGTGCTGATCAATGTGCGCATTGCCAAAGACCAGAACTGGAAAGACAGTCCTCAATTGGCTGCAGCCATTCAAACTGTGGAGGCTGAGTTGGCCGATACGGGGCGTGTGCTCATTCGTGCCAGTGGTACAGAGCCTTTGGTCCGTGTGATGGTGGAGGCCAAAGATCTCGACTTGGCGCAGCGCTGTGCAGAAAAAATAGCGGCAACCCTGCGTTAATAAATCAAGCGCTCGGGTTTGATTTCTTGCAGGATGGTGGTGGCGATTTCTTCAATCGATTTGTGCGTGGTTGAAAGCCACCGGATGCCAGACCTGCGCATCATGGATTCCGCATCGGCCACTTCTTGAATGCAGTTTTGCAAGCTGGCGTATTTGGAGTTAGGGCGTCTTTCACTCCGAATCTCTGACAAACGCTCAGGGTGAATGGTGAGTCCAAAAATCTTTTTCCGGTGGGGCACCAATGCAGGGGGCAATTGCTTGCGTTCAAAGTCTTCCGGAATGAGGGGGTAATTGGCTGCCTTCAGGCCGTGCTGCATGGCCAGGTAAAGGCTGGTTGGTGTTTTGCCACTGCGGCTGACGCCCACCAAGATCACTTCAGCAGACTCCAGGTCCCGGCTGGTTTGGCCATCGTCGTGAGACAAAGAGAAGTTGATGGCCTCGATGCGGTCGTGGTATTCCTTGCTTTTACTGACATCTGAAAAGCGCCCCACCCGGTGGTGCGACTTCAAGCCCAGTTCTTGCTCAAGTGGGTTCACAAAGGTGCCAAACATGTCCAAAAGCATGCCTTTGCAACCGGCCCGAATGACATCCAAGACCTCCATATTGACCAAAGTGGTGAACACAATGGGCTTGATGTTCTCAATTTCAGCCGTGTGATTGATTTGCCTGACGGCCTGGTGTGCCTTGTCTGCGGAGTCCACGAAAGGCAGTCTGACATGCCTTGTTTTCATCTCAAACTGGGCCAAGATGGCGTTGCCAAAGGTTTCGGCCGTGATTCCAGTGCCGTCGGAGATGAAAAATACGGTTCTATGGGGCATTGTTGAAATTCTAAGGTTGGAGGAGGGGCGTTGCGTCCTAAAATCACATCCATTATCTACCGCCTGCTGGCGCTCAAGAATCAAATCTAACAACAACCAAGATTCTGAGAGTTGGTTCAGGCTGCACTGCCGATTTTTTAACTTTGGAGCTTTTATGTCTAACCTTTTTGCAAAGGACGCCTTGGTCGTTCCCTTTGAGCAACTTCGAATGACGGACGTCGAGTCTGTGGGCGGTAAAAACGCCAGCTTGGGTGAGATGATTTCTCAGTTGCCAGGCGGTGTTCGCGTGCCTACAGGTTTTGCCACCACCGCTTTTGCTTTTCGTGCTTTTTTGAAGCACGACGGTTTGGTTGACCGCATCAACCAAAAACTGGACGCCTTGGACGTTGAGGACGTCCGCGCATTGGCAACGGTTGGCGCAGAAATTCGTGCCATGGTCGAAGCCCAGCCTTTTCCGGCCGATTTGGAAAAAGCCATTCGCGACCAATTTGCAGAGCTGAGCGCGGGCAATGCGCAAGCTTCTTTTGCGGTTCGTTCTTCAGCGACAGCAGAAGATTTGCCTGATGCTTCTTTTGCAGGTCAGCAAGAAACCTTCCTCAATGTGGTTGGTATTGAAGACGTGTTGCACAAAATGAAAGAGGTGTTTGCGTCCCTCTACAACGACCGCGCGATCAGTTATCGCGTGCACAAAGGATTTGCGCACGCCGAGGTGGCATTGTCAGCAGGTGTGCAGCGCATGGTTCGCTCCGACTTGGGCGCTGCCGGCGTGATGTTCACCATCGACACAGAAACTGGTTTTGAAGATGTTGTTTTCATCACGTCCAGTTACGGCTTGGGTGAGACGGTGGTGCAGGGTGCGGTGAACCCCGACGAGTTTTATGTTCACAAGCCCATGTTGGCCGCTGGAAAAAATGCTGTCATTCGTCGCAACCTTGGTTCTAAATTGATCCAGATGGTTTTCTCAACGCCTGAAGAAAAGGCCAGCTCAGGCAATTTGGTCAAAACGGTTGACGTTGGCATGGAGCTGCGCAACCGTTATTCCCTTAGCGATGCAGACATCACCCAGTTGGCGCAATACGCCATGGTCATTGAGAAACACTATGGCCGCCCAATGGACATTGAGTGGGGCAAAGATGGCACGGATGGCCTCTTGTACATCTTGCAAGCGCGTCCAGAGACTGTCAAAAGCCAGTCCAAAGGTACCGCAGAGTTGCGCTACAAACTCAAAGGCAAGGGCGCCGTATTGGCAGAAGGCCGTGCCATTGGTCAGAAAATTGGCACGGGCCCTGTTCGGTTGGTTCACAGCATTGCCGAAATGGACCAAGTTCAACCTGGCGATGTGCTGGTCACCGACATGACGGATCCCAATTGGGAGCCGGTCATGAAACGCGCCAGTGCCATTGTGACCAATCGCGGCGGCCGTACTTGCCACGCTGCCATCATTGCGCGCGAGTTGGGCATTCCTGCTGTGGTCGGTTGCGGTCACGCTACCGAGCAATTGAAAGATGGTACCTTGGTCACGGTCAGTTGCGCTGAGGGTGACACAGGACACATTTACGACGGACTGTTGGAGATGGAAGTGACCGAGGTGTCACGCGGTACCATGCCTGAGATTGCCACCAAAATCATGATGAACGTGGGCAACCCGCAATTGGCATTTGACTTTGCGCAATTGCCCAATCAGGGTGTGGGCTTGGCGCGTTTGGAGTTCATCATCAACAACAACATTGGTGTGCATCCCAAAGCCATTTTGGATTACCCCAACATTGATGCCGACTTGAAGAAGGCTGTTGAATCTGTGGCACGTGGCCATGCATCACCCAAAGCTTTTTACATCGACAAAGTGACAGAAGGCGTGGCCAGCATTGCTGCTGCGTTCTGGCCCAAGCCTGTGATTGTTCGCCTGTCCGATTTCAAGAGTAACGAATACAGAAAACTCATTGGTGGCAGCCGATACGAGCCAGAAGAAGAAAATCCCATGCTGGGTTTCCGAGGCGCAGCGCGTTACATCAGTGAAGATTTTGGAGAAGCCTTTGCGATGGAGTGCGAAGCCATCAAACGCGTTCGAGGCGAGATGGGTTTGACCAATGTGCAAGTGATGGTGCCCTTCGTGCGCACTTTGGGTCAAGCCGATCGCGTCACACAATTGTTGGCCAAGCATGGGCTCAAGCGGGGCCAAGACGATCTCAAAGTCATCATGATGTGTGAAGTACCCAGCAACGCCATCTTGGCCGACAAGTTCCTCGAGTACTTCGATGGCTTCTCCATTGGCTCCAACGACCTTACCCAACTCACTTTGGGCCTGGACCGTGATTCGGGCTTGGAGTTGTTAGCGCTTGACTTTGATGAACGTGACTTGGCCGTGCAAACGCTCATTGCGCAAGCCATCAAGGCTTGCTTGAGTCAAGGCAAGTACGTGGGCATTTGCGGTCAAGGACCTAGTGACCATCCCGACTTCGCTAAATGGTTGATGGCGCAAGGCATCAGTTCAATTTCTTTGAATCCTGATACGGTGGTTGAAACCTGGACGCAACTCGGAAAAGCCGATTGAATTCAATCACGTCCTTTCAGAAGAAGTACGCCATTTACAAATGGCGTTTGCATCGCAATGTTCTGTTGTTCCTTGCTTTGCTGCTGAGTCTGATTGGCGTGATGGGTTATGCGGAGCATGAGGGTCTTTCAAGGAATTTGATTGGCCCCATTTTTTTGTTCTCAACCGTGATGCTGTATGCGTTGATTGGTGTGGCGGGCCGCACCACCAACGCTGAAGAATATTACGTTGCGGGCCGCCGCATTCCCGCTTTCTACAACGGCATGGCCACTGCAGCTGATTGGATGAGCGCGGCTTCCTTCATTAGCTTGGCGGGTGCGTTGTATTTGCAGGGCTTTTCGGGTAGCGGTGGTCAAGCAGGTGGCTTGGCTTACGTGATGGGATGGACCGGCGGTTTTTGTTTGGTGGCTCTGTTGATCGCGCCGCATTTGCGCGCCATGAATTTGTACACCTTGCCTGATTTTTTCAGCCAACGCTATGGTGGAAGGTGGCCACGGTTGTTGGCGGCATGGGCTGCAATTTTGTGTTCCTTTACCTACGTTGTGGCGCAAATTTATGGCATTGGCTTGATCGCTTCGCGATTGACTGGCGTGCAGTTTGAAATAGGCATTTTGTTAGGTCTAGGCGGCGTCTTGTTGTGTTCGTTCTTAGGCGGCATGCGGGCCATCACTTGGACCCAAGTTGCGCAGTACATGATTTTGCTGATGGCATTTCTAATTCCAGTTTCATGGCTGGCTTATCAACAGTTGGGCACACCCCTGGCACCCCTTGCATACAGTGCACAGTTGTCAAAAATTACGGAGCTTGAACAACGCCTGATTTCTGATCCCGCTGAGGTTGCCGTTCGCCAAGAGTTCCAGCTTCGGGCTGAAGCCTACAAAGCACGTCTGGTCAATGTTGAGCAATCTTTGCTGCAAGAACGACAAGTCTTGACCCAAAGGGTGAGTGATTTGAAATTGCAAAATGCAGAGTTCTCACTGATTGCACAGGCTCGTCGCGAGCTCCAAGCGCTGCCGCAGAATGCAGTGACAGCCAAAGAAACATGGCAACGCGCCATGAATGAAAATGCCGAAAGAGCCAAACCGCTAGGCGGCATGCCTTTGCATGGTTCGGCATTTCAGGGTGATCCCCATGGCACGGCGCAAGAACAAAATGTGTTCAACCAATCGCGTCTCAATTTTGTGGCGCTTATCTTTTGCTTGATGGCTGGAACGGCTGGCTTGCCCCACCTGTTGACACGTTTCTATACAGTGCCCAACGAGGCTGAAGCCAGGCTGTCGGTGGCTTGGTCGCTTTTCTTCATTGCCATTTTGTACCTGAGTGCCCCCGCCTTGGCTGTGCTCGTCAAATTTGAAGTGATGAACAATTTGGTGGGCAGTCGTTTTTCAGAACTGCCGAATTGGCTTGCGCAATGGTCTCGCGTGGACAGCGCTTTGGTCGAGGTGGCCGATGTCAACCTCGATGGCATCTTGCAATTTGGTGAATTGAAGTTGGGTGCTGACGTGGTGATGCTGGCAAGTCCTGAAATGGCCGGCTTGCCCTATGTCATTTCTGGTCTTGTGGCAGCAGGCGGATTTGCCGCAGCCCTGTCCACCGCAGACGGTTTGTTGCTGACCATCAGCAATGCTTTTGTGCATGACATGCGCCTTGGCACCAAAAACGGCGTGGAAACTGCAGAGGGCAGGGTGATCTTGTCCAAATTTGCGCTGTTGGCGGTGGCCATGTCAGCCGCATTGGTGGCGGCGTGGAAGCCCGCTGAAATCCTTGCGCTGGTTTCAGCCTCCTTCTCGCTGGCTGCCTCTGCTTTCTTTCCCGGCATGGTGATGGGCATTTTTTGGAAGCGAACCAGCCGTCAAGCAGTTGTTTTGGGCATGTTGACGGGCTTGGGGGTGACCATGACTTACATGATCTTCAATGCCCCCTCGGTAAGGGTGTTATGGGGTTTGACACCTTTTGGGGGCATGGTTGGCGGTATTCAACCCATTTCAGCGGGAATTTTGGGGGTGCCTGTGGGTTTCTTGGTGATTTGGCTGGCAAGTTGGGTGTGGCCACATGTCGAGTCCTCTGGCGATACGTCTCCTGAGCGTTCAGATAACCCCTTTCCAGGGCTCTAAAACCTGGGCTATAATTGCGGACTGACCTTGCTGCACCCCGTCCGACGCTGGGGGTAGCTTTTTTCAAATACCTTCAAGGTAAAACCCAAAAGGAGTCTCAATGCGTCATTACGAAATCATTTTGCTGATTCATCCGGATCAGAGCGAACAAGTTCCAGCCATGCTGGAGCGTTACAAAGGCATGATCGTTGCCGGCGGTGGCAAGATTCACCGTGTCGAAGACTGGGGTCGCCGCCAGTTGGCCTACCAAATCAACAAGTTGGGCAAAGCCCACTACTTGTGCGTGAACATTGAAGCTGATCAGGCTGTGATGGCCGAACTCGAACACGCCTTCAAGTTCAACGATGCCGTTTTGCGTCACATGACTGTTCTGAAGAAGAAAGCCGAAACAGGCCCATCTTCCATGATGAAACAAGTCGAGCGCGAAGAAGCTCGTAAAGCCCAACAAGCCGAATTTGCAGGCTAATCACATTTGTCGTCGGGAGTGACAGAACAAAATCACGTTGAATTGACCGCTGGTATCGCAGAGCAAAAAGCAATTCGATACACACCGGCTGGCTTGCCAGTCATTGACTTGGTCCTAGAGCACAGCTCAAGCATTCAAGAAGCGGGAACTCTCAGACAGGTCAAAGCCACAGTCAAGGCTGTCGCCATCGGATCTGTTGCAGAGCGAATTCAAACCCAGCCTATTGGCAGCGTTTGGAGATTCAGCGGTTTTTTGGCCACCCCCAAAAACGGAAAAAATGTGATTCTGCATATTCAAGAATTCAAGACACTTTAATTTTCAGGAGGCCCCATGGCCACTTTCAAAAAATTCAACAAAGACAAGCGCCCTAAGCGCAACACCCAGTCATTGCTGTTCAAGCGCAAGCGTTTCTGCCGCTTCACAGTCACAGGCGTGGAAGAGATTGATTACAAAGACGTCGACACATTGCGCGACTTCATCGCCGAAAACGGCAAAATCATCCCCGCACGTTTGACAGGCACACGCGCTATTTATCAGCGCCAATTGAACACAGCCATCAAGCGCGCTCGCTTCTTGGCCATGTTGCCTTACAGCGACCAGCACAAAGTTTAAGGAGAACAACCATGCAAATTATTCTGCTCGATAAGGTTGTGAACCTTGGCAATTTGGGTGAAATCGTTAAAGTTAAAGACGGTTACGCTCGCAATTTCTTGATCCCCAGCGGTCGTGCACGTCGCGCCACTGAAGCCAACAAGGCCGAGTTCGAAGCACGCCGTGCCGAACTGGAAAAAGCAGCAGCTGCCAAATTGGCCGAAGCACAAGCTCAAGGCGAAAAATTGGCTGGCGCAGTGGTTAAGATCACTCAGAAAGCTGGCGTTGACGGTCGTTTGTTTGGCTCTGTCACCAACCACGACATCGCTGAAGAGTTGAACAAATCTGGCTATGGCTTGTCCAAAGCTCAGATCCGTATGCCTAACGGCCCGATCAAAACGGTGAGCGAATCTTCCGTGGCTGTGGCATTGCACACTGACGTGGTGGTGGAAGTGACTGTTTCTGTTTACGGCGAAACAGCTTAATTACCAAGCGCTTCAAAAAGCCGCCTGTCGCATGACTGGCGGCTTTTTTCTTTTCTGCCAGAATTTCTTATTTATTCACAAGACTTTCTGCACTTACCAACGACTTATCCACAGGCTTGTCCCATGACCAAGTGCCGATCCGTGCGTAAGATCGAGCATTCAATTTAGAACGTCCATGTCAGCACTTTTCCCTCCACAGTCGCACTCAGAATCCGAGTTGGGTTTTTCAGCCCCTACCCAAGATCAACAGATCGCGCAACTTCGAGTTCCACCCCATTCCATTGAAGCAGAGTCCAGCGTTTTAGGCGGCTTGCTGCTCGACAACAGCGCATGGGATCGCATGGGAGATTTGTTGTCGGAAAATGATTTTTATCGACATGAACACAAGCTGATCTTCAGTGCCATTTCGAGCTTGATCAATGGCTCCAAACCAGCAGATGTCATTACCGTCTTTGAGCAATTGCAAAATCAAGGCAAAGCCGAAGGCATGGGCGGTTTAGGTTATTTGAATTCTTTGGCGCAATACGTGCCCAGTGCCAGCAACATTCGGCGCTATGCAGAAATTGTTCGCGAGCGTTCCATCTTGCGTAAATTGGTCACTGCCAGCGATGAAATTGCCACCAATGCGTTCAGCCCACAGGGTCGTGCGGTTGAAAAAATCTTAGACGAGGCTGAGCAAAAAATCTTCAACATCGGTGAAGAGGGCTCACGCATGAAACAGGGCTTTCAGTCCATGGACACCTTGGTGGTGGACCTGATGGACCGTGTCCAAGAGATGGCTGACAACCCCAATGACATTACCGGTGTCCCCACAGGTTTCTACGATCTCGACCGCATGACTTCGGGCTTGCAAGCGGGCGATTTGGTGGTGTTGGCGGCGCGTCCCTCTATGGGTAAGACGGCTTTCGCGATCAACATTGCGGAGCATGTGGCTTTGAATGAAGGCTTGCCAGTTGCTGTCTTTTCAATGGAGATGGGCGCGGCTCAATTGGCTGTGCGTGTGGTCGGCTCGATTGGCCGGATTGACCAAGGTCACCTGCGTACAGGCAAATTGACCGATGAAGAGTGGCCTCGGCTGACAGATGCCATTGAGCGCTTGCGTACGGTGTCGTTGCACATCGATGAAACACCAGGCTTAACGCCTAGCGAACTTCGCGCCAATGCCAGGCGCCTGGCACGAAAGTGCGGCAAGCTAGGTTTGATTGTGGTGGATTATTTGCAACTCATGAGTGGTTCGTCCGGTGGTGATGGCGACAACCGTGCAACAGAGTTGGGTGAAATCTCACGCGGTTTGAAGATGCTTGCCAAAGAACTGCAGTGCCCAGTGATTGCTTTGTCGCAGTTGAATCGAGGCGTCGAGCAGCGAACCGACAAGCGGCCCATGATGAGTGACCTGCGCGAGTCGGGTGCCATTGAGCAAGATGCAGACATCATCATGTTCATTTACCGCGACGACTATTACAACAAAGACTCCAAAGACCCAGGGACTGCCGAAATCATCATCGGCAAGCAGCGAAACGGCCCAACAGGCGCCGTTCGCCTGACGTTCTTGAAACCGCTCACTCGCTTTGAGAGTTTGGCCTCAGGCGGTGACAGTGGCGATTATTAAAATCGCTGCCCTCATTCACCCATGAAGATCAAAGTACTTCGCTGGCAAAGTCGGCAAGTCGTGAACGCTCGCCGCGTGCCAATGTGATGTGGCCACCATGCGCCCATCCCTTGAAGCGATCAACCGCATAGGTCAAGCCTGATGAGCCTTCAGTGAGATAAGGTGTATCAATTTGGGCCAAGTTACCCATGCAAATGATCTTGGTGCCGGGGCCTGCACGGGTGATCAAAGTTTTCATTTGTTTGGGCGTTAAGTTCTGCGCCTCGTCAATGATCACGTATTTGTTCATGAAAGTGCGGCCGCGCATGAAGTTCATGCTCTTGATTTTGATGCGGCTGCGAATGAGTTCGTTGGTGGCTGCGCGGCCCCATTCGCCCGCATTGCCGCCATCGCCTTTGGCCAAGAACTCCAAGTTGTCGTCCAATGCACCCATCCAAGGGCCCATTTTTTCTTCTTCGGTGCCTGGCAAGAAACCAATGTCTTCGCCCACGCTGACGGTGGCACGCGTCATGATGATTTCGGTGTAGCGGCGATCGTCCAGGACTTGTGTCAAGCCTGCGGCCAGTGCCATCAAGGTTTTGCCGGTGCCAGCGGTGCCCGCCAAAGTGACAAAGTCAACTTCTGGGTCGGTCAACATGTTCATGGCAAAGTTTTGCTCGCGGTTTCGGGTGGTCACACCCCACACTGCATTTTTGGCATGGCCAAAATCTTTGAGTGTTTTCAGCACAGCGGTCTTGCCTCGAATTTCTGTCACCCGGGCGTAGAGGCTGGGTTCGCCCGGCGCTTCAAGGTACACAAATTGGTTGATCAAGAGGCTTGGCACCAAGGGGCCACTCAAGCGATAGAAGGTGTGACTGCCTTGTTGCCAGCTCTCGATGGCTTTGCCGTGGCGGTTCCAAAAGTCAGGGGGCAGGGCCATGGCGCCGGAGTACAGCAGATCGCCATCTTCCAGCACTTTGTCATTTTGGTAGTCCTCGGCTGCCAGGCCCAATGCGCGGGCTTTGACGCGCATGTTGATGTCTTTGGAAACCAAGACCACTTCCCTGGGGGCGTGCAATTTGCCCAAGGCTTGAACCACACCCAGAATTTGGTTGTCGGCTTTTCCCTGAGGCAAGCTCATGGGCAAGCTGACATCCATGATTTGGGTTTGGAAAAACAATTTGCCGCCAGAGTCGATGTGACCTGTGGCATTGAGTGGCAATCCCAGTTTGATGTCAGAGCCAGGGGTTGCAGCCAATGCATCCAAGAAACGACTGGTTTGACGTGCATTGCGCGCCACTTCTGTCATGCCTTTTTTGTGGCTGTCCAGTTCCTCTAAAACAATCATTGGCAGATAAACGTCGTGCTCTTCAAATTGAAAGAGGCACATGGGGTCGTGCATCAGAACGTTGGTGTCCAAGACGAACAATTTCGTGGGGCCTTGGTTCTTTTTAGACGCCTTGGTTTTCTTTGGCGCTTGCTGGGGAACAGGCTCACGCGAGTAAGAGGGTGTAACGCTTTGTTCTTGCAGCTCAGGTATTGCTTTTTTCGCAATGGGTTTCTTGGTCACGTTGTCATGCGGCATTGATTTGGCAGGTGCACTGATGGCACTTTCTGTTTTAGCGAGCGCTTTAGAGGAGATCAATGATGCGCGCTGTGTGGGAGCGGGGGGCAATGGCATGAAGTGTGGCCTCTGGTGAAAAGTTAAAAACTAGAATGCAAAGAAAAAGCCGCCTGGAGGCCAAGGCGGCTTTGCTTTAGGGGTGAATCTGGATGGGGCTGTAATTTCAGCGGCATGGTGCCATTATGCGGCTTTTTTCAGGGCCTTAACGGCTTTTAGAACTTCTTCAACGTGGCCTGGGACTTTCAGGCCACGCCATTCTTCTTTGACCAAACCGTCTGGGCCAATCAAGAAGGTGCTGCGCTCAATGCCTTTGACTTTCTTGCCGTACATGATTTTGTTTTTGACAACGCCAAACATGTGGCACATTTTTTCTTCTGTGTCGGCAATCAACTCGAATGGCAGTTCCAACTTGGCCTTGAAGTCGTCATGAGACTTCATGTTGTCGCGGGATACGCCAAAGACGGTAGCGCCAGCTTTGGCGAAGTCTTTGTATTTGTCGCGAAACTGCATCGCTTCGGTGGTGCAACCAGGGGTGTTGTCCTTCGGGTAGAAGTACAAAATCATGATTTTGCCGTTGTGAGATGTGTTTGAAACCTTCAGGCCGCCCGTTGCGTTTGCTTCAAATTCGGGAAGGGGTTTGTTAACAACGATCGCCATAGAACTAATCTCACGTGACAGAAATGAACCGCATAACCGATCAGGTGCTGAGTAGCAACATCACCGGACGGCAATCGCGTATTTTATCCTGAAACTCGAGGGGGTTTTGAAATAGTCCGCAAAACCACCCAATCAAGCCTCGTTCAGAGGCAGATAGGCCAAAACGACGTGCCGTCCCTCACCGGCCAACACGTTAAAGGTGCGGCAGGCAGCCCCGCTGTCCATGGTTTCAACCCCAATGCCCTGACGAATCAGGCCTTGGAGCAGCTTGGGGGAGGGGAACCGCAGCCGTTGACCGCTGCCAAAAATCACCAATTCCGGCCTAAAGGCCAGCAATTCATCAAAGGTGTCTTGTGTCAGGTCTGCAAAAGATGCTGCGGACCATGTTTGAGGGCCCTGGATGGCGCACAATTTAATGGGGCCAGTTTGCAGTTTGCCGTTGACGACAACACCTTCAGCGCCATAGCTTTGAATCGAATAAGCGTTGCTGGCATCAGGATGGAGTTTCATGCGGTATTGTTTCTTAAAAAGGGCCAGTTCTGTGGTCAAATTATAGGTTTTCCCCAGCGCCAACACCCCTCGGAGGGATTTTGAAAACTATCCAAAAATCAGCCAAGCTTGCCAACGTTTGTTACGACATCCGCGGCCCCATCATGGACCGCGCCAGACAAATGGAAGAAGAGGGCCACAAAATCATCAAATTGAACATCGGCAACTTGGCGGTGTTCGGCTTCGATGCGCCCGAAGAAATTCAGCAAGACATGATTCGCAATCTGCCCAATTCGGCGGGTTACTCGGACAGCAAGGGGATTTTTGCCGCTCGCAAGGCGGTGATGCATGAGACTCAAAAGCAGGGCATCAAAGGCGTCACATTGGACGACATTTATCTGGGCAATGGCGCCAGTGAATTGATTGTGATGGCCACCAATGCGTTGCTCGACAACGGCGACGAGCTGTTGTTGCCAGCGCCCGACTATCCCTTGTGGACAGCTGCGGCCAGCCTTTCAGGTGGAACCCCCGTTCACTACCTTTGCGATGAGAACAAGGGCTGGATGCCCGACCTGGCAGACATTCGCGCCAAAATCACAGCCAAAACCAAAGGCATCGTGGTGATCAATCCCAACAACCCAACGGGAGCGCTTTACTCCGACGAGTTGTTGTTGGGTATCGTGGCAATTGCACGTGATCACGGGTTGGTGATTTTTGCAGATGAAGTCTATGACAAGGTTTTGTACGATGGCGTGAAGCACACGCCTATCGCCAGCCTCAGCCAAGATGTCCTCACCATCACATTCAACTCATTGTCGAAAAGTTACAGATCGTGCGGATACCGCGCGGGTTGGATGTTTCTGACGGGTGACAAGCGTCCCGCCAAAGATTACATCGAGGGTTTGAACATGTTGTCCAACATGCGCCTGTGTGCCAATGTGCCGGGACAGTGGGCCATTCAAACAGCCTTGGGTGGTCATCAAAGTATCAATGAATTGGTGAACGAGGGTGGACGTCTGCGCAAGCAACGAGACCTTGCTTATGAGTTGATCACAGCCATTCCTGGCGTGACATGTGTGAAGCCCAGTGCGGCCCTTTACATGTTCCCCAAACTCGATCCCAAAATTTATCCGATTCAAGACGACCAACAGTTTTTCCTGGAAATGTTGCAAGAGACCAAAGTGATGTTGGTGCAAGGTACTGGTTTCAATTGGACCGAACCTGATCATTTCCGAATTGTGTTCTTGCCTCATTTGGATGATTTGCGTGAAGCCATTGCAAGAATGGCCAAGTTTTTAGAAAAAGCGCGTCTGCGTTTTGGTACTGCGGTTTAAGTGAGAGAGTTATGAATCCAATACAAGTCGGCCTGATGGGCATGGGCACAGTCGGTAGCGGCACATTCAATGTGCTCAAGCGCAATCAAGAAGAAATTAAACGACGCGCCGGTCGCGGCATTGCGATCACCATGGTGGCTGATCTGGATGTGGCCAAGGCCCAATCGCTGTGTGGTGATCATGTGAAAGTGGTGAACGATGCGCGCCAGATCATTGCCAACCCCGACATTGACATTGTGGTTGAACTGATCGGCGGCTATGGCATTGCAAAGACGTTGGTGCTTGAAGCCATTGCTGCGGGCAAACACGTGGTCACGGCCAACAAAGCATTGCTGGCCGTTCACGGCACAGAAATCTTTGCTGCTGCGCATGCCAAGGGCGTGATGGTGGCTTTTGAAGCAGCCGTAGCGGGCGGCATTCCCATCATCAAAGCGCTGCGCGAAGGTTTGACGGCCAATAGCATTCAGTGGGTGGCGGGCATCATCAACGGCACCACCAACTTCATCTTGTCTGAGATGCGTGAAAAGGGCTTGGACTTTGATGTGGTGCTCAAAGAGGCTCAGCGATTGGGCTACGCAGAAGCCGATCCGACCTTTGACATTGAAGGTGTTGACGCAGCACACAAAGCCACACTCATGAGTGCTTTGGCATTTGGCATCCCCGTTCAATTCGACAAAGCCTATGTTGAAGGCATTACCAAATTGGGTGCGGCCGATATCAAATACGCCGAGCAATTGGGTTACCGCATCAAGTTGTTGGGCATTACCAAGCGCACCGATGCAGGTGTTGAATTGCGTGTGCACCCTAGCTTGGTGCCCACACAACGCCTGATTGCCAACGTTGAAGGCGCTATGAATGCCGTGATGGTGCAGGGCGATGCCGTCGGCACCACGCTTTACTACGGCAAGGGTGCAGGGTCTGAGCCAACGGCCAGTGCTGTGATTGCTGATTTGGTCGACATCACGCGCTTGCACACAGCCGACCCTTTGAACCGCGTGCCCCATTTGGCTTTCCAACCCAATGCTATGAGCAATTTGAAAATTTTGCCCATGTCCGACGTTGTGACCAGTTACTACTTGCGCTTGCGCGTGGCAGATGAGGCGGGCGTTTTGGCCAAGTTGACGGGCCTGTTGGCAGAGGCCAACATCAGCATTGATGCGGTGCTTCAACGCGAAGCCGATCAGGTCAGCCAAGCGGGTGAAAACCAAACTGATGTGATCATCCTCACGCACGATACGGTTGAGGGCAAGATGAATGAAGTGTTGGCGCAAATGCAAGCATTGCCCACGGTGATGGCGCCCATTACCAAAATCCGTAAAGAAGAGCTGAACTGATGCGCTACTTGTCTACCCGCGGTCATGCTGATCGCAAACGTTTTTGTGAAATTTTGCTGGAAGGCCTGGCGCCCGACGGTGGTTTGTATTTGCCCGAAACGTACCCCCAAATTACAGCAGACACCTTGATGCACCTGCGCCAAGTTTGGCAAACCAAAGGCTATGCAGCGTTGGCGTTCGAAGTGCTTTCTCTGTACATTGATGACATTCCATCCAATGATCTGCAAGCCCTTTGCCAAAAGACCTACACAGAAGCCGCTTTCGGTACCCCCGAAATTGTGCCTTTGAAGTCCCTCAAAACCAAAGCGGCGCCTGGCGCACAAGTGAGTTTGGAAGCTTTGTCAAATGGTCCAACGTTGGCATTCAAAGACATGGCCATGCAACTGTTGGGCAATTTGTTTGAGTACGAGTTGGCGCGTCGCAATGCCGAGTTGAACATTTTTGGTGCAACTTCCGGTGACACGGGCAGTGCTGCAGAGTACGCCATGCGCGGCAAAAAAGGTGTGCGTGTGTTCATGACCAGCCCACAAGGCCGCATGAGCCCATTTCAACAAGCGCAAATGTTCAGCTTGCTCGATGAGAACATTCACAACATTGCCATCGAAGGAGTGTTCGACGATTGCCAAGACATTGTGAAAGCTGTCAGCAACGATTTGGATTTCAAACGCAAGTACAAAATTGGGACCGTCAATTCCATCAACTGGGCTCGTCTACTGGCGCAGGTGGTGTACTACTTTGCGGGTTACTTTCAGGCCACGCAAGACAACTCACAAAAGGTTAGCTTCAGCGTACCCAGTGGCAATTTTGGCAACGTGTGTGCCGGTCATGTGGCGCGCATGATGGGTTTGCCCATTGACCAATTGGTAGTGGCTACCAATGAAAATGACGTGCTCGACGAGTTCTTCAGAACGGGTGTCTATCGCGTTCGAGGCACAGCCGATACCCACGAAACATCCAGTCCTTCGATGGACATTTCCAAGGCCAGCAACTTTGAACGCTTTGTGTTTGACTTGCTTCAGCGCGATGCTGTTCGAACCAAAGATTTGTTCTATGACCAATTGAATCAAAAAGGTCAGTTTGATTTAGGTCACGACCCTTTGTTTGCTACGGCCAAAACCAAATTCGGTTTCATCAGCGGTAAGAGCACACATGCTGATCGACTCAAAACCATCCAAGAGGTTTTTGCAGACAATCACATCATGATCGACACGCACACAGCCGATGGCTTGAAAGTGGCTGTGCCGCTGGCCAAACCAGGCATTCACATGCTTGTATTGGAAACGGCTTTGCCCATCAAGTTTGCTGCCACCTTGGTGGAAGCCTTGGGACGTGAACCCGATCGGCCAGCCAAATTTGAGGGCATTGAGGCCTTGCCCAAGCGGGTTCAAGTGATGCCCAAGTCTGTCGACGCCGTTAAAAAGTACATTGCGCAGCACTGCGACTGATCCCGATGGCCACCGACAACACCCCCAAACGCCCACCCCTGATGTCCTTGGACGATGCCTTGGACCATGTGTTGAAAGGGGCCATCGTCATCCCTGAACACGAGTCAGTGCCCAGCTTTGAGGCTGACGGTCGTGTCTTGGCTGAAGACCTGGTGTCGCAACTCCAGGTGCCGCCGCAAGACAATTCTTCGATGGATGGTTATGCCATTCGCTTAGAAGATGTGCCAGTTGTGGGTGCAAGATTGAAAGTGACCCAACGCATTCCAGCGGGTCACAACGGTCAGGCGCTTCAAGCCGGTGAAGCCGCGCGCATCTTTACAGGTGCACCCATTCCGCCAGGTGCCAATGCAGTTGTGATGCAAGAGGATACCCAACTCGATTCATCCACTGAGGTCCCTGAAGTCGCTGTCCAAGTGATACCCAGCCAGGGTCAATGGATCCGGCGAAGTGGCGAAGATGTGACTCGCGGTGCAGTTGTGTTGCCTAAAGGCACGAGGCTAGATCCTGCCGCATTGGGTTTGGCCGCCAGCATTGGCGTTGCCAAAGTGAAAGTGGTCCGCCGTCCACGCGTGGCCTTGTTTTCGACGGGCGATGAGTTGGTGATGCCTGGCGACGTTGAGCCGCAGAACATGCGACCTGGCGCGATCTACAACTCCAACCGATTTTTCCTTCGCGCCTTGTTGGTTCGTGCTGGCTGCGACGTCACTGATTTGGGAATCGTGCCAGACAACTTGAGCTCAACCCTTCAAGCGATGAAGACTGCAGCTGCCAACCATGATTTGATTTTGACCAGTGGCGGCGTGTCTGTGGGTGAAGAAGATCATGTCAAGCCAGCGGTCGAAGCCTTGGGTGGTTTGAATTTGTGGCAAATTTCCATGAAGCCCGGTAAACCATTTGCCTTCGGTTTTCTCAATCCACAGGGCGCCTCCGCTTCCAATAAAACATATTTCATGGGACTGCCTGGTAATCCAGTTTCAAGCTTTGTGACTTTCCAATTGTTGGTTCGTCCCTTCTTGTTGGCTTTGCAAGGTGTGGCGGCAGTTCGCCCAACGCCCTATCGTCTGCAAGCTCATTTCGATCTTCCTAAACCTGATAAACGGCGCGAATTTTTGCGTGTCAAACGCAATGCCCAAGGCGGGGTAGAGTTATTCCCCAATCAAAGCTCTGGTGTTTTGACTTCCGTCGTTTGGGGTGATGGTGTGGTGGACAACCCAGGCGCGCAAGCCATTCAAGTGGGTGATTGGGTGTCGTTTTATCCCTTTGCGGAGTGGCTGCAATGAAACTCCGTTTGCGTTACTTTGCTTCATTGCGAGAGTCGCTTGGAAAGTCTCACGAAGACTTCCTGACCGATGCGCAAACAGTGGGCGAGTTGAGAGATCAACTGCTTGCGCAAGGCGGTGCGTATTTGTGTTTGGCGCGCGGCAAAGCTGTCCGAATGGCTTTGAACCAAGTCATGGTGGAGGAGGATGCGCCCATCACGGACAACGCCGAGTTGGCTTTTTTCCCGCCGGTGACAGGGGGCTGAAACATGCAGCCTCGTGTGGTCATTCAAACTGAAGACTTCAATGTGGCTGAAGTGCTGGCTGCGCTTCGCGCCAATGACCTGAGGGTGGGTGCAGTTTGTTCTTTTGTAGGTACGGTTCGCGATACGCGCATGCTCACTGGGCAAGCAGTAGATGAGGTTGTTTCAATGACCTTAGAGCACTATCCTGGCATGACCGAGTCTTCCATCGAGGCCATGATTGAAGAGGCGCATCAGCGTTTTGATTTTTACCAAGCCAAGGTCATTCACCGAGTGGGCGACTTGAAACCTGCCGATCAAATTGTGTTGGTTGCTGTCACCTCGGCACATCGCGGCGAAAGCTTCAAGGCCTGTGAGTTTTTAATGGACTACTTGAAAACGCAGGCGCCCTTTTGGAAAAAAGAGGAAACCCCCGAAGGTGCGCAATGGGTTGATGCGCGGGTCAGTGATGACCAAGCCCTGGCTCGCTGGGGTATCAAGTCAAGCAACGCTTAACGGATGGATAGATGCAGTCAGTGTTGGTAAGCTGGCCGCTCAGCACTGGCAGGGTCCAAGTTGTCGGGACGCTGCGAAAAATCAGGTTGCTGCCATTGCGCTTTTTTCAAAGCTTGTTCAATGAGGTGCAACAAGCCATGCAACAAAGCTGCCTGAAGATTGAATTCACAAGATGCACCACTGGCATTCTCGCCACTCTTGTCTTGAAATAACAAATTCAAACTGCCGCTGTTGTGCAAATTCAGTTGAACATCGGTCACCAGCATGGGGGTGGGGCCCAGCGGTAAGCTGAGGTTTTGCGATACAAAGGGCGTTGAAAAATCGGCTTGTGATAGAAAGTTCTCGCGCTTTAACTCAGCCAACATTTGTTGAGCCGTTGTGTCTGTCGCCATCACTTGGGGGTCGCGGGCTTCAAGTTGAACCACGGAGGCCTGCAGATGTGGCAGCAAGCGCAGTGTCATGGCCCTTGTGAGCCACAGCCTGAACTCCTGACTGTCTTGATTGCTGACCCGCAAGGCCAAGCGATCTTGACGTTCGTCATATTGGACCGACATTTGGTGAATGTTCATACTTGACATTCTAGAGGCTCTGGGCAGGGCAGTAGCTCAATTTGGTCGCCCTCTTGAAAAATAGCCACAACGGCCCAAAATGGATCTCAATAGGAGATTCAAATGCGAATTGACAAACTGACCACCAAATTTCAAGAAGCGCTTGGCGATGCCCAGAGCTTGGCCTTGGGCAAAGACCATGCATACATCGATCCTGCACACGTCTTGTTGGCCATGCTGCAACAACAGGATGGCCCCAAGGCTTTGTTACAACGGGCTGGCGTCAACCTGACAGCCTTGATGTCTACCGCCACATCGGCTGTCGAACGATTGCCCCAGGTCACGGGTCAAGATCAGGTTCAAGTGGGCCCAGATCTGGTCAAACTGTTGCAGGCTGCAGAAAAAGAATCACTGAAACGCGGTGACTCTTTTGTGGCCAGCGAACTTTTTTTGTTGGCCTTGGCAGACAGCAAGTCTGAGTTGGCTCGGAACGCCAAAGCGGCGGGCTTGAGCCGTCAAAGTTTAGAAACTGCAGTCGATGCAGTGCGTGGAGGACAAAACGTGAACAGTGCAGAAGCTGAAGGACAACGTGAGTCCTTGAAAAAATATTGCCTTGATCTAACCGAGCGGGCGCGCATGGGCAAGCTCGATCCCGTGATTGGCCGCGACGATGAAATTCGCAGAGCCATTCAGGTTTTGCAGCGACGCACCAAAAACAATCCCGTCTTGATCGGTGAACCTGGTGTTGGCAAAACGGCCATCGTGGAAGGTTTGGCGCAGCGCATTGTGGCCGGCGAGGTGCCCGATTCATTGAAGGGTAAGCGGGTCTTGTCTTTGGACATGGCCTCTTTGTTGGCGGGTGCCAAGTTCCGCGGTGAGTTTGAAGAGCGTCTTAAGTCCGTCCTTAACGAGCTTGCCAAGGACGAAGGCCAAACCATTGTGTTCATCGATGAACTGCACACCATGGTGGGCGCAGGCAAGGCCGAGGGTGCTATGGACGCAGGCAACATGCTCAAGCCTGCATTGGCACGCGGCGAATTGCATTGCGTGGGTGCCACCACCTTGGACGAATATCGCAAATACATTGAAAAAGACGCTGCACTAGAGCGTCGTTTTCAAAAGATCTTGGTGGGCGAGCCCAGCGTGGAGGCCACCATCGCCATCTTGCGGGGCTTGCAAGAGAAGTATGAAATCCACCATGGTGTGGACATTACCGACCCTGCCATTGTGGCGGCGGCAGAACTCAGTCACCGCTACATCACCGATCGATTTTTGCCCGACAAGGCCATCGATTTGATTGATGAAGCAGCTTCCAAAATCAAAATTGAAATTGATTCCAAACCTGAGGTGATCGACAAGCTTGATCGACGTTTGATCCAGTTGCAGATTGAACGTGAGGCTGTCAAAAAGGAAACCGATGAGGCCTCTCAAAAACGCTTGGGTCTGATTGAAGAAGAGATTGTGACGCTGAAAAAAGAAGCCGCCGATTTAGAAGAAATTTGGAAGACCGAAAAAGCGCAAGCACAGGGCAGTCAAAACGTTCGCGAAAAAATTGACCAATTGCGTCAACAAATTGAAGAACTCACCCGCAAAGGCGACTTCAACAAGGTTGCAGAGTTGCAATATGGAAAATTGCCTGAACTTGAAAAGCTCTTGTCTGAGACACAGGCTAAGGAATTGAATCCAGAAGCGGGTTCTGCGCCACGCTTGTTGCGCACGCAAGTGGGTGCTGAAGAAATTGCCGAAGTGGTCAGTCGTGCCACTGGCATACCCGTGTCCAAAATGATGCAGGGTGAGCGTGAAAAACTGTTGCAAATGGAAGTCAAGTTGCACGAGCGTGTGGTGGGTCAAGACGAAGCCATCGCTGCTGTCTCGCATGCCATTCGCCGTTCACGCTCGGGCTTGTCCGATCCGCAAAGACCCACAGGTTCCTTCTTGTTCTTGGGCCCAACAGGCGTTGGCAAAACAGAGTTGTGTAAAGCCTTGGCGGGCTTCTTGTTTGACAGCGAGGATCACCTGATTCGCATCGACATGAGTGAGTTCATGGAGAAGCATTCGGTTGCCCGTCTCATTGGCGCGCCACCTGGTTACGTCGGCTACGAAGAGGGCGGCTACCTCACGGAAGCCGTGCGCAGAAAGCCTTACTCGGTTTTGTTGCTTGATGAGGTTGAAAAAGCGCACCCTGATGTCTTTAACGTGTTGCTTCAAGTGTTGGACGATGGGCGCTTGACGGATGGTCAAGGCCGCACAGTCGACTTCAAAAACACAGTCATTGTGATGACGTCCAACATTGGCTCTCACTTGATTCAGTCCATGGTGGGAGAGTCCAATGACGACATCAAAGAGGCTGTTTGGGGTGAATTGAAGAATCACTTCCGTCCCGAGTTTTTGAACCGCATCGACGAGACGGTGGTCTTTCACAGTTTGGACGCCAAGCACATTGAATCGATTGCCAAAATTCAACTCCAAATTTTGGAAGCTCGTTTGTCGAAGATGGACTTGCACCTTGAGGTCTCGCCTGCGGCTTTGGCGGAACTGGCCAAGGTGGGCTTTGACCCTGTGTTTGGTGCCCGTCCCTTGAAGCGAGCCGTGCAGCAAAGGATTGAAAACCCGCTGTCCAAACTGCTCCTTGAGGGCAAGTTCTTGCCAAAGTCGGTGATCCCTGTGGATGTCGACCCAGTGAAGGACCCAGGCGTTTTTAAATTTGACCGTGTGGTGAGCTAAAGTGAATCACCAGGTGACCTTGCTTCGTCTGAAGAATTCGCTTTGAAAGTATCATGCGGCCTTGATCACAAGAGGCTGTATGAGCAATCTAAACGACAAACAAGCTGAAACTGGCTCCAAGACTCAAATGGGAGGTCACCTCCTGGTGGAGTGTTTGGTGGCGCAAGGCATTTCCCACGCCTTTGGTGTCCCTGGTGAAAGTTACTTGGCCGTCTTGGACGGTTTTCACAAATACAAAGATCAGATTCAGTTTGTGACTTGCCGGCAAGAGGGTGGCGCGGCCTTCATGGCGGATGCCCAAGGTCGTTTAACGGGCCGTCCTGGCGTTTGTTTCGTGACCCGAGGCCCCGGTGCCACCAATGCCTCCATTGGCGTTCATACGGCGTTTCAAGACTCTACGCCCATGGTTTTGTTTGTGGGCGATGTGGCCACCGATACACGTGACCGCGAAGCCTTCCAAGAAGTCGATTTCTGTTCTTTTTTTGGACCCAGCACCAAGGGCATGGCCAAACGCGTCGAGCGCATCGACGATGCCAAGCGTATACCTGAATACGTGGCACGCGCATTTGCCACCGCTATGAACGGCCGACCCGGTCCCGTGGTTCTGGTTTTACCTGAAGACATGTTGACCCACGAGGTGACGGCCCAACCCTTGCCAAAGCTAGAACCCGTGGAGGCTTGGAGTGATCCCGGTAGTTTGCGTCAACTGCGAGAAATGTTGTTGGCGGCCAAACGGCCATTTGTGATTGCCGGCGGCGGCGGTTGGACCCCGCAAGCCGCACAAGCGCTGCAAAGGTTCGCGGAAAATTGGCAATTGCCCGTTGGCAATGCCTTCCGATTTCAAGACACCTTTGACAACTTCCATCCTTTGTATGCGGGTGATGTCGGGATTGGCATCAATCCCAAACTGTCGCAGCGCATCAAAGACAGCGATTTGATTTTGGCCATTGGCCCCCGATTGGGAGAAATGACCACCAGTGGCTACACACTTTTGGAAGTTCCGAAACCCAAGCAAAAGCTCGTGCACATTCACGCAAGTGCTGAAGAGCTTCACCGTGTGTATTCGGCAGATTTGGCCATCTGTGCCACCATGAATGCCGCCGCACGAAGCCTTGAAGTGTTGACCGCGCCGCCGTCAGTGCCTTGGTCGGACTGGACGGCACAGGCCAATGCGGATTACCGGGCCAATATTCAGCCACAGTCTTTAGCCGGCCTGCCACACGACTCGGCCCAGGGCTTGGTGAACATGCCCGAGGTGGTTGCTGCATTGCAGCGGCATTTACCGGCAGATGCCGTGCTGACCAATGGTGCAGGTAATTTTGCAAGTTGGGTCCACCGTTATTACCAGCACCACGGCTTGAGCAAAGGCTTGAAGACGCAATTGGCGCCAACGGTGGGTGCCATGGGGTACGGCGTGCCTGCAGGTATCGCCGCTTCTATCGTGTCCAAGCGAGTGGCATTCACCATTGCAGGTGACGGTGATTTTTTAATGAATGGCCAAGAGTTGGCAACAGCCTGTCAGCATGGCGCCAAATCGATTGTGGTGCTATTGAACAATGGCATGTACGGCACCATTCGCATGCATCAAGAGCGCGATTTTCCGACCCACAACATGGGCTCCAACTTGAACAATCCGCACTTTGCCAATTTGGCCAAAGCATATGGGTATGAAGGCATTCGAATTTCCAAGACGGAAGAGTTTGAGCTTGCACTGATCGAGGCGCTTCAACGTGAGCAGGGTACCTTGATTGAAATCATGTTGGACCCGGAAGTCATTACCACCCGAGGCACGCTCTCGGCCATCACACAAAATGCTTTGAAATCGAAGTCATAAAAAAAGCCGGGATGCCCCGGCTTTTTTCATTCGAGAAGCATTGAATTACTTCAAGTGCTTGCCGATCAGGCCGGCCATCTCGAACATGCTGACTTGGGCTTTGCCAAAGACTGCTTTGAGTTTGTCATCAGCGTTGATGTTGCGCTTGTTGACTTTGTCTTGCAGGTTGTTTTTCTTGATGTAAACCCACAGCTTGCTCACGACTTCAGTACGTGGCAGTGGGGATGCACCCACCACAGCAGCCAAAGCGGCGCTAGGTGTCAAAGCCTTCATGAAAGCGGCATTAGGTGTGCGCTTTTTTGCGGGGGCTTTTTTGGCTGCAGGCTTTTTAGCTGGTGCAGCTTTCTTTGCAGGAGCAGCTTTTTTAGCGGGTGCTGCTTTTTTTGCAGGTGCCGCTTTTTTCGCTACGGGTTTTTTGGCGGGTGCTGCCTTCTTTGCAGGAGCAGCTTTTTTTGCCGGAGATTTTTTTGCAGTTGCCATTTTGAAATTCCTTAAGTCGGAAGTTGGTTCGCAGCCGGAAACTTATTTATCCGGCTGAGCGGATGCTACTGGAGAAAGTGCGTGTTTCCAAGGGGCAATTAAGTTTTTTTAAGCGTGATGTTGCAGATATCCCTCTTGCAAAAAAATCATTGTTTGACTTGGATGAGCCATTGATGTGGTGATTTGAGAAAAAGCGGCATTTGCAGTTTGGAAATTTAATTTCACAATACAAAATATAGTAGTGTTGCACCGCAATAATTTTTCTCAATATGAGAGATGATATTTTGCAATGAGAAATTAATTGCATAACGCATTGAATTTAAACATAAAAATAATTGTCTTATATAAGACATAAGATGTTTTTTTGGTCTTCTATAAGACTTAGAATTTTCCCCAGTGCCAAAGATTTCTGGGAATGAATTGGCCTCAACTTCAACCACACTTAAGGAAAACGTCATGCCACAAAATCTCGTTGAACAACTCAGCCGTGAACAACAAATTGCCGCTTTGGAAAAAGATTGGGCCACCAACCCCCGTTGGAAGGGCGTCAAACGCGGCTACTCAGCTGCCGATGTCGTGCGTTTGCGCGGTTCTTTCCCCATTGAGCACACATTGGCTCGCCGTGGTGCTGAAAAACTGTGGGATCTGCTTCACACAGAAGACTACATCAATTGCTTGGGCGCATTGACGGGTGGTCAAGCCATGCAGCAAGTGAAAGCTGGCATCAAAGCCATCTATTTGTCTGGCTGGCAAGTTGCAGCTGACAATAACTCTTATGCATCAATGTACCCCGATCAATCTTTGTATCCAGTGGACTCTGTGCCAAAGGTTGTGGAGCGCATCAACAACAGCTTCCGCCGTGCTGATGAAATTCAATGGTCTAAAGGCACCAACCCTGGCGACAAAGAGTACACAGATTACTTCGCGCCCATTGTTGCCGATGCTGAAGCCGGTTTTGGTGGCGTGTTAAATGCCTTCGAATTGATGAAAGCCATGATTGCGGCAGGTGCGGGTGGCGTTCACTTTGAAGATCAATTGGCTTCTGTGAAAAAGTGCGGTCACATGGGTGGCAAAGTTTTGGTGCCAACCACTGAGGCTTGCCAGAAATTGATCGCAGCCCGCATGGCAGCTGACGTTTGCGGCGTACCCACTTTGGTGATTGCACGTACCGATGCAGAAGCTGCTGACTTGCTCACCAGCGACTACGATGAAAACGACAAGCCTTTCCTGACAGGTGAACGCACAGCGGAAGGTTTCTACAAAACCAAGAAAGGCATGGAGCAAGCCATTAGCCGCGCAGTGGCCTATGCGGAATACGCCGACTTGGTGTGGTGTGAAACCGGTACCCCCGATTTGGAATTTGCCCGCAAGTTTGCTGAAGCTGTTCACAAGAAACACCCCGGTAAATTGTTGGCCTACAACTGCTCACCTTCTTTCAACTGGAAGAAAAACTTGGACGATGCGACCATCGCCAAATTCCAGAAAGAACTCGGCGCCATGGGTTACAAATACCAGTTCATCACTTTGGCTGGCATTCACTCCATGTGGTACAACATGTTTGACTTGGCACAAGCCTACGTTCAGCGCGGCATGTCTGCCTATGTTGAGAAGGTGCAAGAACCTGAGTTCGCAGCGCGCGATCGTGGCTATTCCTTCGTGTCGCACCAACAAGAAGTGGGCACCGGTTACTTCGACGAGGTGACCACTGTAATCCAAGGTGGCCGCTCTAGCGTCACAGCTTTGACCGGTTCAACCGAAGAAGAACAGTTCCACTGATCGAAAAAGACCTCGGGCACAGCGTAAAATCTGGCCTGAGCGTTTGAAAACGCGGCAAATGCCGCGTTTTTCATTTCTGGCGCCAAAAGGGCGCCTTTCCTTTTTTCAGTTCGAACATGGTTCAGATCACACTTCCAGACGGTTCATTGCGTGAGTTTCCCGGTCCCGTCACCGTGGCAGAGGTTGCAGCCTCCATTGGCGCTGGCTTGGCCAAAGCGGCTTTGGCAGGCAAAGTTGATGGCAAAGTGGTGGACACGAGTTTCACCATAGCGGCCAATGCGCAACTGGCCATCATCACGGGCAAAGATGCAGATGGCTTGGAAGTGGTTCGACATTCAACGGCGCACTTGTTGGCTTATGCCGTGAAGGATTTGTATCCTGATGCGCAAGTCACCATTGGCCCCGTGATTGAAAACGGTTTTTACTACGACTTTTCCTACAGCCGTCCGTTCGACTTGGACGACTTGGCCGCCATTGAAAAGCGCATGTCCGATTTGGCCAACAAAGACGAGCCTGTGGTTCGTCGTGTGCTACCTCGTGATGAGGCTGTTGCGTATTTCAAAGGCATGGGTGAGCACTACAAGGCCGAAATCATTGGCAGCATTCCCTCCAATGAAGATGTGAGCTTGTACAAAGAGGGCGCGTTCGAAGACTTGTGTCGCGGCCCCCACGTCCCCAGCACTGGCAAGCTCAAGCATTTCAAGCTAATGAAGGTGGCAGGTGCGTACTGGCGTGGCGACAGCAAAAACGAAATGCTGCAACGCATTTACGGCACGGCATGGACCAGCAAAGAAGATTTGCAAAACTACCTTACCCAATTGGAAGAGGCAGAAAAACGTGATCACCGTAAATTAGGTCGCGAGCTCGATTTATTCCATATTGATGAGCATGCACCCGGCTTGGTTTTTTGGCATCCTAAAGGTTGGTCTGTTTGGCAGAAGGTTGAGCAGTACATGCGTGCGGTCTACCAAGACAACGGTTACCAGGAAGTCAAAGGTCCGCAAATCATTGACAAGTCCTTGTGGGAAAAAACGGGCCACTGGGACAAGTACCGCGACAACATGTTCACCACAGAGTCTGAAAAGCGTGACTACGCTTTGAAGCCTATGAACTGTCCTGGCCACATCTTGATTTTCAAGCAAGGCATGAAGAGCTACCGCGATTTGCCTTTGCGCTACGGCGAATTTGGTCAATGCCACCGCAATGAACCTACTGGCGGCTTGCACGGCATCATGCGCGTGCGCGGCTTTACACAAGACGATGGCCACATTTTCTGTACCGAAGATCAAATCTTGGCTGAAAGCGTTAACTTCACAACGCTCTTGCAAAAGGTCTACAAAGATTTCGGCTTTACCGACATCATTTACAAAGTTGCGACGCGTCCTGCACAGCGCATTGGCTCCGATGAAATTTGGGACAAAGCCGAGCATGCCCTGATGGAGAGTTTGCGTGCCTCCAACTGTGACTTTGAAATTGCCCCTGGCGATGGCGCCTTCTATGGCCCCAAAATCGAATACACCCTGAAAGACGCTATTGGCCGTCAATGGCAGTGCGGCACCATTCAGGTTGACTTCTCTATGGCTGAACGACTCGATGCCGAGTACGTTGGAGAGGACGGCAACCGCCATCGTCCCGTCATGTTGCACCGCGCCATCGTGGGCAGCATGGAGCGATTCATCGGTATTTTGATCGAGCAGCACGCTGGTGCCTTGCCTGTTTGGCTGGCCCCAATCCAGGTGGTGGTGTGCAACATTACCGATTCCCAGGCCGATTACTGTCGTGAAATTGCCCAAAAAATGCAAAAACTGGCGGGAAATCAAGGCCTTAGGGTCGATTTAGACCTCCGGAACGAGAAAATCACGTATAAAATACGCGAGCATTCATTGCAGAAGCCGCCTTACATCCTTGTCGCTGGCGACAAAGAAAAGGCTGCGGGTACTGTCGCAGTACGCGCCCGAGGTAACAAAGACCTCGGTGTCATGTCTGTTGATGCGTTCATTGAACTCGTCCAATCAGACATTGAATCTAAAGTTTGAAGGTATTTTCCGATTGCTTTAGCTTGACGCTTGCTCGTCGGTTTGGGCTGCCTTGTGCAGTTTTTATTAAAAGGATTTGAACCATCGCTACCACCGAATTTCGTGACCGCCGTCAGCGCGAAGAGCGTAAGCATCGCCTGAACCGTGAAATCACTTTCCCTGAAGTCCGTTTGTCCGGACCCGAGAACGAGCCCTTGGGCATTGTTTCTTTAGCAGATGCTTTGCGCATGGCGGGAGAGTTGGATGTTGACTTGGTTGAAATTGCAGCCACCGCAACACCACCGGTTTGCCGATTGATGGACTACGGCAAGTTCAAATACCAAGAACAAAAGCGTGCTGCCGAAGCCAAAGCCAAGCAGACGGTCATTGAGATCAAGGAAATTAAATTCCGACCCGGTACCGATGACGGTGACTACAACATCAAGATGCGCAACATCCGCCGCTTTTTGGCAGATGGTGACAAGTGCAAAGTGACCTTGCGTTTTCGCGGTCGCGAAATTACCCACCAAGAGTTGGGCATGGCACTGTTGCAGCGTATTCGCGATGACTTGGGTGATCTGATTGTGGTTGAGCAGTTTCCAAAGTTGGAAGGCCGCCAAATGATCATGATGATTGCACCAGGTCGCAAAAAACCGGCTGGTAAAACAGCCAACGAAGGTGCTCCGGCAGCTTCAGAGTGAGTTTGAAGAGTTCCTTCGGGAGCTCTTACAAATGAGGTTGTCACCAACCTCAAACAGCAAAACACTTCGGTGAAGTGCTGATTAAAAGTGGCTCGGGGCCAACAAGGCTGCAAGGAGTTTGCAGACGCCTCACGAGCACAAAATAAGGAGCAGTCAAATGCCCAAAATGAAGACCAAAAGCAGCGCCAAAAAGCGCTTCCGTGTTCGTCCTGGTGGTACCGTTAAACGCGGTCAAGCCTTCAAGCGTCACATCTTGACGAAGAAGACAACCAAGAACAAACGTCACCTCCGTGGCCCAGTAGGTGTGCATGAGACCAACATGGGTCACATGGCACAAATGCTGCCATCGGCTGGCCTGTAATTCACTGACGAACAAGGAGAAAATATGCCTCGCGTAAAACGTGGTGTTACGGCACGAGCCCGTCACAAAAAAGTATTGGCCCTGGCCAAAGGTTTCCGCGGTCGCCGCGGTAATGTCTTCCGTATCGCTAAACAAGCGGTGATGAAGGCCGGTCAGTATGCATACCGTGACCGTCGTGCCAAGAAACGTGTGTTCCGTCAGTTGTGGATCGCGCGTATCAACGCAGCGGCCCGTGAATGCGGTCTGACATACAGCCAATTCGCAAATGGCCTGAAAAAGGCTGCCATTGAAATCGACCGTAAAGTGTTGGCGGACATCGCCGTGCACGACAAGGCCGCTTTTGCTGGCATCGTGAACCAAGTCAAGGCCAAGTTGGCCGCAGCTTAAGTACTCACGCAGTCAATCAAAGGGGTTGAGGCTTGCGAAGGCTTCAATCCTTTTTTCATTTTGAATTTAAGTTCCTTTTAAAGTTTCCACCATGACCGAGTTGGACAGTTTGGTTGAAGCGGCTCGCGCCAGTTTTGCGCAGGCCCAAACCCCCGCCGATCTTGAGAATGCCAAAGCCCTGTACTTGGGCAAGTCAGGCCGCATCACTGAAATGATGAAGGGCATGGCTGCTTTGAGCGTTGAAGAGAAAAAAACATTCGGCGCAGCGGTGAACGTTGCCAAGCAGGGCATTGAAGCAGCGCTCACGGCGCGCCGCCAAGCTTTGGCCGATGCCGAGTTGGCTGTTCAACTGAAAGCGGAAGCTTTTGATGTCACCTTGCCAGGTCGCCCCCTGACGCAAGGCGGTCTGCACCCTGTGTCACTTACCTTAGAGCGCATCGAGCAAATTTTTGGCTCCATGGGTTTTGAAGTGGCACAAGGCCCCGAAATTGAAACCGACTGGTTCAACTTCACGGCCCTCAACACACCCGAAGATCATCCCGCACGCTCGATGCACGACACCTTCTATGTCGAAGGCGGTCATTTGCTGCGTACCCACACCAGCCCCATGCAAATTCGCCATGCAGTCCAACACGTCAAGCGTTACAAAGCGCAATTGGATGCAGGGCAGGGCATGCCCGAAATTCGTGTCATTGCACCTGGCCGCACCTACCGCGTCGACAGCGATGCCACGCACTCACCCATGTTTCATCAGTGCGAAGGTTTGTGGATTGGCGAGAACGTCAGCTTCAAAGATTTGAAAGTGGTGTTCACCGATTTTTGCCGTACGTTTTTTGAAAGCGACGACTTGGTGTTGCGCTTCCGTCCCAGCTTTTTCCCCTTCACAGAACCCAGCGCCGAAATTGACATTCAATTTCAAACAGGCCCATTGGCGGGCCGTTGGTTGGAAGTGGCGGGCTCCGGTCAAGTGCACCCCAACGTGGTTCGCAACATGGGCCTCGACCCCGAAAAATTCATTGGCTTTGCCTTCGGCATGGGCCCCGACCGTCTCACCATGCTCCGATATGGCGTGAATGATTTGCGCTTGTTCTTCGACGGCGACGTTCGCTTCTTGAGTCAATTTCAATAATTAAAAGACCATGCAATTTCCTGAATCCTGGCTGCGTGAGTTTTGCAACCCACCCCTCAATACAGAACAACTCGCTGAAACGCTCACCATGGCGGGCTTGGAGGTTGAAGAACTTCAACCAGTGGCGCCGCCATTTTCGAATGTGGTGATTGGTGAAATCAAAAGTGCAGAGCAGCACCCCAATGCAGACCGCTTGCGCGTGTGCCAAGTGGATGTGGGGCAACCGACATTGCTCAACATTGTTTGCGGTGCGCCCAACGCACGCATTGGTATTCGCATTCCCTGCGCCATGGTCGGTGCAGAGTTGCCGCCTGGCGAAGATGGCAAGCCTTTCCTGATCAAAGTGGGCAAGCTGCGCGGCGTTGAAAGCCAGGGCATGTTGTGCTCCGCCAAAGAGTTGAAAATTGCGGATGACCATGGCGGCTTGCTTGAGTTGCCAGCAGATGCGCCCTTAGGCCAAAGCATTCGAACCTATTTGAAGTTGGACGATACCTTGTTCACATTGAAGCTGACGCCTAACTTGGCGCACTGCTTGAGTGTGTACGGCATTGCACGTGAAGTCTCGGCGCTCACTGGTACGCCTTTGCAGGCGCCGGTGTTCAATGCTTTGACAGCCCAAGTGCAAGACAAATTGGCCGTCAAGGTTGAAGCCACCGACTTGTGCGGCCGCTTCAGTGGCCGCGTGGTGAAAGGCGTGAATCCCAAAGCCCAAACACCCGCCTGGATGGTGGAACGCTTGGCACGTTGTGGCCAACGCAGTGTCAGCCCGTTGGTCGACATTTCAAACTACGTGATGTTTGAGTTTGGCCGTCCTTCACACATTTTTGACCTCGACAAAATTCATGGGGGCCTGCAAGTTCGATGGGGCCGTGCAGAAGAATCACTCAAGCTGCTCAACGGCAACACAGTGACCGTGGACGACAAAGTGGGTGTGATTGCCGATGACTCACAAGTGGAGTCTTTGGCGGGCATTATGGGCGGCGATGCCACCGCCGTTTCTGACGACACTCAAAACATTTACATCGAAGCTGCTTACTGGTGGCCTAAAGCCATTGCAGGTCGCTCACGTCGCTACAACTTCTCGACCGATGCCGGCCACCGATTTGAACGAGGAGTCGACCCAGAAGGCACAGTTGAGCACATTGAGCGCATTACGCAGTTGGTGATTGACATTTGCGGCACGCCAGCCACCCAAGTCGGCCCTGTGGACGACCAAAAACTGAACATGCCTGTGCGCAAACCTGTGACCTTGCGCGTGGCACGTGCAGTCAAGGTGATTGGCATGGCGTTGACACAAAAGCAGTGTGCCGATGCACTACGCGGTTTAGGTTTTGAAGTGAGCGAGGCGGAAGGCTTGGTCACGGTCAACCCACCCAGTTGGCGCTTCGATTTGGAAATTGAAGAAGACCTCATTGAAGAGGTTGCGCGCATGGTCGGTTATACCCAGTTGCCGACCACGCCGCCATTGGCACCTATTACGGCCAAGATTCGCAAAGAAAATGTGCGGGGTCCCTTTGCTGTTCGCCGCAGCATGGCGGCATTGGGCTACCAAGAAACCATCAACTTCAGTTTTGTTGAAGAACGCTGGGAGCATGAGTTGGCAGGCAACGCCAACCCGATCAAGTTGCTCAATCCCATTGCCAGTCAAATGAGTGTGATGCGAACCAGTTTGCTGGGCTCTTTGCTGCAAGTGGTGAAATTCAATACCGATCGCAAAGCGGATCGTGTCCGTGTCTTTGAACTGGGCCGTGTGTTTTTGCGTGATGCCTCGGTCAAAGACAGCGATAGCACCGTCGAAGGCTTGAATCAGCCCATGCGCGTTTCCGGGGTGGCTTATGGCCCGGTCAGCACCACCTCTTGGGGTGGCAAAGTTCGCAATGTTGATTTCTTTGATGTCAAAGGTGAGGTGGAGGCTTTGCTGTCACCGGCCAAGCCAGTGTTTGAAACGGCTGAACATCCTGCCATGCACCCTGGTCGCTGTGCGCAAGTTTTGCTCAACGGCCAAGTCATTGGCCATGTGGGCGAGTTGCATCCTCGCTGGCGCCAGACTTGGGACTTGCAACAAGCCCCCATCATGTTTGAGTTGGACTTGGATGCGGTGCTACAGCGCGAAGTGCCTGTGGCACAAGGCGTTGCGCGATTCCAGGCTGTAGAGCGTGACATTGCCGTCATCGTGGCTGAAAAAGTGACGCACGGCGAGCTCATGTCGGCCATTCATGCGGCGCCTACAGAAGGTCTGTTGAAAAATGCCGTGTTGTTTGATGTGTTCCGCCCACAGGCCACACAAGGCATTGAGAAAAGCTTGGCAGTCCGCTTGACTTTGTACAGTGACGAAGCAACATTGACCGACGTTCAGATTGAAGCCACAGTCAAAGCCGTGTTAGACCATTTGGCGACCAAGTTGTCAGCGCGCTTGCGCTCTTAATTGAAAGCAGAAAGTACCTATGGATTTTTCTGTTGAAAGTCTCGAAACACCTGCGCTGACCAAAGCGCATCTGGCCGATTTGTTGTTTGAACAAATTGGATTGAACAAGCGCGAGTCCAAAGACATGGTGGACTCTTTCTTTGATTTGATTGCAACGCAGTTGGTTCAAGGAACGGATGTCAAAATTTCCGGATTTGGTAATTTCCAAATCCGTGAAAAAGCACCACGTCCAGGCCGCAATCCCCGTACGGGTGAACTGATTCCCATTGAGGCGCGGCGCGTTGCCACCTTTCACGCCAGTCACAAGCTCAAAGATGTGATCCAAGGTGACGAATCTGGCAAGGCTTAACACTTGCTGACAATCAGCGATCAGAGATCTAACAAAATATTCAACTGAGGCCTTTACGGAGTGCCTCGGCTTAGAGTAAGCTAGTAAGTTCCCCTAGCAAGTTTGTGATTTCAATGGAGAACTCCCTCCCATCTATTCCCGCCAAGCGCTACTTCACCATTGGTGAAGTAGGCGAGCTCTGTGGCGTCAAGCCGCATGTGCTCCGTTATTGGGAGCAGGAGTTCACACAGCTTCGTCCTGTGAAGCGACGCGGTAATCGCCGCTATTACCAGCACCACGAGGTGCTCATGATTCGCCGCATTCGTGATTTGTTGTACGAGCAGGGCTTCACCATCAGTGGGGCTCGCAACAAAATGCAGGAGCTTGCGCAGTCTCAAAAAGGCTATCGCAAGGAGCAGCTTGCTGCTGCCGATGCGGACATCGATTTTCCTGAAGATCTTGACCTTGATGATGAGATGTCAGAGGAAGAAAGTGCGCTTCCCAAATTGGCCGTAGAGAGTGCACAAAGAGCGGGCGCACTTCAAGCCACCAGCAGCTTGCCTAGCTTGCGACGCGAATTGATGGATATTCGAGATTTGCTCTCAATTTGACCAAATTCTCGGGCTATAATTTAAAGCTTGTCGGCGTGTAGCGCAGCCTGGTAGCGCACTTGCATGGGGTGCAAGGGGTCGCGAGTTCGAATCCCGCCACGCCGACCATTCAAAAAGACCAAAGCCCTTGAGATGAACTCTCAGGGGCTTTTTTCTGTCTACTCTGCGGGTGTTGCTCTACCTTCTGATTGAATGTTGATGGCCATGGGGCCTTTGGGGCCCTCGGTCAGCTCAAAGCTCACTCGGGCGCCTTCTTTGAGGCTTTTGAAGCCCTCCATGGCAATGGCTGAGAAATGCGCAAATGCATCGGGCCCGCCCCCATCTGGCTGAATGAATCCAAATCCCTTCGCGTCATTGAACCATTTGACTGTTCCACTGGGCATGCTTGTCTCCATCATTTTAAAGCTGTATGGAACATTTAAATCAGGCTTTTTGCGCTTGTCAATTCAAGGTTTACCCGACTGATGCCGAATGTTGCAGTGCGGCATAAGGACTTTCCGCAAAGTGTTCGCAGAAGCGCCTCAGGCATCGATAGAATGAAAACATGGCAACAGAGAAACCAAAACAACCATTTCAGCCGAAAAGCCCAGGGTCAGAGGGCGACCTCACTCGTACACCAGCAAATGCCGATTCTGTGGTTTTAGAAAGACGCACAGCCAAAGTCGGTCCGCCCCAGATGTACCAAGTGGTGATGTTGAACGACGATTACACGCCCATGGAGTTTGTGGTTTTGGTGCTTCAGGAGTTTTTCAACAAAGACCGTGAAGCGGCCACCCAAATCATGTTGAAAATTCATTTGGACGGCAAAGGCGTTTGTGGTGTTTTCACCCGCGACGTCGCAGCCACCAAAGTGGACCAAGTCTTAGATGCCGCAAACCAGGCAGGTCATCCTTTGCAATGTGTCAGTGAACCTGTCGCATGAGTGTTGCAAACTTTGATCCAGAATGTGGCATAAAGCAGTTGAAATTCAACAAAACTACCCAACTTAATATTTTTCACCTCCGCAAGGCATTTAAGGAAATCACATGATTGCCCAAGAATTGGAAGTCAGTTTGCACATGGCCTTCGTTGAGGCGCGACAGCAGCGTCACGAGTTCATTACCGTGGAGCATTTGTTGTTGGCATTGCTAGACAACCCCAGCGCAGCAGAAGTGTTGCGTGCGTGTTCAGCGCAAGTCGACGATTTGCGTCAATCGCTGTCGTCGTTCATCAAAGACAACACGCCGCAAGTCGCAGGCACTGAAGAAGTGGACACACAACCCACGCTAGGTTTTCAGCGTGTCATTCAACGCGCCATCATGCATGTTCAATCGACGGGCAGTGGCAAAAAAGAAGTGACCGGCGCAAACGTGCTGGTGGCCATCTTTGGCGAAAAAGATTCTCACGCTGTTTACTATTTGCACCAGCAAGGCATTACGCGTTTGGATGTGGTGAATTTCATTGCACACGGCATTCGCAAGAGTGATCCGCCAGAAGCTAGCAAAGGCAGTGACGCTGCACCCGCACCCGAGAGCGAAGAGGGTGCAGGCGGTGGCGAGCGCAATGAAAAAGCCTCACCACTGGAGCAGTTCACTCAGAACCTGAATCAGATGGCCAAAGAAGGCAAGATTGATCCGCTCATCGGTCGTGAATACGAAGTTGAGCGCACCATTCAAATTTTGTGCCGTCGCCGCAAAAACAATCCTTTGTTGGTTGGCGAAGCTGGCGTTGGCAAGACCGCCATTGCTGAAGGTTTGGCATGGCGTATTACGCAAGGCAGCGTGCCCGAAATTTTGAACGAAGCGGTGGTCTATTCGCTCGACATGGGCGCACTGTTGGCAGGTACCAAATACCGTGGTGACTTTGAGCAACGTCTTAAAGGTGTTTTGAAAGCCTTGAAGGACAAGCCACACGCTGTGTTGTTCATCGATGAAATTCACACTTTGATTGGTGCCGGTGCTGCTTCCGGCGGTACGTTGGATGCGTCGAACTTGCTCAAGCCCGCATTGTCTAGCGGTCAGTTGAAATGCATCGGCGCCACCACCTTCACGGAATACCGCGGTATCTTCGAAAAAGACGCAGCTTTGTCACGCCGCTTCCAAAAGGTTGACGTGGTCGAGCCTACGGTGCCCGAAACTGTGGACATTTTGAAGGGCTTGAAGTCTCGTTTCGAAGAGCACCACAGCGTGAAATACGCCAACGCAGCGCTGCAAGCTGCTGCCGAGTTGTCTGCCAAGTTCATCAACGACCGTCAGTTGCCCGACAAAGCCATTGACGTGATTGACGAAGCCGGCGCTGCGCAGCGTATCTTGCCGCCTTCCAAGCGCAAGAAAACCATTGGCAAAGCCGAGATCGAAGACATCGTGGCGAAGATTGCGCGCATTCCGCCCGCCAATGTTTCGAATGACGACCGCAGCAAGCTGCAAACCATTGAGCGCGATTTGAAGAGCGTGGTGTTTGGTCAAGACAAAGCCTTGGAAGTGTTGTCATCGGCCGTCAAAATGGCGCGCTCCGGTTTGGGCAAAACAGACAAGCCCATTGGCGCCTTCTTGTTCAGCGGCCCCACAGGCGTCGGCAAAACAGAAGCGGCCAAACAATTGGCCTACATCATGGGCATTGACCTCATTCGCTTTGACATGTCGGAGTACATGGAGCGCCATGCGGTGAGTCGCCTGATTGGTGCGCCTCCAGGCTATGTGGGCTTTGACCAAGGTGGTTTGCTGACAGAAGCCGTCACCAAGAAACCGCATTGCGTGTTGCTGCTCGACGAAATTGAAAAAGCGCACCCCGACATTTTCAATGTCTTGTTGCAAGTGATGGACCACGGCACTTTGACAGACAACAACGGCCGCAAAGCCGACTTCCGCAACGTGATCATCATCATGACCACGAATGCGGGTGCCGAGACCATGAACAAAGCCACCATTGGCTTTACCAACCCGCGTCAAGCTGGTGATGAAATGGGCGACATCAAGCGCTTGTTCACCCCTGAGTTCCGCAACCGTTTGGACGCCATGGTCAGCTTCAAGGCTTTGGACGAGCAAATCATTATGCGCGTGGTCGACAAGTTCTTGCTGCAACTCGAAACACAGTTGTCAGAGAAGAAGGTGGATGTCACGTTCAGCGACAAGTTGCGCAAGTTCTTGGCCAAAAAAGGTTTCGACCCGCTCATGGGCGCTCGTCCTATGCAGCGTTTGATTCAAGACACCATTCGCAAGGCCTTGGCCGATGAGTTGCTGTTTGGTCGATTGATCGACGGCGGTCGTTTGAGTGTTGACTTGGACGACAAGGACGAAGTGCTTTTGGACATTACGCCTTTGCCTAAGAAAGAAGGGCGCAATTCCAAATCTGAGCCGCACGAGCCTGAAGAGGTCACGGCCAGCTAAAGCCTTCACAAAAAAGCCGGATGATCTCCGGCTTTTTTTTCGTCCCCCATTTGAATGAGGGACTGATGCTGCGCAACTGGCAGGGCTCAGCGTTTGCGGCCGCCCAAGATGCCGCCCAACACACCACGCACAATTTCACGCCCCACGCTAGACCCGATAGTTCGAACCGCAGACTTGACCATGGCCTGCGCCAAGCCATCGTGTTTAGCGCCCCTAGGACCTGTGCGACCGAATAAAACCTCGCCAAGGCCGTTTAACAGGGCGTTGCTGCCACTCTCTGCATCGGTCGAGCTTGCGCTGGTTCCGGCATTGGTCGGAGTTTGTGCTTTTGATTCTGAATTGGACGATGCGTGCGCGCCTTTGAGCACTTCGTAGGCAGACTCACGGTCGATGGTATTTTCATAGACACCCGCCACCAAAGAGTTCTCGAGCAGTGCCTTGCGTTGTTCTGGGGTAATGGGGCCCAGTTGGCTGCCAGGCATCATCACAAAAGCTTGTTCTGTGATGCCGGGGCGGCCTTTTTCATCGAGGAAACTGACCAAGGCTTCACCGACACCTAATTCGGTGATGGCTTTTTCGATGTCCAAATTGGGATTGGCTCGCATGGTTTGGGCGCTGGCTTTGACGGCTTTTTGATCGCGCGGTGTGAAAGCGCGAAGGGCGTGCTGAACCCGATTGCCCAGTTGTCCCAAAACCGTTTCTGGCACATCCAAGGGGTTTTGTGTGACGAAATAAACGCCTACACCTTTGGACCGAATCAGGCGTACCAACAACTCCATGCGTTCGATGAGCACCTTGGGCGCTTCGTTGAACAACAAGTGGGCTTCGTCAAAGAAGAACACCAGCTTGGGTTTTTCAGGATCACCAATTTCGGGCAATTGCTCAAACAATTCGGACAGTAACCACAGTAAGAAGGTGCCATAGAGGCGAGGTGCATTCATCAATTCACTGGCACACAGCAAATTGATGACGCCTTTGCCTTTGGCGTCGGTTTGCAAAAAGTCTTGGATGTTGAGCATGGGCTCGCCAAAGAACTTGTCGGCGCCTTGGCTTTCAATTTCTAGCAAACCCCGTTGAATGGCGCCCACGCTGGCGGCGCTGACGTTGCCGTACTCGGTGGTGAACTGACTGGCGTTTTCCCCCACGTGTTGCAGCATGGCGCGCAGATCCTTGAGGTCAAGCAGCAAAAGACCCTGGTCATCGGCAATTTTGAAGACCAAATTGAGCACACCGGCTTGTGTGTCGTTGAGGTTCAACATGCGGCCTAATAGCAAAGGGCCCATGTCTGAGACTGTGGCGCGAACGGGGTGGCCTTGTTTGCCAAAAACATCCCACAGGGTGGTTGGGCAGCTTTGGGGGCTGGGTTCGTCCAGCTGGCGTTCTTTCAGAATCCCCTTGATCTTGTCGCTGAGGTGGCCCGTTTGACTGATACCGACCAGATCGCCTTTGACATCGGCCATGAAGACCGGCACGCCCTGATTGGAGAAGTTTTCAGCCAGAGTCTGCAAACTCACCGTTTTGCCGGTGCCTGTGGCCCCTGTAATCAGGCCATGGCGGTTGGCCATGCCCATCAGAAGGTGGCAATCTGTGGTTTTATTGCGGGCAATCAAGAGCTGATTTGGCATGAAAAAGGGTCCCCCCATCTAGAAAAGTAAAATCTCACCCAGTAGATTAAATCAACATCAAGGAATTTGAGATGGCTGGCCACAGTAAATGGGCAAATATTCAGCACCGCAAGGGCAGACAAGACGAGAAACGCCAGCGCATTTGGACCCGAGTGGTTCGAGAAATCATGGTGGCAGCCAGAACGGGCGGCGGCGACCCTAGCGCCAACCCCCGTTTGCGCTTGGCCATTGAAAAAGCCAAGGCGGCCAATATGCCCGCCGATACCGTGAAGCGAAACATCGACAAAGCCACGGGCAATCTAGAAGGCGTGACTTACGAAGAAATTCGTTATGAAGGCTACGGCATAGGTGGCGCGGCCATCATTGTGGACACCATGACCGACAACCGTGTACGCACAGTTGCCGAGGTGCGCCATGCTTTTAGCAAGCATGGTGGCAACATGGGCACGGAAGGCTCTGTGGCCTTTCAATTCAAGCATTGTGGTCAATTGATTTTTGCACCGGGCACTTCTGAAGACAAAGTGATGGAAGTTGCTTTGGAGGCGGGTGCCGAAGATGTGATCACGGACGAGGAGGGCGCCATTGAAGTGCTAACGTCCCCTGCAGATTTTGAAGCGGTTAAAAATGCATTGGAAGGTGCAGGCTTCACGGCCGAAATGGCCGAGGTCACGATGCGCGCCGAGAATACCATTGACATGGTGGGCGACGATGCCGTCAAAATGCAAAAACTCTTGGACATCTTGGAAGATTTGGACGATGTGCAAAACGTTTTCCACAACGCAACCATTTCTGAATAAGGCTTGATCGATGAAAGTATTGGTAATTGGCGGTGGCGGACGAGAACATGCCCTGGCCTGGAAGTTGTCGCAATCTGAGCGCATTCAAAAAGTTTATGTGGCCCCTGGAAATGGCGGCACAGCCCGTGACCCTAATTTGGTCGATGTTCCCATCACTGATGTAAAAGCTTTGCGTGTATGGGCGCAACAAGAAAAAATTGAACTGACGGTGGTTGGCCCCGAGGCGCCATTGGCAGCAGGTGTCGTCGATGAATTTCGTGCGCATGGCATGCGCATTTTTGGCCCAACTCAGGCCGCTGCACAGTTGGAAAGTTCCAAGGCTTTTTCCAAAGCCTTCATGCATCGCCATGGCATCCCAACGGCCGTCTACGAAACCTTCACCGACCCCGTTCAAGCCCATGCCTACATCGACAAAATGGGTGCCCCCATTGTGGTGAAGGCTGACGGTTTGGCAGCAGGCAAGGGCGTGGTGGTAGCCATGACGGCTGCTGAGGCGCACGAAGCCATTGACTTCATGCTGCTTGACAACCAATTGGGCGTGGTTCACAACGCCGGCGCCGACGGTGCAGCAGTGCCACGCGTTGTCATTGAAGAATTCTTGCAAGGGGAAGAGGCCAGCTTCATCGTGTTGTGTGATGGCCAAAACGTGGTGGCCTTGGCCACCAGCCAAGATCACAAACGGTTACTAGACCATGATGAAGGTCCCAACACCGGCGGTATGGGCGCATACTCGCCAGCGCCCGTCGTGACTGCACAAGTCCATGCGCGCGCCATGCGTGAAGTCATCATGCCCTCCATCAAGGGCATGGAAAAAGATGGCATTCCCTACACAGGTTTCTTGTACGCAGGCTTGATGATCGATGCGCAAGGCATGCCCAAAACTTTGGAATTCAACTGCCGCATGGGAGATCCAGAAACACAACCGATCATGATGCGTTTGAAAACCGATTTGGTCGAGGTGATGTTGGCGGCAACGAGCGGTAAGCTCGACACCCTTGAGTTGGAGTGGGATCGCCGACCCGCTTTAGGTGTGGTGATGGCCGCTGCAGGTTACCCCATGAACCCGCGCAAAGGGGATGTAATCACGGGACTGCCCAAAGACGAGCCCGACGCGATGGTGTTCCATGCAGGCACGGCAGCAGTCAACGGTCAAACTGTCACTTCAGGTGGCCGTGTTTTGTGCGTCACTGTACTGGCCGATTCGGTCAAGCAAGCCCAGCAAAAAGCCTATGAGGTGGCCAAAGGTATTCACTTCGACGGACAACAGTACCGGAAGGACATTGGCTACAGGGCAATCAAATCGTGAGCGATTTAAATTCTCAAAATTTGCCTCAACCTGAAGTCATTTCAGGCCCTTATCCCATTCAGTTCAAGGGACATGCTTGGGCCGCATGGTTGTTAAAACTGATTGGTTGGAAGGTTGATTTTCAAGGTTTGCCTGGTTTGCAAGGTATTGCCATCGTCTATCCGCACACCAGCAATTGGGATTTCCTCACGGCGATGTTGTGCAAATGGACCATAGGCTTGCCTGTTCATTTTTGGGGCAAAGACTCATTGTTCAAATACCCTTTGTTTGGTCGCTGGTTAAAGTGGATTGGCGGTTTGCCCATTGACAGATCCTCCTCACGAGGCGTTGTGGGTGCCATGACAGAAGTGTTTGCGGAGCACCAACGCGCTGGAAAATTCTTGTGGTTAGGTCTTTCGCCAGAAGGTACTCGAAAGAAAACAGAGGGTTGGCGAAGTGGCTTTTATCAATTGGCCGTTGCCACGAATTTGCCGTTGGCTGTTGTGCGCTTTGATTACGGTAACAAAGTGTTGAAGTTTGAAGGCTTTATCAAACTCACAGGCAATGTCGAGGTGGATTACGCATGCCTTCAAAAAATGTACGAAGGTGTTGAAGGCTTTCACATTGACCAAGCGGCGCCCATTCGGCCATTGCCAACCAAAGAAGTTAAAAAGTAAAAGATGCCCCAGGCATTCAGAGAAAGTCACTCCATGGACCTGCATCAAGCTCAAACTGTTCGAGACTACTTGATTCAGTTGCAAGCCAACATCACGCGGGCCTTGCACGATGTGGACGGCACAGACTTTGTGGTGGACCCCTGGCGCAAGCCTGAAGGGGAAATGCTTCAAGGTGATGGCATCACTCAAATCCTAGAGGGTGGCCCGGTGTTTGAACGCGCCGGTTGTGGTTTTTCTCATGTGAGTGGCCCCAAGTTGCCACCATCCGCCACACAACATCGCCCAGAGCTGTCGGGTGCACCTTTTGAAGCCATGGGCGTTTCCTTGGTTTTTCACCCCCGCAATCCTTATGTGCCCACCGTGCACATGAACGTCCGCATGATTGTGGCCAAACCAGAAGGGAAAGAGCCCGTTGCGTGGTTTGGCGGTGGGATGGACCTCACGCCTTATTATGGTTTTGAAGAAGATGCCGTGCATTTTCATCAGGTTTGTAAAGACGCTGTTGCCCCCTATGGGGCTGATTTACATCCGCGCTTTAAAAAGTGGTGCGATGACTATTTCTTCTTGAAGCATCGCAATGAAGCTCGCGGTGTCGGTGGCATTTTTTACGATGATTTTTCCGAACTCGGTTTCGAAAAAGGCTTTGCGATGATGCAAGACGTGGGCAACGGGTTGCTTAAAGCCTACATGCCCCTTGTGATGCGTCGCAAAGATACGCCCTATGGTGAGCGAGAAAGAGCCTTCCAGTTGTATCGGCGCGGTCGGTATGTTGAGTTCAATTTGGTGTGGGACCGTGGCACACATTTTGGTTTGCAATCAGGCGGACGAACGGAATCAATTTTGTTGTCTATGCCTGCTTTGGTCAGTTGGTCATACAACCGGGTCGATGCCCCGGATTCTGACGAGGCCCAATTGACCGCTCACTTCTTGAAGCCAAGGGATTGGGTTTGAGGCCTCAACGCATTGGCATTCTGGGTGGGGCGTTTGACCCGCCCCATGTTGCCCATGTGGCCATGGCAGAGGCTGCCTTGGCGCAATTTCAGTTAGACGCACTGCTCATCATTCCAACCGGTGATGCATGGCACAAGGCGCGCGATTTAAGCAGTGGGTCGCACCGTGCCGAGATGGCGAAATTGGCGTTTGGCCATTTGCCGGGTGTCACCATCAATGACATGGAATTGGCGCGTCAAGGTCCCAGCTACACCGTCGACACACTTAGAAGCTTGGCTTTGCAATACCCCGGTGCAGAATTTTTCTTATTTATCGGGGAAGATCAGGGCAAAGCCTTGGGAACATGGCGTGAAATCGAAGAAATTTCGAGGCGGGCTATAATTTGCGTTGCTGAACGTGAGATGCCTAGCCCGCTAGGCCCAGACGTTCCCAGCCATGACATCCCCACACAAGTCTTGAAATTACCCCATTTGCCTCACAGTGCAACGGAAGTTCGAGCGCGGGTGGCCCATGGTCAACCCATCGACGCACTGGTTCCCAAGACCGTTGCGCTGTATATTTACCGCCATCACCTTTACCAGCCTGCACGATGACTGACACTTCTGCCAAAAAAGACACCCAAAAACTCCAGCGCGCCATTGTGGATGCGTTGGAAGATGTGAAAGCGCAAGAGATTGTGGTCTTTGACACAGAACACATGTCACCCTTGTTTGAACGCGTCATCATTGCGTCTGGTACCTCCAATCGCCAAACCAAAGCCCTTGCAGCCAGTGTTCGCGATAAAGTGCGCGAAGCTGGCTATCCCAAACCGCGCATTGAAGGTGAAGACAACGGCGAGTGGATCATTGTGGATTGCGGCAGCGCCGTTGCTCACATCATGCAGCCCACCATTCGTTCTTATTACAACCTCGAAGAAATTTGGGGTGACAAACCAGTGCGTTTGAAACTGGGCGCTCCCAAGCCTGCTGAACCTGTTCGCAAGCCTGTTGCCAAAAAGAAGGCCAACGTCAGCGCCGGTCGCACGCCAACACGCCGCGATTCAGTGCCTGTGGGTCCGATGGGCTCCGAAGCCCTTAAACCTACCCGCAAAGCGCCACCAAAAGCGCCCACCAAGGCCTCAACTAAGGTCCCAACTAAAGCGCCCAGCAAATCGGCAGCCAAGCCAGCTACAAAGTCAGCCAAACCTGCAGCAAAGACAAGTGCTAAGCCAGCAAGCAAATCTGTCGGCAAACCAGCCGCCAAAGCCGCAAGCAAGGCCAAGCCAAAGGCCTAAAGCCCATGAGGCTGCTGATTGTGGCAGTAGGGCAGCGTGTCCCTGATTGGGCTCAGTCTGCTTGGGATGATTACGTCAAGCGCTTTCCACCCGAAATCAAAGTGGAGCTCAAAGCGGTCAAAACTGAGCCTCGCGGCTCTAAGACCTACGAAACCTTGGTGGCTGCTGAACGCCAGCGCATTGAAGCTGTCATCCCTCGTGGCACTCGCATTGTGGTGCTAGACGAGCGAGGAACCTCGTTGCGGACTTTGGCCTTGGCCCAAAGACTGAAAGATTGGCAGTTAAGCGGTGACGATGTGGCGCTGATCATTGGCGGCCCCGATGGTCTTGAGCCTGCGTTTCGCGACGCGGCCCACGAGCGCATTCGTTTGTCCGATTTGACCTTGCCCCACGCAATGGCGCGTGTGTTGTTGATTGAGCAGTTGTACCGTGCATGGTCAGTGAACGCCAATCACCCTTATCACCGTGAGTAAGACGGCATGAACAATTTTGTCTATTTGGCCTCGCAAAGCCCACGCCGCAGGCAGTTGCTTGAGCAAATTGGCGTGCACTATGAATTGCTGTTGCCAACGCCTGAGGAGGATGCTGAAGCCTTGGAGCAGGTCTTGCCTGGCGAAGCACCTTTGACGTATGTGCAGCGAGTGACGCTTCTCAAGCTTGAAGCTGCCATGACCCGTTTGAAAACGCGTAGCTTGGCAAAAGCACCTGTGATCTGCGCTGACACCACCGTTGCCTTGGGGCGGGAGATATTGGGCAAACCAAACAACGCGCAAGATGCTCTGCGGATGTTGAAAAAACTTTCAGGCAAAACCCACCGCGTACTCACCGCCGTTGCGATTGGCAAGGGAACCCAAAGGGTGTCTGCGGTGTCTATTTCCAGTGTCACATTTGCACACATGTCTCTGACTGAAATGAAAGCCTATGTGGCCAGTGGCGAACCCATGGGCAAGGCCGGCGCGTATGGTGTACAAGGTTTGGCAGCCAAGCACATTGCGGTCATCAAGGGCTCGTACACAGGCATCATGGGATTGCCTGTGTTTGAGACTGCAGAACTGCTCAAACGAATTTAAGCGGGGTGGCCATGTCGCGTACTTTGATGCTCTCTTCTCAGACTGTTCAAGACTATGCCCAATTGGGTGCAGTGGTCTTAAGAGGTGTCTTGAATGCAGAGGAACTTCAAACGCTAGAACAGGGTATTGAGCACAACTTGTCACACCTCAGCCCCTTAGCTCAAGTGGCCAGTCGTGCAGACGATCCAGGCCGATTCATTGAAGACTTTTGTACTTGGCAATCCAATGCGGCTTACGAAAAAATTCTGCGCGATTCAGCCTTGCCGCACATCGCTGCCCAGTTGATGCAGTCGCAAACCGTGCGCGTTTATCACGACCATTTGTTGGTCAAAGAGCCTGGCACCAAGCAGCCCACACCCTGGCATCAAGACCAACCGTATTACAACGTCAGCGGCCGACAGAACGTGAGTTTTTGGATTCCTGTGGATCCTGTGTCAGAGGCCAGCACCTTGCGATTTGTCGCCAAGTCACACCTAGGAACCTGGTACATGCCTCGTACATTCCGTGACCAGCAGGCCAAATGGTTTCCTGAAGGTAGCTTGGCTGAATTACCACCGATCGATGCTGAACCGCATCACTACACACAGTTGGCTTGGTCTTTGGATCCCGGCGATTGTGTTGCATTCCAGATGCTGGCCTTGCATGCGTCCAATGGCGTGGGCCCAACTGAGCGACGCAGGGTTTTTTCGGCTCGTTACCTGGGTGACGACACGCGCCATGCAGTGCGCCATTGGCGCACTTCACCCCCTTTTGAAGGTTTGGCAGAGCGATTGCCCGAGGGGGCCGAAATGAACGATCCTTTGTTTCCTAAGGTGTGGGGTTAAAGCCCCAGGCCACACCATCGCGGCGAGGATCTGCCGCGCCGATCCAGCCAGTGCCTGAACGCTTGAGGAACCCCATGCCGCTGTTCATGGGAACGACTTCCACCTGATGTCCTTTGGCTTGCAATGCTTCGGCCAACTGAGCCGCTGCCGTGCCTTTTTCCAGTTGCACCCTTTGAGGGATGGCCGTGGACACATGCCCTTGTGAAAGCGCTTCCACAGGTGATTGGTCCAAGGCCAGCATGCGAATCAAATTGGCCGTGACATAGTCCACAATTTGACCGCCACCGGCAGAGCCACCCAGAGTGACCAACTGGCCTTTGTCGTCAAAAACCATCACAGGCGCCATGGACGTGACGGGTCGTTTGCCAGCTTCCATCTTGTTGGGCGAAATTTCACCTGGTTTGGGATTGGTGACGAAGTTGGTCATGGCGTTGTTCAGGATGTAACCTTGTGTCAGCAGACGCGAACCAAAATTGAGGTTGTTGGTGGTGGTCATGGTGACTGCATTGCCTGCAGCATCGACAACAGCCAACTGACTGGTGGCATCAGAACTGGGCGCTGCAGGTGTGACGTTGCTCAATACGACTTGCGAAGCCGCAACGGGCTGTCCAGCAGGGTAGTTGGGCAGTGTTCGTTCTTGAATGAGCTGCGCACGCTGCTGGGCATAGTTGTTGGCAATCAAAGCCGTGGCAGGCACTTGAAAAAAGCCTGGATCGGCGATGTAGCGTTGACGATCACTTTGCGCCAGTTTGCCGGCTTCAGCGTAGAAGTGAGCAAACTCTGGCTGGTTGAAATTGAAACCTTGGGCAGTTTTGGCTTCGAGCATTTGAAGCATCTGCAGGACCACGACACCCCCAAAAGATGGCGGTGCCATCACGCAGACAGTAAAGCGAAGGTAGGGGCTGCACAAAGCTTGTCTTTCTTCTACTTTGTAATTTTTCAAATCGTCCAAAGTGATCAGGGATGCCCTGTAACCTTTCTGAATAGTTGTCATGAAGGCGGCGCCTTGTTCGCCCGTCCAGACTGCAGAGGGCCCTTGCGCGGCGATTTTTTGAAGAATTTGTGCGTAGGCCTCGTTCACGATGGGGGTGCCAATGGCTTTGACTTTTTGCTTCTCGTCAAAATACAAATTCAAAAGTTCTGGATGCGCTTCTGCCGATCCAGGCGCTGCCAAAATTTGGTGCATGTAGGCGGGCATTGGAAAGCCCTTGGTGGCCACTTCAATGGCCGGCACAAACAAACTGGCCCAAGGCAGCTTCCCGTATTGAGCGTGGACTTTGGCCAACAAGGGCAAGGTGCCGGGAACGCCAGCACTTCTGCCGCCGCGAGACAGTTGTGCGTAGGGTAGTTTGCTGCCATCCACATCGGTGGTCAGTGAGTCAGTGACTTTTTGAGGGGCCGCTGCCAACCCATCGAAACTGGTCAGGTTTTTTTTCTCTGCATGCCAGTGCATGAAAAAGCTGCCACCGCCTAGTCCCGACGATTGAGGTTCTACCAAGCCCAGCATCAGTTGCGCTGCAATGGCTGCATCCGTGGCACTGCCGCCTTGTTTCAACATTTTCAGAGCAGCTTCTGTTGCCAATGGATGGGCTGTGGTGGCGGCAATAGAGGCCTTGCTTTGGGTGAGATCAAGGTAGGTCTCTTGCGCAAAGAGGCTCAGACTTGAAACAGTCAAGCCAAAGCACAGGCTGACTTTAAGAAGGACTGCTTGCCATGTTTTGCCTGCAGTTGCTTTGATCAAAATCAAACGGAGTGGGGTGAGGAAGCCTAGACGTTTCATACTGCGAAGTCTGCTTGGGGTTACTGCTGAAATGAGCCCAATGATTTTGCGAGTTCCTAGCGATTGTGGCTATTGGGGTATGCCAGTGCGTGCAAAATACAGGCATGCGCACCGATTTATCTACCCCTGTTTATCTCACTGCTGCTTTTTATAAATTTGTTGATCTGCCAAATTTTGAGGATCGACGTGCCCCTCTGCTGGCCTTTTGTGAGGCACACAATGTCAAGGGGCTAATTTTGTTAGCGCGTGAGGGCATCAACAGCACCATTGCCGGTGCACCCGCCGACGTGCATGCTGTGTTGGCGTATTTGAGAGCCGATCCTTTGTTGGCAGATTTAGAGCACAAAGAGTCCTTTGCTGACAAGCCACCTTTTCACCGCATGAAGGTGCGCCTTAAAAAAGAAATTGTCACCTTGGGTGTCCCAGGTATCAGTCCCACGCACCGTGTCGGTCAATACGTGAAACCCAAAGACTGGAATGCACTGATTTCTTCCCCCGATGTGGTGGTGGTCGACACACGCAACGATTACGAGGTAGAGATTGGCACTTTCAAAGGGGCACTCGATCCCAACATTCAGAGCTTTTCGCAACTGCCAGATTGGGTTCAGCAGGCCAAGGAATTGGAAGCGCGCAATGGCAAGAAGCCCAGAGTGGCCATGTTTTGCACAGGCGGCATTCGCTGCGAGAAATCAACCTCATTGATGCTAGATCAGGGCTTTGAAGAAGTCTTCCATTTGCAAGGCGGAATTTTGAAATACCTTGAAGAAGTTCCACCGGAGCAAAGTTTGTGGGAGGGGGAGTGCTTTGTATTTGATGAGCGCGTGTCTGTCGGTCATGGCTTGAAGCCTGGACCCCATGAACTCTGCCGTTGCTGCCGCGAGCCTTTGCCTGCGGGTGCCAAAGCCTCACCCTTGTTTGAGTTGGGCGTCAGTTGCCCACGATGCCATGGCCAAACCAGCGAGGTTCAAAAGAACAGTGCACGGGAACGCCAAAAGCAATGGGAAATTGCCAAAGCCCGTCAGATCAATCACATTGGTACGCCTCAACGTCAAGAAAAGGTGGCTGCTTTGTTGCCTCAAGATGCGCCCATTTTGTATTCCTTCCGCCGTTGCCCTTATGCCATGAGGGCCCGCATGGCTTTGCTGGCCAGTGGGATTCGATGTGAGATGCGTGAAATTGCGTTGTCGCAAAAACCCGAAAGCATGTTGGCTGTGTCACCCAAAGGGACCGTTCCTGTGCTGGTGTTGAAAGACAAAGTGATGGAAGAAAGCTTGGACATCATGCATTGGGCACTGGCGCAAAGTGATCCCGAGCGATGGTCTACCGAAGGGCAGTCCAACGATGCCCTTGCACAAGAATGGGTTCGTTCATGCGATGACGAATTTAAGAAAAATTTAGACCGTTACAAATACCCCAACCGATATGCGCTGACTGACGGTTTGGCGCATCGAGAAATGGGTTCAAATTTCTTGATGAAATTGAATGCGCAACTGGAAAAATCGTCCTACGTGATGGGTGATCAATGGTGCTGGGTGGATGCAGCCATTGCGCCGTTTGTGAGGCAATTTGCACGAACAGACCGAGACTGGTTTGATGCCCAGGCTTGGTCGGCGCTGAAAATTTGGTTGGAAAACTTTGAGCAGTCACCTGCTTATTTAGAAGTGATGCACAAATACAAAGTTTGGCATCAAGGCGCTAAGCCTGTTGCTTTTCCCGCCACGCCGGCAATGAATTGACAGGTGACCTCAGCTTGCGTCACTGGCAGCATGTGACCGCCATTGATCAGGGTGAGCTGCGTGCCAGGAAGGCGCTGAGCTAAGTCTTCGCCATTGAGTTTGGCGCTCAGAATACGGTCTTCTCGGCCATACAAAACGTGAACAGGTGTGGTCATGCTGGCATAGGCTGCTTCGATGTTGGGCATGCATGCTTTCACCTGCTGTAGGTCACTGGATGCCGTGATGAATGTTTGGGGCTTAAGCGCCATAATGCCGCCGCCTCGAATGGCGAAGTCTGCTGGGGCCTTTTCAGGGCCGAAGATGAACTTCAAGCTGGTGGACATTCTGAGAAGTGTGCCAGGCACTGCAAATGTCCAGCCGATCAATTTGCGAAGCACAGGCGATGGAATATCAAGCGGCTTGAAAACAGGTGCTGGGCTCTCAGGTTGGTGGGTGAGGGGCGCAATGAGTGCCAGTGCTTTGATGCGTGACGGATGGCGTTGCGCCGCTGCCAAAGAAATAGCACCGCCCAAGGAGTGGCCTACAAAAACAGCCGATTCAATTTTTAAATGGTCCAGCAATTCAATCAAAGTATCAGCTTGCGCCTCCAGACTGGCGTCTGCATGGGGATTGCGTTTTGAGTAACCACAGCCAGGACGGTCCACTGCGATGACGCGATACTGCGCAGACAATGGCTTGGAGACGCCATAGGTGAAATTGTGAAAATTGCCGGCAAGGCCGTGTACAAGCACAACAGCTGTGCCTTGACCTTCATCAAGGTAATGAAGCGTCCCTTGACTCAGCTTGGCAAACTGCCCAGCGGGCGGTAAAAATTGCTCTGCTTTTTTGTTTGAAAAGCTGGCAAACAGAACCAAACCCAGCATGCTCATGAAGAACAAAAATAGAAGCCATAAAACTAGCATTTCAAATACCTCGGGTGCTCACATTAACTGAACTTCATGACGCCATCGTTCAGACGGCCATATTTGATCAAGAGGATGTCTTTTAAATAATTTTGATTCACTTGCCAAGGTGCTTTGGTGCCTTGCTTCGGCAGCACATTGCGTGCACGTTGCACGTAGCCAGAAGTAAACGACAAGTAGTCGGCTTCTTGAATGCTGGGGTCTTTCACCGGAATTGCTTTTTTGTAACCGTGCTTGTTCATGTAGTTGAGCAGGCGGCAGGTGTACAAGGCCGTTAAGTCAGCTTTCAAAGTCCAGGATGCATTGGTATAGCCAAAGGTCATGATGGCATTGGGCAAGCCCGACAGCCACATGCCGCGATAGGCCATTTGTTCAGAAGCCTTGAAGGGCAAGCCATCGACTTGAATTTGAATGTCACCCAAAATGTTCAAGGACAAACCTGTGGCAGACACAATGATGTCTGCTTCTAATGTTTTTCCGCTGCTCAATTGAATGCCATTGGGCAAAATGCTTTGAATGGTGTCCGTCACCACGCTGGCTTTGCCATGTCTGATTTGCCGGAACAAATCGCCATCTGGCACAACACACAAGCGCTCGTCCCAAGGTTTGTATTTGGGTGAAAAATGTTGGGCGGTTTGATCAGAGTGCAATTGCCGAGCTGCCATTTTGACCAAATAACGTTTTACAAACTCAGGTCGCCGGCGCGCCAATTGGTAGGTCAACATGCCCATGACCACGTTTTTCGTTCGTGTGATTTGATAAGCTAATTTCGCAGGCAAGTATTTTTGCAACCACAAAGACATCGTGTCTTCGCCGGGCCTGGCGATCACATACGTGGGCGATCTTTGCAGCATGGTGACATGCGCCGCAGTCTTGGCCATTTCGGGTACCAAGGTGACTGCAGTGGCACCGCTGCCAATGACCACCACTTTTTGATCGGCGTAGTTCAGGTGATCGGGCCAGAACTGCGGATGCACCCATTTGCCTTGAAAAGATGCGTGGCCAGGAAAGTCGGGTTGATGACCGTTTTTGTAGCTGTAGTAACCACAACAAAAGTACAGGAAGCGCGCTTTGAAAATCACCGGTTCAGAAACCTGAGATTTATTAGCGGTGACTGTCCAACATGCATCTGCCGTGGACCAGCTGGCTTGCGTCACGGCGTGTCCGTGCTTGATGTGTTGTGTGATGCCGTTTTCGTCGGCGGTTTCTTGGATGTACTGTCGAATGGTTTTGCCATCTGCGATGGACTTGTGATCAACCCAAGGCTTGAAAGCGTAGCCTAGGGTGTACATGTCGGAGTCAGAGCGAATACCAGGGTACTTGAATAAATCCCAAGTACCCCCGATGGCTTCGCGTGCTTCTAGGATGCACCAATGGGTTTGGGGGCAATGCATTTGCAGATGTCTTGCAGCACCAATGCCCGATAAACCAGCGCCCACAATGAGGACATCCATGATGGCTGACTCGCCGCCAGACTGACCCTGTTGCGAGTGTGGCATGGTTTAGATTCCTAGGCTTTCTAAGGTGACCAAGCCCTTGGGCGTTTGCAAAGTGGCAACTATGTTTGCGGGGCCTTCAGCAACACTGATGTTGGCAAGCCCAATTGCATCATAAGCATCTTGTAATTTGCCAGCGCTTGCATGCTGAACCGATAAGCTCTTCAGCGAAATGCCAGAGCGAGGTAAATGATTGCGTGGATGCAACTTCATGGGATCAGCAGCCTCAGGCTTGCCCCATTGAATGAGTGTGGGCAGGGTGCCGTTGAACAAACGCTCGCCATCTGGGCGTACCGTAATTTGCCACTGCAGCAAGCCTTTCGGCGTCTTGCGGCTGGCGTGAATGATGGGGCCGCGATCAATGCTTTGTGCCTTCCAAGCATGACGCGCATCTTGGATGTTCTCGGTGTTGGCCACAAAGTGAATGAGCCTGGGCGATTTGATCAACTCAGCTTGAAGCGCTTTGTTGTCTAAATCAAACCATCTGGTAGGAGGTGGTTTTTTTTCGATGACGGCATCTGGGTTGATGGCGATGATTTCGAAATATGCCACTGGAAAAGTGGGCGTGGCGATTTTGAACAATCGATTGTGCGTGCCGTACTTTTCGTGCTCACCACCCGCTGCCGGTGTGATACCTAAAACGGATTCACACCATTCAACACCTTGTTGCAAGCTGTGGGCTGCAAGCACCAAATGGTCAATTTGGCTTTTCATCAAACGACTTCGAAGTCGATTTGAACTTTCAAGGATTGCGATTTGTCGCAAGCCAGTTCAAAGGCATCCACCGCTTTGTCCATGGGCAAGATGCCCGTGATCACAGGTTTGCCATTGATCAAACCTGAATTGAGGAATTGAACGGCATTGGCAAACTCTGCATGGAATCGGAAGGTACCGCGCAGGTCCACCTCTTTGGCAACCAGTTGGGTCATTGGAATGCTCATGTCGCCACCCATGCCCACAGAGACCAACACGCCGCGCGGCATGATGACATCCAGACCCGCACGCAAAGCGGGTTCACTGCCAGAGGCTTCAAAGACAGCTTCAAACTGGCCTTTGTCAACTTTGTATTTTTCGAGCAACTCAGGTTGCGTCTTGAGGTTGATGGTTTCATCGGCACCCATCTCTTGAGCGCACTTCAAGGGCAGGTCGGCAATGTCGGCGGCCACAATGCGGGCCGCTCCTGCACGACGCAATGCGCCGATCAGCAAGGATCCAATGGGGCCGCAGCCAGAGACAAACACTTGCTTGCCCAACACGCCGCCAGCACGTTGGATGGCGTGCAAGCCAACAGACAAGGGCTCGGCCAAGGCAGCCTCCGAAAGGCTAAGGTGTGCACCGATGGGATGCGCTTGATAGCCTTCGATGATGAGCTGCTCAGCAAATGCACCTTGAATGTGGGGGAAGGGCATGGCGCTGCCAAAGAAGCGCATGTGGAGGCAATGGTTTTGCTGACCCAATTGGCAGTAGCGGCATGAACCGCAAGGTCGCGACGGAGAAATGGCAATGCGTTGACCGACGGCCAGATGCTTCACGTTGGCACCCAGGCCATCCACCACGCCTGAAATTTCGTGGCCTAAGGCCATCGGCTGCTTGATGCGAACCGTGCCAAAACCACCGTGTTGGTAGTAATGCAAATCGGAACCACAAATACCACCAAAGGCAACTTTGACGCGAACTTGGTCCGGCCCCATGGCGGGCAGTTCAGTGGTTTCAATTCTTAAATCTTTGGCGGAGTGGCAGATCAGTGCGCGCATAGGAGAGCCTTATGGGGAATCTTCGTTTCAATGCTTAGAGTGTAGCCGTGACACCGCCATCCACGTACAGGATGTGGCCATTGACAAACTTGGAGGCATCGCTGGCCAAAAAGACGGCTGCGCCGCCTAAATCCTCAACATCGCCCCAACGTCTGCTGGGTGTGCGTCCTACCAGCCAAGAGGAAAACTGCGGGTCGTCCACTAGTTTTTGGTTCAGTTCTGTTTTGAAATAGCCTGGGCCGATGCCATTGACCTGAATGCCAAATTGTCCCCAATCAATGGCCATGCCTTTGGTGAACATTTTGACGGCACCTTTGGAGGCCGTGTATGGCGCAATGCCTGGACGACCTAATTCACTTTGGACGGAGCAGATGTTGATGATCTTGCCGCGACCACGCGGAATCATCTTTTGGGCCACCGTTTTGCCCACGTAGTAAACACTGTCGAGGTTGGTTCGCATGAGCGTGTGCCAATCTTCGTCCTTGTATTCATGCAAGGGTCCTCGAATTTGCATGCCGGCGTTGTTGACCAAAATGTCGATGGCACCCAATTTGGCTTCAATGTCATTCACTGCCGTGGTGACGGATTTGGCGTCGGTGACGTCAAATACGGCCTCGCTGACATTCAAGCCTTCGTCTTTGAGTGCTTGAGCTGCCGCCGAAACTTTCTCAGCATTGCGACCATTGATCACGACATGCGCACCTGCTTCACCCAATGCGCGTGCCAATGCAAAGCCAATCCCTGCGGAAGACCCTGTAATGAGGGCCAATTTGCCATTCAATTGAAATGTGCTGAGAACTGTCATAACTTCACTCTGTTTAACTCGATAACCATTTAAGCGGGCCCATCACCAAAATGGGGAAAGCAATCAAGAGACCCATGACCACGACTTGAGAGATCAAAAAGGGCATGACGCCCCGAATCACTTCATGCATGGGAATACGGCCAACGCCGCACACCACGTTGAGCACCGTACCTACCGGAGGGGTGAGCAAACCAATGGCGTTGTTGATGATGAACAACACGCCAAAGTAGACCGGATTGATGCCCGCTTCACGCACCAAGGGCATCAGCACTGGCGTCAAAATTAACACGGTGGGTGCAAAATCGAGCGCTGTCCCGACCACGAGCACCACTAGCATCAACATGATCATCAAGAGAGTGGGGTTGTCGATAAAAGGACGCAGCATTTCAACCACTTGGGCAGGAATGTTGGCGATGGTGATCAACCAAGCTGAAACCAAAGCTGCGGCTACCAAGAACATCACCACGGACGACGTTTTGGCGGCTGCCAAAATAATGCCGTACAAATCTTTAACTTTGATTTCGCGGTAAACAAACAAACCAATGAACAGCGAGTAAACCACGGCCACAACAGCCGCTTCGGTGGGCGTAAAGATACCCATCTTCATGCCGCCAATGATGGTGATGGCTAACAGGTAACACCAAAAAGCATCAATCGTGACGCGAACTTTTTCTTTCATGGCGACACGTTCAGACACTTTGACATTGTCTTTACGCGCCACGATCCACCAGGTCACGAGCAAGGCAACACCCATCAAGATGCCAGGAAAGATGCCCGCCATGAAAAGTTTGGAAATGGACACGCCACCAATCACACCAAACAAAATAAAGCCAATGGATGGGGGTATGACGGGGGCAATGATGCCGCCAGCGGCAATCAGACCTGCAGAGCGGTCCATGCGGTAGCCTGCCTCTCGCATCATGGGCATCAGCACTGCTGCCAAAGCGGCTGTATCAGCTACCGCAGAGCCAGACAAGCTGGCCATGATGATGGCCGCAAATACAGCTACATAGCCCAGCCCCCCTTTAAAATGCCCAACCCACACCAATGCTGAGTTGACAATGCGTCGGCTCATGCCGCCGGCATTCATCAATTCGCCAGCCAACATGAAGAAAGGGACGGCCATCAATGGAAAGTTGTCTGCACCATTGATTAAATTTTGTGACACGATTTGCGTGTCAAAGTTGTCCAAGTGCAGCATGAGCGCCACACCTGAAACGATCAGGGAGAAGGCCAGGGGCATGCCCAAAGCCATGGCAGCCAACAAAGAGCCAATGAATACTAAGACAGTCATTTGGCGCTCCCTTGCAAATGGGGTTTAGCGTCTTCTTCAGAGTCGGTGACTTGAATCAGGTCTGCTTCGTTGAAGTCGCCTTTGGCCAGTCTGACCAATTTGCCTACGATCATGAGGCCCATGGCAATACTGGTGATATAGCCTACACCGTAAACCCAGCTCATGGGCAATTCTGTCACGCCTGAGCGTGTGGTGGCATTGATACCGTGCTGTTTGAAAGTGCCGTAAAACATGAGAACACAGCAACCGAGCATCAGCAGATTCGAAATACCGAAAGCAATTTTTTTTCCGGTCAAACTGAGCTTTCGAACGACGGAATCTAGCCCCAAATGCGCATTGTCACGCATGGTCACAATGGCGCCCAAAAATGTAATCCAGATGAACAAAAATCGCGACAGTTCTTCAGAACTGATGATTCCGTCATTAAAGCCATAACGCAAAACCACATTGCCAAAAACCATGATGACCATGGCGGTCAACATGATGACCAAGGTGAACTCGGCGAGGCGAAAAAACAAGTCGTTGATTTTTTTCATAAGACACACATTGAAAAGCCCTCTTCAAGAGAAGAGGGCTTTTGGATCACACATTACTTCGTGTTTTCAATGGCTTGCAACAAAGCTGGGCCATTTTTTTCACCAAATGTTTTGGCAATTTCGGCAGACACAATTTTCTGGAAAGGTGCCATGTCGACGTTCTCAATGACTTGCATGCCAGATTTTTTCAGTTCTGCAACCACTTTGCCTGCATTGGCTGCATTCAAACCGCGTTGGTACTTGGCAGCTTCGCGAGCAGCTTCAACCACAATGGCTTGATAGTTGGCGGGCAAGGAATCGAATTTCCCTTTGTTCATGGCAACAATCAGGGGAGAGTAAACGTGGTTACTTACTGTCAAGTGCTTTTGAACTTCGTAAAATTTAGAAGACCAAGTGACGTTGATGGGGTGTTCTTGTGCGTCAAACGTACCTGTTTCCAAAGCGGTGTACAGCTCAGCAATCGGCATAGGTGAAGGATTCATACCCAAAAGTTTGAAGGCCTGAATGTGATAGGGGTTGGGGGTCGAGCGAATCTTCAAACCCTTCAAATCTTCAGGCTTGTTGACTGGACGTTTGTTGTTGGTGAAAGCACGCCAGCCGTTTTCCCAGTAGGCCAAGCCCTTCATGCCATGAGGTGCCAGTTCGTTCAAGACGCCAGTTCCCACAGCGCCATCCAGGACGGTGTAAGCATGTTGTGCGCTACGGAATACAAAGGGTAATTCCATGGCAGCTGTGTTGGGCACAATGCCGTTGTAGTTGGAGGCGCCGCTAGACACGATGTCGATGGTGCCACCGCGCACGCCGTTGATCATGGCAGCATCGTTGCCCAATTGATTGGCGGGGAAGATGGTGATTTCAACATCACCATTGGTGCGTTGCTTGACCAATTCGGCCAATTTGAGCGCTGCTGCGTGTTGGCCGTCTGTGGTGTTCACAGCGTGGCCCATTTTGAGGTTGAACTTGGCTGCAAATGCGGCCGAGCCCATGCTGGCGATCAAGCAGGCAATGAGAATGCGAGAAATTTTCATGGTTGAGTCTCCTGTGGTTTTAACGTGGGTGAAAAAAATCAATCGGTGGGCAGTGCATATTCGTCAGCACTGAATACCGTGTGAAAAACATTGCCATCAAACATGGCAATCAAATCTTTAGAAACTTCGCGGCTCTTTAATCGAACTTCAGAAGCCAATGCAACTTCAATCGACTCCCGCGTGGGGTAACGAACTGAGAGCACCATGCCAAAGTGAGGATCTGTGACATCACTTTCAACTTGACGCAAAACGCGGACTTCTTGAGCGCCAGGAAAGCGAGTCCATAAGGGGACCAGTTCTTTTCGGATGTAGTCATTGAAGGCTTGTTCTTTGCCCGGTTTGACATTGCCTTGAAAAAATGCGCATCGAATGAACATGGGAATCCTATGTGGTTTAAAAATTAGGTCAGCACATTGAGTGTTGAAGCGCGCAAAGCGTGAAGGGCTTGCTCAAGTATTAGGGAGACAGGTTGATCGATGTCGAGTGTGATGACATCTTTTTCATCTGCTGTCGGTTTTTGCAGTGTTTGCAATTGACTGTCTAGCAAGCCTGCTTGCATGTAGTGCCCCACGCGTTGCTGCATGCGTTGTCGAATCAGATCTGGATGGCCATCTAAAAATAAAAACACCACAGGCCCAGCATGATCTCGAATGCGATCCCGGTAAATGCGTTTGAGCGCCGAGCAGGCCACAATGCCGCCTGTTCCTGTTGGGTCGCCACTGCCTGTTAAGTAGTCTGCAATGCGATCAAGCCAAGGCCAACGGTCTTCATCTTGCAGTGCAATGCCCGCACTCATTTTGGCAACGCTTTCTGGCAGGTGAAGCTCGTCTCCGTCTTTCATTCGCAGTTGCAATGCGTCGCTAAGGCTGTGCGCTAAGGTTGATTTTCCAGAGCCAGACACGCCCATCACAATGATTCTCAGTGTTTGATCTTCAGATGACATGAGATTTTGAGTTTGAAGAGTGCCAGCTTGGACAGCGCTGTCCTAATATGTAAAAAAAGAGAAACTTGCGGTTCATCAATTTTTCATTAGGGAAATCGAGGGCTGATGAATGTGTTGAAATGCGATTAAATTCTTTGGATAGCGCTATCCTAACGACAATGATTTCAGTTCCTCTCCGGAATAACCCTTGAAGACCTCCTTAAGCCGTCCCAAACATCACAGATCGACAGGTCGCATTACCCTGAACGATGTGGCACAAGCTGCAGGCGTCAGTCCGAGTACGGTTTCTCGTGCTTTGAGGGGGGAACGCGCCGTTGACCCTGACTTGGTTCAACGGGTCATGGCTGTTTCTGAAAAGCTGGGTTATGTACCAGACCCTGCGGCGCGGGCCTTGGCATCTCAACGCAGTGACCACGTCACCATTTTGATTCCCTTGCTGACGAATGCCTTGTTTGTGGACTTGCTAGAAGCGGCGCAAAGAACCTTGCGCGCAGCGGGCTTCCAAACCTTGATGGGCGTCACGCACTACAACGCCAGTGAAGAAGAGCAACTGCTCAGGGAGCAAATGCACCATCGACCTGCAGGCATGTTGATCACCGGTTTGGATCACAGCCTCAGTACGCAAAAACTGATGGCACGGAGCAATGTCCCTTGCGTGCACTTGATGGACTTGCCTGAAGAATTGGGATCAACTTCTGCAGCTTTTGCTGAAGGAGAATCAATCACTTCAGGGCCGTATTGCGTTGGTTTTCGACAAGTTGATGCGGGGGAGGCCATGACACAGCATCTTTTGGCGCAAGGAAAAAAACGCATCGTCTTTGCGGCGGCACAGCTCGATCCTCGGGTCATGCAAAGATTGCAAGGTTGGCGTAAAGCCCTAAAGGCCAGTCAAAAGTACGACCCCAACTTAGAGTGGCTGAACCCTGCGCCTTCATCTTTGGCCTTAGGCGGCTTGATGTTTGAGCAAATCGTGAAGCAAAATCCAGCCGTCGATGCCATTTTCTTTTGCAACGATGACTTGGCGCAAGGCGCTTTGTTGGCAGCCATGCGTCTCGGTATCTCTGTGCCACAGCGAGTGGCCATTGCGGGCTTCAATGATTTAACGGGGAGCGATCAAATGTGGCCACCCCTCACCACTGTTCGAACACCCCGAGCACAAGTGGGGGAGGCTGCAGCCCAGATGCTGTTGCAGTTGATCCATGGTGAAACGCCTGAGCAAGCGCAGCTTGATTTGGGTTTTGAGATCGTTGTAAGGCAAAGCACCTAGCGAGTCACGCTAGAACTCCACTCAACTCAAGACATTGAGCAGAGGCTGACCTTGAGACAATCGATTGATATTGTCTGCAATGCTTTGCTTTCTTCTTTGCACCGTACCTGTCGTCCATCCAGACATGTGCGGCGTCATCAGCACGTTGGACAGGCTGGCAAAGTCATACTGAGAGGGCGCGCAAGTGGCTTGCTCGGTACTTGGGTATTGGTACCAAGTGTCGATGATGGCGCCAGCAATGTGCTTCGCGTGAAGTGCTTGATAAAGGGCTGCTTCGTCGATGACCGCGCCTCGTCCAACATTGACAATGACGGCATGGCTATTCATGCAAGCCAGCGCCTTTGCATCGACCAAACCTCGCGTGTTGTCGGTCAATGGCAGTGTCACAACAACTGCGTCGCAAATTTGCATGAAAGAATGCAAATCTTCCAGCTTGAAGCTTTGATCGACATCTGCGCTGGTGACGTCACTTCGATTGGCCACGACCACACGCATGCCGAACGCTTTTGCACGGTGGGCCAGGGTTTTGGCGATGTGACCAAAACCGATCAAACCCATGGTTTGGGCCCCAAGTTCAGTTCGCAGGGCACCCGGTCGCCCTGCAAAAAATGGCCATTCTTCTTTGCGCAAGGCGCGATCTGCTTCATGCAAAGGTACATGTCGCAACAACAGCGCCGCCATCACATATTCAGCAATGGCATTCTCATGGCCAAAGCAATTGGCCAATTGCGCATGGGACGGAAGGCAACTGCGTTGAATGCCATCGGTGCCAGCCGCGGGGGCTTGAAGCAGTCGCATTTTGTGGGGGTGGGGCATGTCCGCGTTCAAGGTCACGCCAACCACCACATCGGCAGTTTCAAAATGCGCTTTGTCTTCAGGCCCCTCAAACTCTTGTGAGATGGTCACAATCTGATGAGAACCTTGCAGCAAATCTTCCAAGCCTGGGCGGAAGTTGGCTGCATTGTCGCCATGAAAAACAATTTTCAAATTTCACTCAACTTTCTATGTGACGTCCTTGCAGGGGCTCAATCTTTAATCTGCTTTTGCGCCAGAGGCTCTGACAATGGGGCCCCAACGCTGGACTTCAGCCTTGTTCATCTCCGCCATGGTCTCAGGACTTGTACCGTAAATGATGTAACCTAGTTCGGTCATGCGTTTCACGAACTCGGGTGACTTGGTGCCCTTAACAACTTCCGCATTGAGTTTGTTGACGATTTCTCGAGGCGTGTTGGCCGCCACCATCAAACCAAACCATACGCCAGATTCGTAACCCGCCAAGCCAGCTTCTGCAATGGTCGGTACATCGGGCAAGGATGGGTCACGCTTGGCACCTGTTGTGGCCAGTGCTTTGAGCTTGCCTGCTTTGATATGGGGGAGTGCTGATGGAATGTTGTCGAACATCATCATCACTTGACCACCCAATAAATCGTTCATGGCTGGTGCGCTGCCCTTGTAAGGAATATGCGTCATGGTGATGTTGGACAGTGAACGGAACATTTCACCCGACATGTGAGTGCTGGTGCCGCTGCCACTTGATGCGTAATTGATGAAGCCTGGTTGAGCTTTACCCATGGCAATGACTTCGGTCACAGAGTTGGCCTTGACGGAAGGATGCAAGACCAGCACATTGTTCAAGGAGACCAAGGCCGAAACAGGTGCCAAGTCTTTGCTGGGGTCAAAGGGCATCTTGGCATACAGCGCGGGATTGATGGCCTGAATGCCGCTGGTGGTCATGAGCAAGGTATAGCCATCAGGCGCAGAACGCGCAACTTCGGCACCACCAATGTTGCCGCCAGCGCCTGGCTTGTTGTCAACAGTCACGGGTTGGCCCAAGTTCTTTGACAACTCGAGTGCAATTGCGCGTGAGGCGATGTCAACAGCGCCGCCAGGGGGGAAGGGGCAAACCAATCGAATGGGTTTGCTTGGGAAAGTTTGTGCCATGGCTGCTGGAGAGATCGTCAGAAGGCCTGTCAGACTTAAGGAAAGCGCTATGCCTGAAAGTAGTGTTATGGCTGAACGGCGTCGAGGAAAAGCAGTTTGAGAAGTTGTCATGATTTACTCCACAGTCAAAATCAAGCTATAGCCTATGAGAATTTTTAGAAACTCCCCACAGGATATTCCCTTGTTTGTGCGCTTGCCACCCCTGACAGAGACCCTAAATCGCGGTTTAATTCAGTTTGCTTTCACGGTTTGGATCCCAATGCCCAAAATTGCTTCTTTGTTATTGAACCTTGGTCACGCGCTTGACCATTTGTTTTTATTGATTTTCGCCACAGCCGTCAGTGCCATCGCCACAGATTTTGGCGTGGGGCGGTGGGAGGACATGATGCCCTACACGGTCGGTGCCTTTGTGATGTTTGGCTTGGGTTCCATTCCAGCTGGCCGCTTAGGTGACCTGTGGGGACGTCGCCAAATGATGTTGGTCTTCTTTTTTGGGATGGGCTTGTCAGCCATGGGGGTAGCGCTGACGCAAACGCCCTTGCAAATGGGGATTGCGCTGACGGTATTGGGAGTTTTTTCTGCCATCTACCACCCCGTGGGCATTCCCATGTTGGTTCAAAAAGCTGAGCGACCAGGACTGACCATCGGCGTGAATGGATTGGCAGGAAACTTGGGCATTGCCATGGCTGCCTTGTCCACCGGCTTTTTAGTGGCTTGGCAAGGATGGCGCATGGCCTTCATTGTGCCTGGGGTGGTGTCTATCTTGTGCGGCTTTCTTTTTGCATGGACCGCGCCCAATGAAACTTCAGCGCCAGCCAAGAAAAAATCAACGGTCGTTCAGTTACCGAAACAACTGGCTTGGCGCACTTTTGCAGTCATGGTGGCCACCTCCACGACCACCAGTTTGCTGTTCAATATCACCACCAATGGCAACACCCAGTTGTTGGCTGAACGCTTGGACGGGCTGGTCAACGATCCGACCCGCTTAGGTATGCTGTTGGCCGTGATTTATGCTGTTGCATCTTTGGCCCAATTGGTCGTCGGTCGATTGCTCGATTGGCTGCCAGTCAAACCTTTGTTCTTTGCAGTTTTGTTTTTGCAAATTGTGAGTTTTGCACTGGCGTCTCAAACCACGGGTTGGGTTTGGTATGTTGCTGCAATTGGCTACATGGTGATGGTCTTTGCAGCCATTCCATTTAGCGACACCATGGTGGTCCGCTACATTGACGATGCCATGCGCTCGCGCGTCAGTGGTACGCGGATTGCCATTTCATTCGGCATCAGTTCATTGGCTGTTTATTCGCTAGGACCCTTTGTCAAGGCGTCAGGTTTTACGCAATTGATGGTAGCGGCCTCTTGTGTGGCAGCCTTGGGTGCACTGATTGTGTTGTTTCTGCCCAATGAAGCTCAAATGAAGCCATCGGCCGATTAAAGGGCAGCCGTGGCCACCACTTCTAAGCGCCATTTGGGTGAGGCTAAATTCGCTTGAACTGTGGCACGTGGTGGCGTGTGACCAGGAACCACCCAAGCATCCCAGACTTTGTTCATCCCCTCAAAATCTTGCAGGTCGACTAAAAAGATTTGCACCATCAGCAGCTTGCTTTTGTCAGTGCCTGCGCGTGCAAGTAATTTGTCAATCGCATCCAAGACTTGTTGGGTTTGACCTTCAATGCCCAGGTTGGGATCCTCTGGTATTTGTCCTGCCAGATACACCACGCCATTGTGGATGGCCATTTCGGACAAACGCGTGCCGACATCAAATCTTTGAACCATGTGAATGACCTTGTTTGTGAGGTTTTGGAATAGAACGCATTTTGCCACTGCACAAGACACTAGAATGAAGTTTCATTGTCGACCCCTTGCTCAGGATGTAAACCCATGAAACTACCGAACAGTCTGCGTGCGCTTAAGCACCGGAATTTTCGATTGTTCATCGTGGGGCAGGGCACTTCGCAAATTGGCAACTGGGTCCAATTGATTGCCACCAGCTGGCTGGTCTATCGCTTGTCTGGCTCCACCTTGATGCTGGGGCTTTCAGCGTTCAGCTTGCAAATTCCCATGCTGGTCATCACGCCCTTTGCGGGCGTTCTGATTGATCGCATGGACGTTCGTCGTGTTTTGTTTGCGACCAATTCTTTGGCCATGATGCAATCCCTGGTGATGTTGGCCCTCATGGTCAGTGGTCAGATTGAGGCTTGGCATGTCATTGCAGGCAATGCTGTACTGGGACTGGGCAATGCATTTGATGCGCCTGCCAGGCAAGCCTTGATCTCTAAATTGCTGCCCAACCGGCAAGAACTGACCAATGCCATTGCCTTGAATTCAACGGTGATGAATGGCGCGCGTTTCATTGGCCCCATGTTGGGTGGAGTGGTTACGGCAACATTTGGCGAGGTTTGGAGTTTTGCCACCAATTGCACCATGCGCCTGGCCGTGCTGTATGCCTTAAGAGCAACAGAGATCTCCAAGCATGTTGCGCGCAGCCATCATGCCGGCATCGTTCGCCAGTTGATGGTGGGTCTTCGCTACGCTTATGGCTTTTTCCCCAGTCGCTGTGCATTGATTTTATTGGCCATCAGCAGTTTTTGTTTGCAGTCCTACGGTTCATTGATGCCCTGGTTTGCGAGTGAGCGATTTCATGGTGATTCTCGCACCCTAGGCCTTCTCTACAGTGCCGCAGGTCTGGGGGCTGTTTGCGGCATGCTTTATTTGGCCTCACGCACCAACATTCGAGGCCTGTTCAAAGTCATTGGACGAAGTGCCGCGGGGGCCAGCCTTGCCTTGATTGCCTTTTCGTTCGTGCCCAGTTTGTGGTTGGCCTTGCCCATGTTGTTCATCTCGTCGATGTGCATGATGTTGACAGCGGCTTCTACCAACACAGTGCTTCAAAGCATCGTGCCAGACGAACTGCGTGGCCGTGTGGCGGCGCTGTATGTCATGTCATTTTTAGGGATGTCACCCTTGGGCTCTTTGTGTTCAGGTTGGCTGGCCAGTTTGATCGGCAGCCAAAATGCCTTGGCCTTGTTTGGGGCGATCGCTGGCCTTGCCGCATTGATTTATGCGCAGTACTTTCAGCGCATTCGCACAGAAATTTTGCCCCTTTACGAATCCATGGACATACCCCATCACACTTCTTAAATTTGTGTGATGGAGCACCTCTGATGCGTCAGGGGGTGTGCTGTGCGAGGTAGGCAATGGCCGCAGCCATGCCGTTAGGGCCGTAAGGGATTTTTTGCACGGTCATGGCAGCTTCAATGCCAGCCAGTGCACCCAATATCATGGGCTCATTCATGTCGCCCAAGTGGCCAATGCGGAACACGCGACCGGCCAGGGGCCCAAGTCCACCCGCCATGGCCACTTGAAATTTCTCGCGAGCCACCACGCGCAAGGCCTCTGGGTCAATGCCTGGGGAAACTTCAACCGCCGTGACTGAAGTGGAAAATCCCAGTGGATCTTTGCAATGGAGTTTGACGGCCCCAGCCGTGGCCCAGCAGCGCACAGCCGCTTGGACTGCGCCGCCCAAGCGTTGATGCCTTGCATGAACAGCCTCCAAGCCTTCTGCTTTGAGTAAGCCTAAAGAAACTTCGAGTCCAGCCAAGTGGGCCAAGGGTGGCGTACCGCAAAATTTGGCAGATTGGTTGTCGGTTTTGCGCTCTTGCCAGCTCCAATAGAAACGTGGCTTGGCGTGTTGGATCGACCACGCGAATGCTTTGGCATTGGCCGCTACAAACCCCAAGCCTGGGGGCATCATCAATCCCTTTTGCGAGCTGCCCAAGCACACATCAACGCCCAATGCGTCCATGTCAAATGGCGCGGCAGCCAAAGAGGCCACCACGTCCACCACATACAGTGCCGGGTGACCCGTGCGATCAATGGCTTGGCGAATGGCAGCCAAGTCGCTGGTCATGCCACTGGCGGTGTCGGTGTGAACGGCCATCACCGCTGAAATGCGATGCGCCGTATCGGCTTTCAACGCGGCTTCAATGGCGCTGACATCAATGCGCTGGCCATCTTGGTGAGGGGTGCGTATCACGGACAAACCCAAGCCTTGGGTTTGAATGGCCCATTGATCTGAAAAGTGCCCTGAACCGGCAATCAACAAGCTGTGATTGTCTGAACCTAAGTTGGCCGCCACGGCTTCCCAAACACCGTGCCCATTGCTGGCGTAAAAATACACATCCGAGCTGGGGGAATTCAACAACTCTTTCATGCCTTTTTCGCATGCAACGATCAGAGCCGCTACGCGAGGATCGGCCAAGTCGGTCATGGGTCGCTGCATGGCGTGCATCACTTCATCGGGCACACGTGTGGGTCCGGGGGAATGCACAAAACGAATGCCTGGCAAGCGCGGCGTGATGGAAGAATTCATGTGTTGTACTTTCTTTTCAATGCTTCAAAAGAAGTGAGGGAACCGGCCAACGCGCTGGCCATTACAGTGGGTGGACTGGCCAACCAAACTTGCCCAGGGCCAGAACGGCCAGGGAAATTTCGATTGATCGCACTGACAGTGACTTGGTCGGACGACGTTGAAGAGCCTGGGCCGCAATTGGCACAGGCACCACAGGAGGGCTGAAGAATCCGCACCCCCATGGCTTTGAAGGTGGCATCGTAGCCCTTTTTTTGACAATGATCACGAACAGCGGTCGTGCCGTATTGCAAGAACACTTGGACATGGGGCGGGAATCTCAGGTTGCGCTGGTTGGCCCATGACAAGACCTCATGGTAGTGTTCAAAATCCTCGCGTTTACCCGCCGTGCAGGAACCGCCATAAGCCATGTCGATGCGAACGGCTTGTTTCATTGAATTCAAGGGAATGCCATTGCCGGGATCTCCGGGCGAAGCCACCATTGGGCTGAGTGCTGTCAAGTCAACTTTGAGCGTATCCGCGTAGACAGCCTCTGGGTCGCTGTGCATCCAATTTTCCAATTCAAAATCGATACCACGTCGCTCTTTGAGAAAACGCACGGTTTCCTGATCAGGCGCGATGATGCCCGTCAAACCACCTAGTTCGGCGGTCATATTGGTCAATGTGGCGCGTTCATCCGTCGAGAGGGTTTGAATGCCAGAGCCGGAAAATTCGAAAACCTTGCCGACACCCTGACCACTTTTGATCTTCGGTGTTGCCAGAAGGTGCAGCATGACATCTTTGGCGGTGATGCCCGCTGGCATCTGTCCCTCAAGATCAATTCGAAAGATTTGAGGGGAGGTCAGTCGAACGGCACCTGTCACAAAGGCGTTGGCCATGTCAGTGGTGCCCACCCCGAATGCCACACAACCCAAGGCGCCACTGTGAGGCGTGTGGGAGTCTGTGCCAACCACAATTTGCCCTGGCAAAGCATAGTGCTCTGTCATCATGGCGTGTGAAATGCCTGCACTGTTGCGGCCATCGTCCTGCGCCGCTTCGTCGTCCGTGAGTGTTTGATGGAATTTGAGCTGGTGCCTTTTGACGAATGCACGCTGTGCCTGTGACATGGCCTGCATGTTGGAAATCAGCCCGTTTTTCACATGTGCCGGGCTTTCGTTCACATACGAGGAGTGGTCTTCAAAAACCACAATTTGATCGGGATTGTGCAGCTCAAAATTCGGCCCCAAAGCAGACTGCATGAGCGTGTTGGCCATGCCCGTGTAGTACTCGTGAATGAAGCGCCAATGGGCTTGCACGAACATGCCTTCGCCTTGCTGCGGTTCGCGAGGTGTAAACGGCGCAATGAGTTGATGGCGATGAAGAATTTTTTCAAACAAACTCATTGCTTTGGCTTGCGCAGGCACTGCTGCGGACTGAAGCGTTTGAAGGTGTTGCTGTCCCCAACGAAGTAAACCACCTTCACTCAAAATGGCCGCGGCCAAAGGTTCGCGACCCTGGATGAGTGGTGGTGTTGGAATGTGCGTGAGGCTTGTCAGCGTCTCAAGCAACTCAAAATTGGTGCTAGTGAACAGGCCAATGTTGTCAGCGTTTTGTCTGTAGATGCGCTCAAAACTCTCAGCAATGATGCATTGCACACCAGCCATTTTTTCGGCGGTGGGGCTGTGTTCTCTGGAAGACCCTTTTCCATAGCGCTTGCCCGCAACAATGACCTGAAAACACGCAGCTTTCAGAACCCCTTTGCCAATTGGAAGGATGCCTTGGCATTGTGTTCCTGTGTGCGCATAGTTGCCCAATTGATCGTCGTAGTGGCTCAAGATGGCCACAGGCGTGATCTCGTCTGTTGAGACATCATCGCGCAGGGGGCGTGCTTGCGCCAACGTGATCACTTCGCCATTCAGTTGTCTTTGAATGAGTTGGGGGTCTTGACTTAAATAAAGGACGCGGATCGGAGCAGGATGGGTCATGTTGCGCGGAATTGATCAGGCAGAGCATAAATTGACTTTGGCCCGCTTGGGCGCATCATGGAGAAAAAGTCATAAGGGCGAAAAAAATACTAAACTAGCATCAAGACAAATGTATCAAGGAGACCCGCATGAACCGCAAAACAACTCAATCAACAAAGACTGCCACCCTTCACAAGCGACGCGCTGCGCTGGGACATCTGGCAACTATAGGTGCTCTGGCTGCGATGCCTCAGTGGGCCTTAGCTCAATCTGACCGTCCCTTGCGCTTGGTATTGCCAAATGCAACTGGATCGGGTGTTGATGCCATTACCCGTGCAGCCCAGCCTGCACTGTCAAAAGCCTTGGGCACCACCGTGGTTGTTGAAAATCAGCCAGGTGCTGGCGGTGTGGTGGGCTTGCAGACACTGTCCAAGGCTGCACCCGATGGCTTTACTTTGTCTGTGGTTTCCAACAACGTGGTGATTTTTCCAAGTGTTTTGAAGTCATTGCCTTTTGACATGCCTGGCGATTTCACACCCATCGCCATGATGGGTAGCACGCCCATGGTCTTGGTGGTTAACCCGCAGAAAGTGGCTGCTACCAACAGCCGCGAGTTCATTGCTTTGCTGAAGAACAAACCAGGCGAGTTGAACTTTGCTTCGGGTGGCAATGGCACCATTTTGCATTTGGCCGCTGAAATGTTCTTGGACGAGTCCAAGACCAGTGCCAAGCACATTCCCTACAAAGGTGTGGGCCCTATGGTGACCGACCTGCTTGGGGGTCAAGTTGAATTCGCAACTGTGGCGCTGCCCAGTGTGCAGCAGCACATCAAATCGGGTGCTCTGCGTGCCATTGGCATGTGCGGTTCACAGCGAGTGGCTGCTGCGCCAGAGATCCCAACCTTCATTGAGCAAGGATTGACTGGGTATTCTGTGGAAGCATGGTTTGCTGTCATTGGTCCCAAAGGCTTAAGCCCCGCCAACGTTAAGAGAATTCATGATGGCATCGTGGCTGCTTTCAACGATCCGACGGTGAAAGAAACCATGGCCAAGCAGGGCAACACCATCAACATCAGTTCACCTGAGCAAGCGCAGGCGGCATTTAAATCTGAAATGGCCAAGTACGCAGCCTTGGTTAAAAAAGCCAAACTCGAACCACAGTAAGCGGCGACCATCACATCATGGTGGAGTCCCGCAAAGCTTGGGTGGTGGTTTGGGCAACCTTTGTATGCTTGGCCACCATTTTTGGCGTGTCTTATTCGTTTGCTGCATTTTTTGAAAACTTCACCAAAGAATTCAATGCGCAGCGCGCCGACGTCTCCTGGATCTTTGGACTTTGTGGCTTGGTCTATTTCATCTTGGGAGCCTTTGGTGGCATGCTGGCAGACCGATGGGGGCCGCGCGTGGTTTGCATGCTGGGCATGGGCTTCATTGCGCTTGGCCTGTATGTCACCAGTCAGGCACAGTCTCTTTTGACTTTGTATTTCAGCTACGGTCTTTTGGTGGGATTGGGCATTGCATTGGTCTATACCCCGGCAATTGCCGCTGTGCAGCCCTGGTTTACAACGCGTCGTGGATTGGCTTCAGGCATTGCCAGTTCAGGTGTTGGCGCTGGTACGCTGGTGCTGCCTGTCGTCGTCAGTTATTGGATGACCCAAATGACTTGGCGTGAAACCCTTCAGTCCTTGTCTTTGGGCGTCGCTGTCGTTGGATTGCTGGCCGCATACTTATTAGAAAGAGCACCTCAAGCGGGGCAAGGACTTAAGCATGCCATGGCAGGTCTCAGCCTTGGAGAAGCCCTGAAAACGCCTGCTTTTCGTTGGCTGTATCTGGGGACGCTTTTCGGTGCGCCGGTCATGTTCATTCCCTTTGCGCACATTTCTGCCGCGGCGCGGGATGCAGGCGTTCCCGAAGCACAAGCGGTTGGCTTGGTGGGGCTGATTGGCATTGGCAGTTTGGTCGGACGTTTTGCCATTGGTTGGCTGGCCGACAGGTTGGGTCGTGTGAAGACGCTCATGCTGATGCAATGTTTGATGGGGCTCTCGTACTTGGTGTGGGCCGTTGCGGAAGATCGAATCGCGTTTGCCATCTTTGCGATGTGGTTTGGCCTCAGCTATGGCAGCATTGTTTCTCTCTTGCCTGCCATTTGCATGGATTTATTCGGTGGCAAAGCGGTCTCAGCCATCATTGGCACCCTGTACACAGGTGCTGCGTTTGGTAACTTGTTGGGGCCTGTTTTAGCGGGCCAGGTTTTTGACTTAACGGGGCAATACAACTGGGTCATTGGGATCACCCTTTGCATTGCAGCGGTGGCAACTTTCAGCTGCTGGCGCGTTTTGAAATATCCACAACACGCGAATTGACCTGCCGACTTTCGGCCCAATTTCCGAGGACTTCATGGAACTGAATCAGTATCTGGTTTTGGCCAGTTTTGCGGCCGTACTCATTGGCATGTCCAAGGGGGGATTGCCTTTGGTAGGCATGCTGTCGGTGCCCGTGTTGTCTTTGGTCATGTCGCCTGTTAAGGCTGCCGTTTTGTTGTTGCCGCTTTTCGTCATTTCAGACGCAGTTGGCGTCTGGCTCTATCGCAAGAGCTACAGTTGGGTGAATTTGAAAATATTGGTGCCTGCAGGCATTGCTGGCGTTTTGATTGGCTGGTTGACGGCCGCCATGATTTCAGAGCTGACCATCAAATTCCTGATTGGACTGGTGGGGGTGAGTTTTTGCTTGCAGACTTGGTTCAAACGAGGTCAATCAGATATTCCCCAGCCGGCATCACTTCCAAAAGGCATTTTTTGGGGTGGCGTAGCGGGGTTTACCAGTTTCATTGCGCATGCGGGTGGGCCACCTTTTCAGATTTTTGTCTTGCCTCAAAAATTGCCGAAAGCTGAGTTTGCCGGAACCGCAACCATCTTGTTTGCCATCATCAATCTGTCCAAGATTGCGCCATATCAAAATCTCAGTCCTTACACAGAAGAAGATTTCTGGAAGGTTCTTGTTTTGGTGCCGTTCGCATTGTTAGGTACTTTCCTTGGGGCCTATCTGACCAAGCGGATTGCGGATGCATGGTTCTTTCGACTGGTTCAAGCTGGTTTGTTTTTACTTTCCTTGAAGTTGATTTGGGACGCGGTGGCAACCTAAATCATTGATTGCCAACAGTTTGTCAATTAACTAAGCGTTGTTTAACAAGTTGTTAAATGGCATAATGTTGCTCAACATATTGTTACTTGACTAGAGTTTTAGATGAACAAAGTTATTTTGCGCGCGATTACGGCATATTCAAGGACGGATATGAAAAATGCCTCCGATGCAGCAGTCACGGTAAAGGGGCGGGAAGCTGTTTATTTGGGCAAGGAATACGTCATCCTAGAAGATGATGCATCCCAAAAACTGGTAGCCGTTTACAGATGTATGAATCGGGGTGAGCTCAAGCGCTTGAAGCGTTGGCCAGCCGGCCTCACTGAGCCCATTGCTTTGCCTGTTGAAAAAGTGATTGCGTCCCGCTTGCCGGCCATCTTGGAGCTGTCGCCCATCAAAGATGCGGCCAAATCAGATCTGGCCACCAAAACTAAAAAACAAAGAAACCTGAAAGCCAAGGATTCGAATCTGAATCAAACCGATCTTTTCGAATAAACCTGTCAGAGCCATTAAAAAAAGCCGCATCTGCGGCTTTTTTTGAACTCAACCAACACTGAACTGGGTTCGAGTGTTGGTTTTTGTGAGCTGCATTCAAGCTTTGGCGGATTGAATGATGGCGTTGAATGTTGGACTTGGGCACATGACCTTCTCTAGCAACTCAACAGAGGGCTTGAAGTAGCCACCAATGTCGACAGGCTTGCCCTGAACCGCTTTCAACTCTTCAACGATTTTCTTTTCGTTTTCTGTCAGAGCTTTTGCAATCGGTGCAAACTTGGCTTGCAATTCCTTGTCATCAGTTTGCGCTGCAAGTTCTTGAGCCCAGTACATGGCCAAGTAGAACTGGCTGCCACGGTTGTCCAATTCGCCTGTTTTGGGTGAGGGATTTTTGTTGTTTGCCAACAAAGTGCCTGTGGCTGCATCCAAAGTTTTGGCCAACAGTTTGGCTTTGTCGTTGTTGGTTTTGATACCCAAGTCTTCGAACGAAACGGCCAAAGCCAAGAACTCGCCCAAAGAATCCCAGCGCAAGTGATTCTCTTCCACCAGTTGCTGCACGTGTTTGGGGGCAGAACCGCCAGCGCCTGTTTCGTACATGCCACCTCCAGCCATCAAGGGCACGATGGACAGCATTTTGGCACTGGTGCCCAATTCCATGATGGGGAACAAGTCGGTCAGGTAGTCGCGCAAAATGTTGCCGGTGGCACTGATGGTGTCCAGGCCGCGAACAACACGCTCAAGTGTGTAACGCATGGCGCGCACTTGGCTCATGATTTGAATGTCCAAACCGTTGATGTCATGCTCGTGCAGGTACATCTTCACTTTGCGGATCAATTGGGCTTCGTGCGGACGGTATGCATCCAACCAGAACACAACAGGCATGCCAGAGTTGCGTGCACGGCTCACCGCCAGTTTGACCCAATCACGAATGGCAGCGTCTTTCACCTGGCACATGCGCCAAATGTCGCCTACTTCAACGTTTTGACTTAGCAAAACTTCACCGGTTTCCAGGTCGGTGATATTGGCCACGCCATCTTCTGGAATTTCAAAAGTCTTGTCGTGAGAGCCGTATTCTTCAGCTTGTTGCGCCATCAAGCCCACGTTGGGGACAGTACCCATTGTTTTGGGATCGAAAGCACCATGCCATTTGCAGAAATTGATCATTTCTTGATAGATGCGGGCGAAAGTTGACTCGGGCATAACTGCCTTCACATCTTTCAAGCGGCCATCAGCCCCCCACATCTTGCCACCATTGCGAATCATGGCAGGCATAGATGCATCGACGATCACATCGTTCGGTGAATGGAAGTTGGTGATGCCTTTTGCTGAGTCGACCATCGCCAGTTCTGGACGATGCTCATGACATGCGTGCAGATCGCGCATGATTTCTTCACGCTTGGAGTCGGGCAAGGTCGCAATTTTGTTGTACAGGTCAACCATGCCGTTGTTGACGTTGACGCCAAGGCTGTCAAAGAGCTCTTTGTGCTTTTTGAAGGCATCTTTGTAGAAGATCTTGACGCAGTGACCAAACACGATGGGGTGTGAGACCTTCATCATGGTGGCTTTAACGTGCAAGGAGAACATCACGCCAGTTTTGTGCGCGTCTTCAATTTCGCGCTCGTAGAAAGCTTCCAAAGCTTTCTTGCTCATGAACATGCTGTCAATCACTTCGCGGTCAACCAAAGAGACCTTTGGTTTCAACACAATAGTCTTGCCACTCTTGGTGATGAGTTCCATTTTCACGTCACGTGCACGCTCAACGGTCATGGATTTTTCGCCATGGTAGAAGTCGCCATGATGCATGTGCGACACGTGTGAGCGGGATGCTTGGCTCCACTCGGCCATGCTGTGTGGGTTTTTGCGCGCAAATTCTTTCACAGCGCGTGGTGCACGGCGATCTGAGTTGCCTTCACGCAAGACAGGGTTGACTGCAGACCCAGTGCACTTGGAGTAACGGGCTTTGATTTCTTTTTCTTGGTCGTTTTTAGGATTGTCTGGGTAGTCGGGCAGGGCATAGCCTTTGGACTGCAATTCTTTGATTGCACTGTTCAATTGGCCAACCGACGCGCTGATGTTGGGCAGCTTGATGATGTTGGCTTCGGGGCGGAGGGTTAATTTGCCCAAAATGGCCAAGTTGTTGGGGATGCGCTGCTCTTCTGGGAGCATGTCAGAGAACTCACCCAAGATGCGTCCTGCAAGCGAAATGTCGCTGGCTTCAACTTCAATCCCCGCAGGCGCCGCAAACGTGCGAACAACTGGCAGAAATGCCGATGTGGCCAGCAAAGGGGCTTCATCGGTCAGGGTGTAGATGATTTTGGATTTTTGATTAGACATTGTGTCCTCGTTTTTGTTGTGCAACAGTAAATCTCGAAAGCCAGTATTAGATCCTAAAAGAGAAGTCTGACACTGTGCTGATCTGAGAGAAAGTCGAAAAATTCAAGCCAAATTTCGCAAGGTGAAATATGGCTTGCGCCTAGGTTGCGGCGGTGTTTTATTGGATGGCAATCAGCTCCACATCGAACACCAAGGCCGCATTAGGCGGAATCAGGCCGCCACCGGCGCCAGAACTGCCATACCCTAAGGCGCTGGGGATGATCAGAGTCCGTTTTCCGCCCACCTTCATGCCCACCATGCCTTGGTCCCAACCGGCAATGACTTGGCCTGCTCCGAGTTTGAAGCTAAAGGGGGCACGGCCAACGGAAGAGTCAAACTGTTTGCCATGATTTTGTGCGGCTGTTGCATCGTAAAGCCAGCCGGTGTAGTTGACTGTGAGGGTGTTGCCTGCAACAGCGCTTGCGCCGGTACCTACTAAAGTGTCTGTGGTTTGCAAGAGCGTGGGGCCTGAAGGTGTGTTGTTACTGCCACCCCCACAGCCGGTTAACAAAGTTGCAAGCGTCAAGGTCAAGCAGAAAAAGATTTTTTTCATGGCGGCGTAAAAATAGGATTCAGTTTTGTGAAGGAGTCAGGCTTTGCGAACAAATTCCGTTTTGAGTTGCATGGCACCAAAACCTTCAATTTTGCAATCGATGTCGTGGTCGCCATCGATCAAACGAATGTTTTTCACTTTGGTGCCCACTTTGATCACACTTGAAGAGCCTTTGAGCTTGAGGTCTTTGATCAAGGTCACGGTGTCGCCGTCTTGCAAGACATTGCCGGAGGCATCTTTGAAAACCTTGCTGGTTTCAACTTCCGCTTGAACATGTTGAGGCCATTCGTGCGCACATTCTGGACAGATGAAATTTTCGCCATCTTCATAAGTGAATTCTGATTGGCACTGAGGGCAGTTGGGAAGAGTCATGTATGTCTAAAAGGTTTGCACTAGGTTTGAACTTTAGCACTTGGTCAAGTGTGTTTGATAGGTCCTCATAAAGATCATGCTTCATGGATATCGTTTGTATCTGCTGTACCCACCTAAATCCCGCTCAACAGGCTTCAGGACCATCACTGTTTGAGCAGGGACAGTGATGCGCATGAGGCCTGGCCCCATGGTGGTGATGTGTTTTTGTATGTCTGCGCCCAACAAGTCGACAAAGGGGGTGTCGTCCATCAAGCCTGCATTGGCAACCATGATCGTCTCAGAAACATCTGTTTTGCTGGGATTGGCCAAAACCAGTCGAGTCTCAAGCGTTTTGTCAGTGTATCTTTCAAAGGCAAACAGTCGTTCACTTTCGATTCGGCGATAGTTGCCCACGCGCAGCGCTCTGTTTTGCTGATGCAGGTCGATCAGTTTTTTGAGCCAAATCATTTCTGGGTGGTCAGTGCCAACCCAATCCCATCGCATTGGGTTTCGATTTTCAGGATCACCACCACCGGTCATCCCGATTTCAGTACCGTAATACACATTGGGGGAGCCCGGCAAAGTAAATTGCAAAGATTGAACCCAACGGCGTTGTTTGGCGTCAGGAAACTGCGTGGCAATTCTAGGAATGTCGTGGTTGTCAATGATGTTCCAAGATTTCAACATGGGTTCAATGCCTGCATCTTGGATCATGCGTTCGATCATTCGCGCAGTTGTCACAGCACTGATCTCACCTTTTGCAAGACCCAAAATCATTTCTCTCAAAGTGAAGTTCATGACGCCATCCATCGCGGTCAGCCACTGATCGGGGTAATTGACTATTTCGCCAACGACCAAAGCGTCTTTTTTTTCTTGGCGTGCTGCTTTTGTGAGGGCGCGCATGTAGGGCAGACCCAGTTCGTAAGCAGTGTCCAAACGCCAGCCGTCTGCCCCATCACGGAGGTAGCCGCGAACCACGGAATCGGGGGCTTCATACAAATATTGGCGAACTGCAGGGTTTTCTAAATTCAATTCAGGTAAATTTTGAAAGCCTGTCCAAACGCGAGCGCCTCCTTTGTATTGCGCACCGATTGCAAACCAATTGCGCCAAGGGCTGTTGGGGTTGACCATGGCGTCTTTAAACTGTGGTGAGTTGCGGCCCATGTGATTGAACACACCATCTAACACCACTTTTAAACCTAGTTGATGGGCATGCTTTGCAAATTCTTTGAAGTCCTTGCGGCTACCAAATTCTGGCGAAATGGCTTTGTAGTCCAGAGCGTCGTATTTGTGATTGGTCCATGCTAAGTGAATAGGGTTCAAGTAAATTGCGGTGGCACCCAGTTGCTTGACATGGTCGAGTCTGGTCCCAGCGCTTTGAATGTCGCCTCCCCAAAATTCAAGCTCTTGACTGTTGAGCTTTTGGGCTTCTAACTCGGTGCCGCGCTGAGGCTGTTCATGCCATTCTTTGAGAACCTTGGGTGATGGATAGAGGTGTTTTTTTGCTTCTAAATGATCAGAAGGTACAAACCGATCGACAAGAATTTGATAAACGATGGCGCCATTTCGCCAGTCCATTTCGCGAGCCTCAAAAGTTTTGCCATTTGGCAAGACTGGGGTGGCTTGCGATGCAAATACATTCCAAAAAATCAGGGTGACGACAATGCGTGAAGGGCTGAGGGTGCTCATTAAATTCTTCTATTCTTTTAGATTGATGACTGATTATCGGATTGAACCCGACATGTGAGAGTTCCACGAGATTCATTCGAATTACCAAATTAAATCTGCGCTCGAAATGCCTTTGGTGAAATGCCTGCGTCACGTGTGAAAACGCGAGAGAAATAGGCGGGATCTGTAAAGCCCAGTGTGTAGGCAATGCTGGAGATGCTGAGGTTCGTATAAGCCAAATTTCGACGTGCTTCGCGCATCAGTCGGGCTTCAATCATGCGCAGTGCGCTGCTTCCATTGGCAGCGCGCGTGAGCCGGCTCAAATGGGTTGGAGAGATAGACAAGGCTTTGGCATACTGGCTCACAGACCAATGGGCTTTAAAGTTGAGCTCAATCAACTCTTTAAACCGCTGAACCAATTCCGAGTCATTGAATTTGGCGTCCGCCAATGTGCTCTGGGCAAGTTGTCTTGCAACCCAGCCCAACAACACGCCACTCAGTCCTCGCAGCACCAGCGCGCGGGCTTTTTCTTGCGCGGAGAACTCAAGCCATATCTGATGAACAGTTTGGGTGACGAAGGTGTCAGCGGACAGCACACAGGCCTGATCAAGTTCAGAACGAAGGGTGCCTCCGCCCACCAACAGTTCGTCCAGTAATTCATCGGCCAAGGTAGTGACCCAACCGCGCGTGTCTTTTTCAAATCGAAAGGAGTGGACATGTTCGGGTGGCACATTGACCAAGGAACCTGTGGGCAAGGCCTGGGTTTTCCCATCTAAGGTTGCCCAACCACCGCCGTTCGCTATCAGCAAGACTTGATGCAAACGTGCATGTCGATGGGGTGCCAACTCCCAGTCGTGCAGTTCAGAACGGTCTGCAATGGTTTCGCAGTGCAACACGTCTGGCAAATGTGTCGATTCGCCAAATAGACTGTAGCTCTGTACATGGGCAAGTGTTTTTTCCATGTTCGAAATGTACAAGTTTTTGCCAGTTTCAGCCATTCCTGTCTGGTCGCTTAAGGGTTATCTTCAGGAACGTTTTGGCAAATTGCCTTAGATCAAGTTTTAAGGAGACAACAAATGAAAACCCAAGTTTGCATCATCGGTGGCGGGCCATCTGGCCTGATGCTCTCCCAGTTGCTTCATCTCAAAGGCATTGAAACGGTGGTTTTGGAGCGCCAAACACGGGATTACGTGCTCAGTCGCATTCGTGCCGGTGTTTTGGAAAATGGCTTTGCCAAACTCATGCGTGAAGCCCAGTGCGGTGAGCGCATGGACCGAGAAGGTGAAATTCACGATGGATTTTTCTTGGCGCATGCCGACAAACTGAATCGGGTTGATTTGCACAAATACAGCGGTGGGAATTCCGTGATGGTGTACGGTCAAACGGAGTTGACGCGCGATTTGTATGAAGCGCGGGACCGCATGAACGGCATCGTGATTCACAGCGCAGAAAACGTTCAACCGCACGATGTGAAGTCCGACATGCCTTACGTCACCTACAGTGTGGGCGGTGAGGAAAAACGCGTTGATTGCGATTTCATCATTGGTGCTGACGGATTTCACGGTGTGAGCCGCAAATCCATCCCAAGCGACGTCATCAAAGAATACGAAAAAGTGTATCCCTTTGGTTGGCTGGGCGTCTTGTCTCGAACCAAACCAGTTTCGCCTGAGCTGATTTACGCCAAGCACCCGCGTGGTTTTGCACTGTGCTCTTTGCGCTCACAAGTTTTAAGCCGTTACTACATCCAAGTGCCACTGACTGATTCAGTTGAAGATTGGTCGGATGAGGCTTTTTGGGCGGAGTTGAAACGTCGTTTGCCCGCAGAAGTGTCTGAGCAATTGATCACAGGTCCCACCATCGAAAAGTCCATTGCACCGCTGCGATCTTTTGTGGCTGAACCCATGCGTTACGGCAACATGTTTTTGGCAGGTGATGCGGCCCACATTGTGCCGCCCACTGGTGCACGGGGTTTGAACACTGCAGGGTCTGACATTTACTACTTGTACCATGGCTTTGTGGACCACTACCAAAAGGGTGACAGCACAGGTTTGGACAACTATTCCGAAAAGGCGCTGTCCCGCGTTTGGAAAGCGCAGCGCTTTTCATGGTGGCTCACAACCTTGTTGCACACATTCCCAGATTCAATCGAATATGACCAAAAGCTGCAAGAAGTTGAGATGGCCTATTTGTTCTCATCCGATGCAGCCCAAAGTTCTCTGGCAGAAAATTACGTGGGATTGCCTTTCTGATCCATCAGATCGCTAGTTCCTCGTCTGCTGTGGAACGGTCACCAAAGAGTTCGCGCATCAATTGGCGCAACCATTGGTGACCTGGGTCGCGGTGCAGGCGACCATGCCAACACTGTTGAATGGCGCTGTTTTCCACTTTGATGGGTAGATCGCGCATGACCAAATCAAAAGGTTTGACAATGCGTTGAGCAAATCGCTCGGGCACCACAGCAATCAAGTTGGCATTTTGAAGTACGTCACCTAAGGCGACGTAGTGGGGCACTGTAAGCCTCACTTGCCGCGAATATTTTTGTTGGTCCATGGCCGCATCTACTTTGCCATGTCCTGTGCCGGTTGCTAATACCCGAACGTGTTCTGAGGCAAACAAAGCTGCCACTGAAATGCTTGTCGTCTGGGTTAACGGATGTTTTTTGCGCATCAGGCAAACATATTTTTGCTTGAACAAGGATTGTTGAAAGAAGCCCGCTTGGAGTTGCGGCAGCAATCCCATGGCCAAATCAATTCGACCCGTTGACATGTCTTCTTTGAGCGCCGATTGCGCCACGCTCACAATTTGCAAAGTGACGCCGGGTGCTACTTTGGCCAGGACATTGACCAGTACAGGTAAGAAATACATTTCACCAACATCCGTCAGCGCAATGGTGAAGTTTCGACGGCTGGTCTTTGGATCAAAAGCGCCGCGCACATTCAGAGCTTGTTGCAATCCATTCAGCGCCATGGCGATTGGTTCTGCCAGTTGAAGGGCATAAGGCGTTGGGGTCATACCTCCCTGGGTCCGAATGAATAAATCGTCGTTCAAACTGCTGCGGAGCCTGCCCAAAGCACTGCTCACGGCAGGTTGGCTCATGTTCAAGAGATTTGCGACGGCAGAGACGCGTTTCAAAATGAGCAAATGGTGAAAAACCAAGAGCAAATTGAGGTCGAGTTTGGCCAGTTCCATGGATGATTAAATATTTGATTTTCAAATAATAATTATATTTAAAATCCGATTTACTAATTTAATACGGATGGCATGATGTACTTTAAACATCTTGTGGAGACCAGCAAACATGCTAGATCAGCCAATTCATTGGGAAACGCCTGGCACCAGCCGAATTCCATTTGCCGTCTACACGCAGCAGACCACGCATCAGAAAGAGCTAGAGCGGTTTTTTTACAAGGCCCATTGGAGTTATGTAGGTCTCGAGGCTGAAGTGCCTAATGCGGGTGATTTCAAACGCACCGTCATTGGCGAGCGGTCAGTCATCATGACCCGCGCCCAAGATGGCCAAATTCACGTGGTCGAAAATGTGTGCGCGCACCGTGGGATGGCTTTTTGCCGAGAGCGGCATGGAAATAAAAAAGAATTGGTATGCCCTTACCATCAATGGAGCTATGCCTTGGATGGCAAGTTACAAGGGGTCCCCTTTAGACGCGGTGTGCGGCAAGATGGCAAGGTCAATGGCGGCATGCCTGCCGATTTTGACCCCAAAGACCATGGCTTAACTTCGTTGAAAGTGGCCATACGGGGTGGCGTTGTGTTTGCTTCTTTTGATCACCAGGTTGAGTCTTTGGAAGACTACATGGGGCCGGTAATCCTGAAGTACTTTGACCGATTGTTCAATGGTCGACAGCTCAAGATATTGGGCTACAACCGCCAGCATATTCCAGGTAACTGGAAATTGATGCAAGAGAACATCAAAGATCCTTATCACCCAGGCTTGTTGCACACTTGGTTTGTGACCTTTGGACTTTGGCGCGCTGACAATAAAAGCGAATTGCGCATGGACGACAAGCATCGTCATGCCGCCATGATTTCCACGCGCGGCTCTGCAGGACAAGCAACGGGTGGGGCTTCAGATGTGACGCAGGTCAGTAGTTTCAAAGCCAGCATGGAACTCAACGACCCCAGTTTCTTAGACATCGTGCCCGAGCCTTGGTGGGAGGGGCCTACGGCTGTCATGATGACGCTATTTCCCAGTGTGATTTTTCAGCAGCAGGTCAACAGTGTTTCTACGCGCCACATTCAGCCTGACGGTCATGGCGCATTTGATTTCGTGTGGACACATTTCGGCTTTGAAGACGACACGCCAGAGATGACTGAGCGCCGCTTGCGACAAGCCAACTTGTTTGGCCCTGCAGGATTTGTCTCAGCCGATGATGGTGAAGTAATTGAATTTTCGCAGCAGGCCTTTGAATCTAAATCTCAGCACCGCGCGCTTGCTGAGTTGGGCGGTAAAGATGTAGGCGACACCGATCATATGGTGACCGAAACCCTGATCCGAGGGATGTACGAATACTGGCGAAATGTGATGGAGGATTGATCATGGTGGACATGCAAACTTGGTTTGGCATCCAGCAACTTTATGCCGATTACGCCAGTGCCGTCGACAGTGGGCAATGGAATTTATGGCCTGACTTCTTCACAGAGCAGTGTGTTTACAAATTACAACCCCGTGAAAATCACGAGCGCGGATTTCCCTTGGCCACATTGACATTGACCAGCAAGGGTATGTTGAAAGATCGCGTGTATGGCATCAGTGAAACCATCTTTCACGACCCCTACTATCAGCGACACATGGTGGGCGCACCCATCGTTCGAAAAGTAGAAGAAGGCCGCATTTACAGTGAGGCCAACTACGCGGTGTTTCGTACCAAGTTGGACAAAGAAAGCACCGTCTTCAACGTGGGACGTTATCTTGACATCATTGTGTCGACACCCGAAGGATTCAAATTCGCTGAGCGTCTGTGCGTTTACGACAGCGAGATGATTCCCAATTCTGTGATCTACCCCATCTAACCATGAACAACTGGATTGACGTGGCCGCAGAGGCCGATTTGTTTGAAGGTGCAGGCATTGCTGTCACCCCTCAAAATCATGACATCGCTGTTTTTAAATTGGAGGATGGCGTGTATGCGATCAACAATGAATGCAGCCACGGCAACGCCAAATTGTGCGATGGGTTTGTGGAGGGTCACCATGTGGAATGTCCATTCCATCAAGCGTTGTTTGATGTTCGTGATGGCTCTGTCCAGTGTGCTCCTGCTACCGAGCCTGTCAAAGCTTGGCCTGTGAAGATTGAGAACGGGCGTGTGTTCTTAGATCTCCAAACTTAAGGCATTTTGTTTTGCTAAGGGTTATTGCCGATAGGCGACTTGGCTTTTAATTTCATAATATTGTTAACAATCTTGGAATTAACAAATGTTGAAAATCAAATCAGAAGTCACCGGAACTGTTTGGAAAGTGCTCGTCAGCGCAGGGCAAAGCGTAGAAGCCGATGAGGTTTTGGCGATCGTAGAGTCCATGAAGATGGAAATCCCCATTTCAGCTGAGCGCGCAGGGCAAGTGTCCGAAGTCTTGGTTGCAGAGGGCGACCCAGTTGCCGAAGATCAAGTTGTCATTCATCTGGTGTAAGCCATGCATGTGAAAGACCTACCAGACGATGCATACCGTGCTGCCGAAAGTACTGTGGCATTTCGATTGTTTGCAGACCAGGACATTCCCACGTTAACAGTTCCAGAGCAGATTGCAGCCAAATTAGGTGACCGCATCTTGTCAGGTCTCATGCCAGCAGGTAGCCGAATTGGTGAAGTGGAGGTTAGCGAAGAGTTCAAAGTCAGTCGGGGACCAGTTCGAGATGCATTGAGAATTTTGGAAAGAGAGGGGCTGGTGACCTTGTTGCCAAGGCGGGGTGCCATCGTGACTGAATTGACTGTCTCCGAACTCGACGAATTGATGGAGATTCGGGCGGGTCTCTTTGAGGTTGTGATTCGCAAAATTAGCAGCTCTTCTTCAGAGGAGTGGCTGAAAATTTTAGCCTCAGGTACTGAGCGGCTTGAATTATTAGCGGCCGATCCTTTGAGTGGGGATGAGTATGCCGAAACGACTTATCGACTCATCATTTTGTGCGCACGCATAGCAGGCAATCAAAAACTTCATCGATTGCTCACAGGCCTGTCTTTGCAAACATTGCGGTACAGCAAATTGGGTTTAGCCACCATTGAGCGTCGTCAACGTTCTGCCAGTTTGTGGCGAATGGCTTTGGACGCGCAACGCAAGGGCGATGTTGAAAGCTTGGTGTCTCTTGCTCGGACACGCATCTACGAATCTAGTCAAGAATCTACGCGGCAAATGATGGCACTTGCCAACATAAAAGCAGGAGATTTGAAATGAGCAATGTCAAAGTGACTGAAGCCACAGGCCCGTTGCGGGGGCTGCTTGTGATTGAGATTTGCTCAACCATTGCTGGTCCGGCCTGCACACGCTTAATGGGCGACTTTGGCGCCGATGTGATCAAGATCGAACCGCCTGAAGGCGATCCAGTGAGACAAATGGGGCAACATGTCGATGATGTCTCGCTATATGCCGCTTCGCTGCTGCGAAATAAAAAATCCGTCGTGCTGGATTTGAAAAATACAGAAGACCTGCGTGTGGCCAAGTCCATGATTGCAAGTGCTGACATATTGGTGGAGAACAACCGGCCCGGTGTCATGGAGCGACTGGGTTTGGGCTATGAAGAACTTTCTAAATCAAATCCAGGTTTGGTGATGGTTCGCATCAGTGGCTTTGGACAAACGGGACCTTATGCGCCAAGACCTGGGTATGGCGCCATTTGTGAAGCCGTCGGTGGTGTTCGCCACATGACGGGTGATCCAGATCGTCCTCCGGCACGTGTCGCCTTGGCTACGACAGATTACTTGACGTCCACCTATGCAGCCTTTGGCGCGTTGGCGGCACTGCGTGAAAAAGACAAGACAGGCTTAGGTCAAGTTGTGGATGTGGCGCTTTACGAAACGGCATTTACTCAATTGGAGCCCATCGTTCCGGCCTATGAAAAGCATGGCACTGTACCCAAACGTGAAGGCGCAAATTTGCCGCGCATGGCCCCCAACAGTTTGTACCCAACAAAAGATGGTAGCTATATTTTGATTGCAGCCAACAGCAACCCTACCTGTGAGCGGCTGATGCAAGCCATGGATCGCCTTGATTTGATGCAAGTGCCCGAATTTGCAAACATCCGTGCTAGAGGCGAACCCGCCAATGCGCGAGCACTAGACCAAATCATCGCTGACTGGACACGACAGTATCTTTGCAATGAATTGGCTGAGATGCTTGAGGACGCTGGCGTTCCGAATACGCGTGTTTACACCATCGCCGATATTTACCAAGATCCTCATTTCTTAGAGCGGAACATGTTGGTTAAAGTGCCGCATCCAAAAATTGGTCATACCACTCAAATGGGTGTGGTGCCGCGACTATCTCGTACACCTGGCTCTATCCGGCATACGGGTCACGAGCTGGGACAAGACACAGCAAATTTACTTGCGGCATTTAAGTCGTCTAAGTGATTAAAACGGAGACACACCATGAACCTGAAAAGACGTGAATTTACAATAGCGATGGCATTAGGCTGTATTGGAATGGAGGCGTCAGCGCAAAGCAGCAGTTGGAAACCGACAGACCGAATCACTTACGTTTTGGGCGTCACCCCCGGAGGATCAGTAGACATCTATGCGCGCGGCATTCAAGATGCCTTAACCCAATTGAATTTGATCCAAGGTAAAACCATGTTGATCGATTACAAGCCGGGTGGTGCAGGCATCATTTCTTTGCAGCAATTGCAACGCAATTCGGGCAATGCTCATTGGCTAGGAACATTTCACACCAGCACCTTGGTAGCCATTGCTGCCGGCATGTTGAAGGCTGATTTGAAAGACTATCCTCCCGTCGCCATGATGGTTGAGGAAACTCAAATGGTCGCTGTGCGAGCTGACTCCAACATCAAATCAGCGACTGAGTTGGTCACAGCTTTGAGCAAGGATGTGACCTCACTCAAAATTGGCGTTGCACCTGCATTGGGCTCAGGTACACATTTGTCTATCGCCAAACCATTAAAAGTTGCCGGTGTCGACATTAAAAATCTGACTGTTGCACCCTTCAAAGCTTCAAGCGAAACAATGGGGGCCTTGCTGGGCGGCCACATTGACGTCATTTCGGCTACAGCACCAGTCATCATGCCGCAAGTCGCAGCAGGCAAAGTGCGTGTCCTGGCCAGTGCGTCACCCACACGCGGTTCAGGAGCTTTGGCACAAGTGCCAACTTGGCGAGAGCAGGGCATTGCAGCCGACTTTGTGACCTATAACGGACTGCTTCTTCCGCCGAATATGTCAGCTGCACAAATTGCTTTTTGGGAAGACGCTTTGCGCAAAGTCTCTCAACACCCTGCATGGTTGGCTTTGGTCGAAAAAAATGGCGGTAGACCTGTATACAGAGATCATGCTGAGTCCATGAAATACATGGTATCCGAACAAAAATCGATCAATGAGTTGGTTCAAGAATTGGGATTGGTTTCGAAGTGAACAAGATTCAACACCCCGCACGTTTCTTACCCAAAGGTGAGTGGCAAGAAGAACTAAGCGAATTAGAAAGTCGCAGAAATCAAGCTTTGGGAATGGGAGGTCCGCAAGCGCTGGCCAAATTGCATTCAGCAGGACGAATGGATGTCCGGCAGAGAATTAATAGTTTGTTAGATGCCAATTCGTTTCAAGAGATGGGCTGCATTGCGGGTAAAGGCCATCAAGACTCAGAAGGTAAGTTTGTTCTGCTGGATCCTACCAATACAGTGACTGGAACTGGACGCATTGACGGTCGCAAACTGGCCATCCATGCAGATGATTTCAGCATACGCGCTGGTTCATCCGAGGCCACAGTTGCAGAAAAATGGATTTACATAGAACGCTATGCGCATCAAATGCACATGCCTTTAGTCCGCTTGGTTGACTCTGCAGGTGGTAGTGTGAAGTTGTTGATGCAACTGGGCGGCACGAAGATTCCTGGTTACCCTACCTGGCCAGCCAATGAGTTGCTAAAGACTGTTCCTGTAGTCGGCGTGGCTTTAGGATCTTGTGTCGGTTTGGGTGCCATCAAAGTGGTCTCCTCGCACTTCTCGGTCTTGGTAAATGACCAGGCTCAAGTGATGGCAGCAGGGCCTCATGTGGTTCGTCAAGCCTATGGTGTGGAAATCGATAAAAATGATTTGGGTGGGCACAAGGTTCAGCGGAAAAATGCTGTGGTACACAACGAGGCTGTAGATGAAGCAGATGCTCTGCTACAAGTGCAAAAATTCTTGTCTTACATGCCGAGAAGTATTCACCATTTGGCACCTGTGACAGCTTGTAACGATTCACCTAACCGTGCTGACGACTGGCTAAAAGATGCGATTCCAAAAGATCGCCGACAGATTTTTGATCCACGTAAAATATTGAAGAGTATTTTTGATTTGGACACTGTCTTTGAAATTGGGAAATTTCAAGGAGGCTCCGTGATCACAGCTTTGGCCAGGCTCAATGGCTACCCTGTGGGTGTTGTTATCAACGACCCCAAAGTTCAGGGCGGTGCCATGACGGTACAGGCTGCCTACAAAATGGAGCGTCACGTTAAATTGTGCAGTCAATTTGGATTGCCCATTGTGAATCTGGTTGATCAGCCGGGCAATGCTACAGGTCTTGAAGCTGAATTGGCAGGTACCTTGCTGGGCGCAACGCGCGTGGGTCAAGCTGTCCATGAATGTGAATCACCGTGGGTATCAATTATCATCAGGCGTTGCTTTGGTATGGCCGGCGGAATGCATGCACCTAAGTATGGAGAAGCGTTGAATCACAGGTATGCGTGGCCATCTGCACGCTGGGGTTCGATTCCCATTGAGGGGGGAGTGATGGCAGCGCACAAAACTGAAATTGAATCTGCTGTGGATCCACAAGCCAAACGACTGGAATTAGAGAAGTTTTATCTCAACTTGTCTTCACCTTTCAAGACAGCAGAAAAATTTGGAATTCTTGACATCATTGATCCAAGAGAGTCACGGGCAATCTTGTGCGAATGGGTTGAAGACGCATGGGAGTTGGTGAAAATAAAACGGCTAATTTCTGCTTAGCATGCCTTCACATCTCTCATATACCTTGAATGTGAGAAAGTCCTCTAAACGATTTTGCTATGGCCGCATCAGCTTGAAATTTTCGTCATCATGGTTTGGTTGATGCCACTTTGACGAAAAAATCATAAATGGCGGTGTCGCCCATGTTGCGGGCGTCCGCCAACTCGCCAGTTTTGGTAGCGTAAATTACTTTGCCATCGATTGACAAGATGGCTACTGCAGGAATGCCTTTTTTAAGCGGCACACCGTAGGCTTCTGCAATGTCGAGGTTGCGGTCAAATTTGCCAACATTGACTTTGACCATTTTGAAATGCTGCTGAATCAATGGGGCACTAGGCCCAGTTTTCAAAGACATGTCCAACACTTTGCAATCGCCACACCAGTTGGCACCAAAGACCACCAGTACGGGTTTGTTGGTGACTTTGGCCTCTTGAAGGCTTGTCTGAATCTGTGCAGGTGCATTGGCTAATTCGTCGTAAGGGGCCGTCGCAGCGTTGGCACTGAACGCAACTGCCAGCAATGACCATGTGAATGTTTTTAACATCTTGTGACTCCTAATTTGAGGGGTAGCCAGCAATGCCTGCTGGAAAACGGGCTCAATATACAGCTTATTTCCGATTTGGCTTGTGCACTGAGTTTCTGTTTGCGCAGGATAATCTACACATGCCCGACTCTGTGACTTCGAAGCCCTCCATCATCCTTTGCACTCTGAACGCGAAGTACATCCACGCGTCTTTGGGCCTACGCTATCTGATGGCCAACATGGCGCGTCACGGTAGCCAAGCGCTGGCAGATCAAACAGCATTGCTTGAATTCACCTTGTCGAAGCCATTGCCAGACATGGTATTGCAATTGTTGAACACCTTGGGCGAAGAGCGCCCAGGTCAAACACAAGTCATCGGTTTCGGTGTTTACATTTGGAATGTGCTTCAGACCACAGAGCTGATTCGTTTGCTTAAATGCCAGCGCCCCCGCTTGAAAATTGTTTTGGGTGGTCCCGAAGTAAGTCACGAAACCGACCAGCAAGACATTGTGAAATTGTCCGATCATGTGATCACAGGCTGGGGGGATGTGAGCTTTCCGAAACTTTGTTTGCAATTGGTTCAGGGTCCGCCCCCGCTCATGAAGGTGATCCCAGGCGAACAACCGCCAATGGATCAGATTGCTTTGCCATACCAACACTTTTCGGATGCCGATTTGGCCAACCGTTTGTTGTATGTGGAAGCTTCAAGGGGATGTCCATTCAAATGTGAGTTTTGTCTCAGCTCTTTAGATAAAACGGCGTGGGCTTTTGAGTTGTCGCCGTTCTTGCATGAGCTCAAAATTTTGTATGAGCGTGGCGCCCGAAACTTCAAATTTGTCGATCGCACTTTCAATCTGAAAATTGAAGCATCTGTTCAAATTCTCCAGTTCTTTTTGGATCGATTGAATGAACCCGGTGCAGAAGGTTTGTTGGTGCATTTTGAGGTCATCCCAGACCATTTGCCAGACAAGTTAAAAGCTTTGATTGCGAAGTACCCTCCTGGGGTGCTGCAATTTGAGGTGGGTATTCAAAGTTTCAATGAAACCGTTCAAAAACTGATTTCTAGGCGGCAAGACAACATCCAGACAGAAGCCAATTTGCGATGGTTGATCAATGAGTCGCATGCACACCTTCACACCGATTTGATTTTTGGTTTGCCTGGTGAAACACTGGACAGCTTTGCAGAAGGTTTTGACCGACTGATGGCCATTGGACCGCAAGAAATTCAATTGGGTATTTTGAAGCGTTTGCGTGGAACGCCGATTGCAAGGCACACCGTGCCTTTTGAAATGGTCTATGACGATCAACCACCTTATGTGGTGCGAAAAACCAAGGACTTGGATGCGTCAAGCTTGGAGCGCTTCACCCGCATGGCCAAGTATTGGGACTTGATTGCCAATTCGGGACGCTTCAAAACTAGCTTGCCCTTGATATTGACGCCTATTGGACAGCCTGCTTCTGCGTTCCGATTCTTCATGCATTTTTCCGATCATGTTTGGCTGTCTACTGGAAAAACTTATGGGTTGACACCCGAGGATTTAGTAGACGCTGTCTTTCATTATTTGACAGTGGTAAGAGAGATGGATTCATCGCCTGTTCGTGCATCCCTGCTCCAAGACTATTTGGCAAGTGGTGCCAGGGCACGGCCAAAATGTTTGGCGCAGGAACGCTTGCCCTTGGGGGGTGAGCCTACAAATCAGAGCTCACATGAGCAATCAGTCAGCACTGCGCACAAATTGCGTGGGCGACAAGACCGTCATGGGGTCACAACCGCATCAACAGATTGATGAGGCTGAACTTGATTTTTTCATGGCACGGCTAAGATACATCACAGGCAACAAGCCCACCAAAACCAAAGCCAAACTGGGCAATGCGGCTTCGCCCAATCGTTCGTCTCTTGCCAGTTGATAAGCCATTACAGCCAGTGTGTCAGTGTTGAAGGGGCGTAACACCAAAGTGGCTGGCAGCTCTTTCATCACATCCACAAACACCAGCAGTGTGGCAGCAAAGATGGAACGCTTCAACAAAGGCACATGCACGAGGGTAAGCAGTTTGACCCCAGATATCCCCAGCATACGCGAAGAGTCATCTAGGCTTTTGGGAATGCGTGTGTAGCCACTTTGCACAGTTTGCAAGGCGACTGCACAAAAACGAATCATGTACGCCCAAATCAGACCCAACACCGTTGCCGTGAGCCAGAAACCAATTTGGGAATCTGGCCAGCGTTGTTGTTGCCATGTGACCGGCAATAACAATCCCACCACGACCACAGCCCCTGGAACCGCGTACCCCAATCCGATCAATCCCGTTGCCATGCGGGTGGCGAGGTCTTTCTTGGTCCTTAAGCTGTACGACAACACCAGTGCCAATGCGACAGCGAGCAGTGCAGTCATGAGTCCCAATCGAAGACTGTTCAACGCCCAATCGATGAATCGAGCCCATGGCACATCGAGATCAGAGTCCATCAAGGGTCTCAGCATTAACAGCACGGGTAACAAAAATCCAAAGAACAGGGGCAGGGCGCACCAAGTACTCATGCCGATTGCGGACAGGCCAGTTAAAGAAGTTGGCTGCGCATCTGATGACGGTGCATGAGAACGCAGGCTTGAAAAACGCATTCGGGCCTGCGCCATTTTTTCAAGTTGTAGCAATACAAGAACTGTGCCCAGCAACAAAGTGGCCAATTGCGCTGCGGCAATTCGGTTGTCCATGACCAACCAAGCTTTATAAATGCCAGCCGTCAAGGTTTGAATACCAAAATAGCTGGCAACGCCATAGTCCGCTAACGTTTCCATCAAAGCCAGTGCAACTCCTGCGGCAACTGCCGGCCTGGCCAAAGGCATTGCGACTTCTAAAATTCGACGTTGAAGGGGCGCCCCTAGCATGCGCGCTGCCTCCATCAATTGCGATGCACGCTCACTCAGCGCTGTTCGCGCTAACAGGTAAACATAGGGGTACAGTGCCAGAGAAAAGACAAGGATGGCCCCACCCAAACTTCTCACTTCTGGCAAAACACGGCCCTCAAGGCCAGTTTGGCTGCGAATGAAATTTTGCAAGGGTCCGCTGTATTGCAAAAAGTCCGTATAGGCATAGGCAACCACATAAGCGGGTATGGCCATGGGCAGCAGCAATGCCCATTCAAAAAAAGATTTTCCGGGAAACTTGAACAAGGTCACCGCTGCGGCTGTGCTGGTGCCCAGCAAGGTGACACCCACCGCAACGCCAAGGCAGAGCAACAGGCTGGTGATCGCATAGCCTGGCAAAACAGTCTCGATCATCGCCGTCAGGACGCCCGCAGAACTGGCATTCCACTCGAGCCATGAACTGACCAATGCCACCAGGGGTAAACAAATGATCAACGCCAACAGGCTGAGTAAAACCGAACGAATTCGGAGGGTGGGCATTCGCAGAATCCAATGAAAGTCTAGGGCAAAGCTTGTCGGAACAAGCACATCTTCTTAGGAATTGTAAGGATGATCATGAGGTCATGAATGCCACGGGGTCTGCCTGTCCTTACAATTCGGCCATGTATTTGACACTTCAACAAGTTGACGTTCGCTACGCAGGCCAACCAAAGTCTGCGGTACACGGTGTTTCTTTAAAGCTTGAGGCTGGCCAAATTGGCGTCTTGATTGGTCCCTCTGGCTGCGGTAAAACCAGTTTACTTCGCGCCATTGCCGGTCTTGAGCCAGTGGCGGCTGGTGAAATTCAGTTGTCAGATCGCGTAGTCAGCCGCTTAGGCTTTTCGGCCGCGCCAGAAAATCGCCGCATGGGCATGGTCTTTCAGGATTACGCTTTGTTTCCTCATCTCACAGTGGCGGGCAACATTGCTTTTGGTCTTCACGGTCAAAGTTCCGAATTCAAGTCATCGCGTATCAGCGAGGTGCTCCAGTTGGTTGGGCTTGCAGATGTGCAAGACCGCTATCCCCATGAATTGTCGGGCGGGCAGCAGCAACGCGTTGCACTGGCGCGAGCATTGGCACCTCAGCCCGATTTACTTTTATTGGATGAGCCTTTTTCAAACCTGGACGTGGACTTGAGAGAGCGACTGGCATTGGAAATCAGAGGTATCTTGAAAGAGGCCAAAGCAACTGCTTTGTTTGTGACACACGATCAAATGGAGGCCTTTGCCATTGGTGATGTCATTGGTGTCATCCAAGAGGGGCGCCTTGCGCAATGGGATGATGCCTATCACCTGTACCACCGTCCGGCCTCACGTTTCGTGGCTGAGTTCATTGGTCATGGTGTCTTTATTCCTGGTCACCGCAAGGTGGTAGGTGCAAGGGTGGAAGTGGCAACGGTTTTGGGCTTTCTGACAGACGACCTTGACGCTTCTCTGGTGGGTGGGTTGGATGACCGTGCATGCGATGTTTTGCTTCGGGCAGATGACATCGTCCACGACGACGAAGCACAGGTGAAAGCCGAAATTATTCGAAAAGCATTCAGAGGATCTGAATTTCTGTACACATTGCGTTTGCAGTCAGGTGACATTGTGTTGGCGCACGTGCCCAGTCACCACGACCACAAGTTGGGTGAGTGGATTGGTATTCGAGCGGAAGTGGACCATGTGGTGACCTTTGATTGAAGAAAAGCTTCTTTGCAAATGAGAATCATTCTTATTTGATGTAGAATTTGCTCAAATTAACATTTTGAGGTGTCAATATGAGCAATAAATCATTCAAAAAAGGCCTTCGCCATCCGTTTGCATTTCTAGCCTTAGCGGTTTTGAGCGCCACTTTTCTCACATCAGAGGCACAAACGGGCAGTGCTTCGATCAATATCTATTCGGCGCGTCATTACCCAACCGATGAAGCCCTCTACAGCGATTTCACCAAAAGCACAGGCATCAAAATCAACCGTGTCGATGCGGACGATGCCGGCATCCTGACGCGACTGAAAGCCGAAGGCAATGCATCTCCAGCCGATGTGATTTTGTTGGTGGACGCAGCCAGATTGTGGCGAGCAGAAGTCGATGGCTTGTTTTTGCCCATCAAATCCAAGGTGTTAGAGGACGCGATTCCTGACAATCTCAGAGCCAAGCGCACTGACACTGGCGGAATTGCTTGGTTTGGTTTGTCAACACGTGCACGTGTCATCGTTTACGACAAAGCGAAGTACAAAAAATCGGATGTGGATACGTACGAGAAATTGGCTGATCCAAAGTTCAAGGGCAAACTCTGCATTCGCTCTGGTTCCCACCCCTACAACCTGAGTTTGTTTGGTGCCATGACAGAACATTTGGGCACCACACAAACAGAGGCATGGTTAAAAGGCTTGGTGGCCAATATGGCACGCAATCCTGCTGGTGGCGATACTGATCAGATCAAAGGCGTTGCTTCTGGCGAATGCGGTGTGGCCGTCACCAACACGTATTACATGGCCCGCTTGCTGCGATCCACCAATACGGCAGAGAAGGAGATGGCTGAAAAAGTGGGTGTTGTGTTTCCCAATCAGGGCAGCTGGGGCACTCATTTGAATGTTGCTGGCGGTGCGGTTGCTAAAAATTCAAAAAATACCGACAACGCAATTAAATTCTTGGAATATTTGGCCAGTACGTCTGCTCAAAACCATTTTGCAAATGGCAACAATGAATGGCCTGTTGCGAAAGGTGTGAGCTTTGACAATCCTGCCCTGAAGGCCATGTCGGGTGGTAGCTTCAAAAGCGAAGTGTTGCCTATCAGCGCTGTGGGTATGAATCAAATCAAAGTACAGCAAATGTTGGACCGCGTGGGTTTTAAATAGAATTTGGAGGTACTTTTTCTTTGGAAAGTACCTTTCATTAGGGTTTTCGATAGAAATTTTGTCTTTCAAATTGTATACAGTTTGGTGTGCAGTTGGCGTTCGTCAAATTAACGTCACGCCTTAAACCTCTGTGATTGGAAGAGCCCTATGACTACCGTATCCCTTCATCCTGTCGATGAAAAACTACCAACAGGCAAGCTGGCTGCATTGGGTTTGCAGCATGTATTGGTCATGTATGCAGGTGCAGTCGCTGTGCCGCTGATTGTGGGACGTGCCCTCAAACTCAGTCCACAAGATGTGGCATACCTCATCTCTGCAGACTTGTTTTGCTGCGGTTTGGTGACACTGATTCAGTCTCTGGGTGCTACACAATGGTTTGGCATTCGCTTGCCCGTCATGATGGGCGTGACCTTTGCCTCCGTGGCCCCCATGGTGGCCATGGCCAATGCAAACCCTGGAGAAATGGGTGCTCAATTGATCTTTGGGGCCATTATTGGTGCAGGCGTGATCTCCATCCTCATCGCGCCAGTGGTCAGTCGCATGCTGAGATTCTTTCCACCGGTAGTGACTGGCACCATCATCGCTGTGATTGGAATCAGCTTGATGCGCATCGGCATCAATTGGATTTTTGGCAACCCAGTTGGTCCCACAGCACCAAGCATCGTCAACCCAGAACACAAGCAATGGCTGGATGCAGCTGCGGCCGCCGCAAGCGCGCCAGGTTCAACATTGCCTGCCATTCCCAAAGACCTGGCTTTGTTACCGAAAATGCCCAACCCCAAGTATGCAGATTTAACGGGCGTTGGCATTGCAGGCTTGGTGCTGGTCACCATCATGTTGATTTCTAAGTATGCCAAAGGCTTTGTGGCCAACATTTCCGTTTTGTTGGGCATCGTGGTGGGTGGCGTTGTGGCCGCAGCGATGGGCTTGATGAACTTTGACAAAGTGGGCAAGGCCGCATGGTTTGACGTCGTGATGCCATTCCATTTTGGTGCTCCGGTGTTTGAGCCTGTGCTGATCTTGACCATGACGCTGGTCATGATTGTGGTGATGATTGAATCTACCGGCATGTTCTTGGCGCTTGGCGAGATGACCGATAAAAAAGTTGACCAGGCTGCACTGACGCGAGGTTTGCGCACCGATGGCTTGGGCACTTTGTTGGGCGGTATCTTCAATACCTTTCCCTACACCAGCTTTTCACAAAACGTAGGTCTGGTTGCCGTGACAGGTGTGAAGAGCCGATTTGTTTGTGTTGCAGGTGGTTTGATTTTGTTGGCGCTTGGTTTGCTGCCCAAAATGGCGGCCTTGATTGAATCCTTGCCAACTGTGGTGTTGGGAGGCGCTGGCTTGGTGATGTTTGGCATGGTGGCTGCGACCGGAATTCGCATCTTGAGCAATGTCGATTTCAAGAACAATTCCTACAACGCCATGATTGTGGCCATCTCCATTGGCATAGGCATGATTCCATTGATTGCACCTAATTTCAAACAATGGATGCCTCATAACTTGCACCCCTTGATTGAGTCAGGTATTTTGCTGGCTTCTATCAGTGCAGTACTTTTGAACTTGTTCTTCAATGGTGCAAATGGCGATACGCGAGATGCTGTTGAAGCGGCCAAGCAAGTGGATTCGCATTGAACGGTGAGTTGTCAGAGAAAAAAAGGCCAGCATTTGCTGGCCTTTTTTTTCGGGTCATAGCCAAGTCAAATCGACTGAAACCCTTCCAAGACATTGACTGTGTTGCGGCCAAAGTCTGCTACAGCATAGCCGCCTTCTAGGGTGAACACAGTGGGCAAGCGCAAAGAGGCAAGGGCACGGCCCACCTGCAGGTAATGCACTGATTTTAATTTGAAACCGCTGATGGGATCGCCTTCGTAGGTGTCCAAGCCCAGAGGCACAAGCAAAGCTTGAGGCGAAAAATCAGCGATAACCTGCAAAGCCTTTTGCAAAATGTCATACCAAGTTTCAAAGGCCGTACCTTTGGGCAAGGGGAAGTTCAAGTTGTACCCCTCGCCAGCACCCGTCCCGCGCTCATCGGCATGCCCTAAAAAGAAGGGGTACTCGGTTTGCGGATCACCGTGAATTGAAACGGTATAAACATCAGAGCGTTCATCAAAGATAGCTTGTGTGCCATTGCCATGGTGGTAATCAATGTCCATCACAGCAATTCGTTGCAGACCTTGAGAGCTCAAGTGTTGCGCCGCAATGGCGGCATTGTTCAGGAAACAGTAACCACCCATGTATGCTTTGCCAGCATGGTGTCCGGGTGGCCGCGTTAAAGCCACGGCGGATGATTCTCCCTTGCTCACTGCCTGAGCTGCGGCGAGGGCGCAAGCAGCACCTTCGCGCGCCGCTGTCCAGCTGCCTGACATAAGCGGTGTACCTGCATCGAAGGCATATTGCCCTAACTTGGCTGCAAAATTGAGGGGTGGTCTGTCCGTTCGGAAAGCCTGATTGCCAGGCAATGGCCAAACAGAGGGCAGTGCATCGCGGCTGACATTGTCTGGACTCAAACTAACCCATTCATCCCATGCTGTTGAAAGGAAGGTCAAGTATTCTGGTGAGTGCACGCGGAGAAGCGCTTCATCGAGTGGAAGATCGCCTGATGGCGTTAGCAACTCACCAACGGGTCGACGCTCAAGCTCACTCAATACATGTTCGAGGCGTTGTGGAACTTCATGGCAATCGACCAGCCGGCCCCTGAACATTTCTTGCCGACCTTTGTGTAAATGGTGCAGCTGGTTACTGAATATTTTCATGGTAGGTGTTTATTCAATGCTGGTATCAGAGCTTTGGTTCTAGAGCGTTTGGATGATTGTGGCTCGAGGCTGACGTCCTTAGCATGTCAAACATCGGTTGAATTATGGCGCAAATACATCTTGCGCAAACTCAATTGATCGGTTCGTTGAATAGTTAACCAACTCAAAAACAATGCGATACATTGCGACAGAGTACAAATACTCAGACAAGCCTACAGGCAGTCAACTGGGGCATCCTTTGGTTGAGTTGCTTGAAAGTTTGCACTCTCAGGGATCGATTGGAGAGGCAGCCAAACATCTAGGCCGCTCATACAGACATGTCTGGGGAGAGCTCAAATTTTGCAAATTAAAAAGCAAGTTTTAAAAAATACCAAACTGATTGAAAAGTCGCGTACTTTTACAACTTCTGCTTCGGCGGTAGGCTCTTTGCGATGAATGCTTCAATCGACTGAATGTCGATTGGTTTGTACAACACTTGAATGTTCAGTTTGTCAAACAGCTGCAAATGCTGGGGTGAAGTGTCCGCTGTCACAATGCAAGCAGGAATTTCTTCGTTGAATTCTTCACGCAATTTTTGGATGAAGAAGATGCCATTTCTTTCACCCAGTCGGAAATCGCTCAAAATAAAGTGCAACTCAGGAAGCTCTGCGAGGTATTCTGTAAACTCGTTCTCGTCATGCGGAATCAAATACACAGAATAGCCTGCACGTGTGAAATACTGTGCATATGCATTTTTGAGAGAGTAGTCGTTCTCAATGATGCCCAGATTCACACCAACCGAAGAGTGAAGCACTTCGTCGATCAATGCCGTCGGCTCAGCGCTGCCGTGAATTGCAGTCTGTGAGCCCACTCTATTTTTGAGCAACGCGTTGCCTTGCGTTACAGGGTAGCGTGTTTGAATTGTGAAAAGAGAGCCAACCCCAAGTTCTGAGTTGACAGTGCACTCGCCGCCAATTTTTTGAACAATGCGATTGACAATCGACAGGCCTAAGCCCAGGCCATCGTGATGTGATCGAGAGTGCTCAGAGCGAAAAAACTCTTTGAATATCACTGGCAAATCTGCGGCTGGAATGCCATGCCCCGAGTCTTTGACACTGAATTTAAGTTGGCCCTGTTCACTGTCAAATGCAACAACAATACTTCCAGTATCTGTATATTGAATGGCATTGAACAATAAATTTCTGAGAATTTGCTCTAGAAGTTGAGGGTCACCTTTCGCAAAAATGTTTTGGTGTTTGACCGTGAAAGAGAGGTTCTTCTCTTTGCACAAATCAGAAAAACTAACTTCCAGATCGTGTGCCAATTGCGCAATTGAAAACTCAATGTTTCGTGGAGAAACACCTGAATCAAGTTTGCTGATGTCTAACAGTGTATTGAACATGTTATTAAGGACGGCGATGCTATTGCGCATGCGTGCAAATACCCGGTTTTCGTACTCGGGTAGATTTTTGGCGTCAATCATGTCTACAAAGATATTGATCGATTGCATGGGTTGACGCAAATCATGGCTGGCTGTGGCAATGAACTCAGATTTGGCAACGTTGGCCGCAATGGAGGCATTCTTTTCAGCGACCAGTTGATCAATCATGGCGTCATTCTTAAGTCGCAATGAAAACGACTTTTCCCATGATTGAGAAAAAAGCATGGCCATTTTGATGGCCAAATAGAATGCCACCATGGAGCCAATTGGAATGGGCCAAAAAATGAATTCGTAGTGCGTGACGATGAAAAGCAACTCAGGTAGTTTGAGCGGCAACACAAAGTAAGTGAAAGATTTCCAACTGACACAGTAGCCCACCATGCCAACAAACAAAATCGTTAAGCTGATGATTTGATAAATCAAGTAATTGGCTGGGTCTGCAGTGTCCACAAAAATGAACCAGCCAATGCCCCAAACAAAAGTCACAGTTCCTAATGCAATGTTAAGAAGCAGCAAGTTGGTTTGAACATTTGCCTTGACATCAATTTTTTTAATCAGGAAAAAACGTCCGATGACCACCACGGCCATCATCGCAAACCAAGCATTGATCAGCAGGTTGTCAGTGGTCCTCCAGTAAAGAGGGATGCACAAAATGGGCGCCAGTACAGTGGCAATGGTGCTGGATTTGGCGAAGCTGTGCATGTATTGCAGCTTCTCAGTCGCCACAAGCTGCTCAAAATTTGGAAACTCAGCTTGTAGATTTTCTTGATTCATGTATTTATTGCTGAGCAGTGATGCATGTGGCGTTAATTGCTCAACAACTGATATTTTTGAGCTTTAAGAACCGCCTGCGTGCGATTGAAAACCCGCAATTCTTTGAATATTTGATTGATGTGAATTTTGACTGTCTGTTCTTTGATTTCCAGATAGTCAGCAATGATTTTGTTGGGATGGCCCAGCGATATTAGATGCAGCACTTCCAATTGCCTTTGAGTCAGTCGGAAATCAGGTTGTTCTTCTGCCGTTTGAACAACAGATGGCATGCTACTCACTCTAAATAGTTTTTGCATCTTGTTGTAGATGCTGATGGACGTGTTGTTCTTTGAAACAAACAATGTTGCACCTGCAGCCACTGCACGTGGTTCCCAGGTTGGTGATTCAAGACCTGATATGGAGACCACATGTTCTACGTTGCTTTTTTGTTTGAATACCTTAATGCCAGCCAGTCCGCTTAGTCCAGGCATTTTGACATCGAGTAACACAACCCATGTTTTGTCCATGGCATCGACCAAATCAAGCCCCTCACTGGCGTTGCTGGCTGTATAGACACCGATGCCCAAGTTGCTGAATTCTCGTGTGAGAATCTCGCCTAATGCTTCCCGGTAGACTGGGTGATCGTCGATGATCAGAAGTGCATTGGAGTATTGATGGGTCATAGCTCGTTTGATCTTAGCCGCTGCCCTGCGATTTTCAATGAAACTTAGGTTATAGATGGTGCAAAATGCGGCTGAAAATAGTTTCTCACAATTCGCTGTTCTGGCAAAAAGTTCACTCAACCTCCATCCTGAAGCATGTGCACCAATTTCACACCCATTCAGAAACCCCAATGGGTCAAGGATGCTTTTGGTGTCGATGTGCCGGCTGGGTACCCAAGTGAGGCCTATCCTGGCTTTGAAGCCCCCGTCGTTGTGCAGAGTCATCAAACATCTAGAGTGGCTTGTGGGTTGGCCAAATTCGGTTTAATACCCGCTTGGGCAAAAGACGACAAAATAAGCCGCCATACCTACAACGCACGTAGCGAAACAGCAGCCGAAAAGCCCAGTTACCGAGCTGCGTGGCGAAATCGCCAATACGGCTTGGTACTGGTTGAAAATTTCTATGAGCCCAGTTACGAATCGGGTAGGGCAGTGCGTTGGAAGATTGGTTTGGCCTCGGGCGATCCGTTTGGCATCGCATGTTTGTGGGACCGATGGACAGATCCCACTTCTGGTGAATTGGTGGTGAGTTTTTCGATGCTCACGGTCAATGCCGATGCGCACCCTGTGATGAAGCAGTTTCACAAGCAAGGTGATGAAAAGAGAACGCCTGTGATCATTCCGCCGAATCTGCACAGTTCTTGGCTAGCCTCCTCCACAGAAAGCGCGGCAAATTTGATGTCATGGCAGCACATGCCGCCACTGCTTGCAGAGCCTGCACCTGTCAAACGACTTTAAAGATAAGCGCTTCATTCATGGCTCATTTTTTTGAGTCATCTGGTTTCGGACTTTTTCCAAGTACGCCTCAAAATCAAAATCGGGTCCTTGTTCAAAGGCAATGGCCTGCCAATGTTTGTGCGTTGCGATGAGGTTTTTCTCTTTGTGTTTAACAGGACAAAAGTAAGCTTCTGTGGCTTTGATAATTTCTTGAACATAAGCTGCCACACCCACGCCATAAGCACAGTAAGTGCAGTGAAACTTTGACACCCAGTCCAAGTACTTCAACTCTTGTCTGTCAAAAATAATGTAGTCTTTTCTGTTGAACTTTGTAATGCCATAAATGGGAAAACAGGTCCATTGGTAAAACGAGACACAAAGATCAAGGAGCATGATGGGAAATACCATGCTGTAAATGATCGGTCCCGTAATGAGGTTGATGGGTCGCGATCGTTTGATCAGTGCAATGAGACCGATTTGATGGTTTGTTGGCATACGGGCGCCTTTCATTAGGGAATTGAATATCAATTTATCCCCATACCAAAACGGCAGCTTGACATATGTCAACCTAATTCATGTGACAATCATTTCAGTTTGAGAATCACAACTTTGAAATAAATCATGAGCAACATCAATTTCAAAACCTATATCTGCATCGTTTGCGGCTTTGTCTATGACGAAGCCGAAGGTCGGACCGAAGATGGCATTGCACCTGGTACTTTGTGGGCCGATGTTCCAGAAGACTGGACATGCCCGGATTGTGGTGTTGCCAAAGCTGACTTTGAGGTTGTCGTTATCTGAGGGTTTTGTGAAGCTAGTTTGGACGTGTCATCGTTCAGTCATATGTTTTAAGTAAGCTTGTAAGAATGACACAAGACAAAACAGTTGCACCAATGAGTGTTTTTGAGCGATACCTGACGGTATGGGTTTTTCTGTGCATCCTGGCTGGTATTGCACTGGGACAATTTTTCCCGCAGGTTTTCCAAGCCATTGGCAGCATGGAAATCGCCCAAGTTAATTTACCGGTCGGTTTGCTCATTTGGGTCATGATCATTCCCATGCTGGTGAAAGTAGACTTTGCTGCCTTGCATGAAGTTCGCAAGCACATCAAGGGCATTGGCGTTACCTTGTTTGTGAATTGGTTGGTCAAGCCGTTCTCAATGGCCTTGTTGGGTTGGTTGTTCATTCGGCATTGGTTTGCACCTTTGCTTCCACCAGATCAAATTGACAGTTACATTGCTGGCTTGATTTTGTTGGCGGCCGCACCTTGTACAGCCATGGTGTTTGTGTGGAGCCGGCTCACAGGCGGTGACCCCTTGTTTACCTTGTCGCAAGTGGCGCTGAACGACAGCATCATGGTGATTGCCTTTGCACCCTTGGTCGCTTTTTTGCTAGGCATTTCGGCCATCACTGTTCCTTGGGATACTTTGCTTGCCTCAGTTGTTTTGTACATCATCATTCCCGTTGCCCTGGCGCAATGGCTTCGGAAAATTTTGTTGTCTAAGGCTCAGCAAGTCTTTGATGATGTGATGGCGAAAATAGGACCCTGGTCTATTGCAGCCTTGCTTGCAACCCTGGTACTGCTGTTTGCATTTCAGGGTGAAGCCATATTGAAACAGCCTTTGATCATTGGACTTTTGGCCGTCCCCATTTTGATTCAAGTGTTTTTCAATGCGGGGCTGGCCTATTGGTTAAATCGTGCTGTTGGCGAGAAGCACAACATAGCGTGCCCGTCAGCACTGATTGGAGCTTCTAATTTCTTTGAGTTGGCTGTGGCTGCTGCCATCAGTTTGTTTGGCTTTAATTCTGGTGCGGCACTGGCCACTGTGGTGGGGGTACTGATTGAAGTACCGGTGATGTTGCTGGTGGTTTACGTCGTGAACAACTCAAAAAATTGGTACGAGAAGTCCAACGAAGCCAATCATTAAACTGCGATGAATGAGGCTTGGGGGTTCAATGTGAATTGATCATGTGACTGGCCAGCTCGCTAAACTGGTTCAGCAAAGCTTGCCGAAATTCTTCATCGCCGACTTGTTCGGTTAAAGCTTGTGTCATGCACAGCATCCACTCATCGCGTTCTCTAGCGCCAATGTTGTAAGGCGCATGACGCATGCGCAGTCGTGGATGCCCCTTCTTTGCGATGTACAGGTTGGGCCCACCTAGCCAGCCCGACAAATACTCAAAGAGCATTTCTTCGCTGCCTGCCAAACTTTCAGGGTGAAGCTGACGAACAGCATAGGCTTCCGGCAACTCTTCCATCAACTCGTAGAAGCGATGGACCAGTTTTTTGACAGCAGGCTCGCCGCCGATCAGTTCGTAAGGGGTGATTGATTTTTCCAATTTATTCCATCTTGGCGCCAGACTTCACAATCACCTGTTCCCATTTGTCAATTTCTGTTTTGACAAATGCACGAAACTCATCAGGACTGTTGCCTACGGGCTCTGCGCCTTGGGCTTCCATTTTGTCCTTGATGTCTTGGGTTTGAAGCGCTTTGGTTGCAGCATTGTAAAGTGCAGCAACGATGTGTGGAGGCGTTTTAGCGGGCGCAAACAAGCCGTTCCAACTGGACACCTCAAAGTCTGGCAAGCCTGCTTCGGCCATGGTGGGGACATTGGGCATCGTGCCCATGCGCTTTTTACTGGCCACCGCAATCACGTTCAGTTTGCCACTTTTCAAATGGGGAATGGCCGACAAGGCCGTCTGAAAACTCATTTGAACTTGACCGCCCAAAAGGTCGGCTATGGCCGGTGCCGCGCCTTTGTAGGGCACGTGAATCAAATCAATGTTGGCTCTCATTTTCAACAATTCGCCGGCCAGGTGAGGGGAGCCGCCATTGCCACTTGAAGAGAACGCAAATTTGCCAGGATTTTGTTTAGCGACTGCGATGAACTCTCGAAGGTTCTTGGCCGGCACAGAAGGATGAAGCGTAAGCACAGAGGGTGCCGTCATGAACTGCGTGATGTGAACAAAGTCACGCATCGTGTCGTAGCCCATGTTTTTGTAGGCGGTCATGTTGGTGGCATTGGCAATGGTGCCCAGGAGGAGGGTGTAACCGTCGGGCGCACTGCGCGCTACAAATTCGGAAGCAATGTTGCTACTGGCACCCGCTCGGTTTTCCACAATGATGGGTTGGCCAAGTGTTTCTTGCATTTTGATGGCGATGCTTCTGGCAACGATGTCCGTAGCACCCCCTGGGGCATAGCCCACCAACAGCTTGATGGGCTTGACAGGATAGTTGCTGTCTTGCGCGTAACTTGTCAGTGAAAAACATGCCAAAACAACGGCCCAAATTCGACGCATACGCAACCCGTTCATAGTCATTGATCAACTTTGAAGTTTAGAGACTCTTGACGGTCACATGCAAGGCGTATGGATTGGTAGAGACCCTAGGGTGAATTTTCTTCATGCTTTCTTCAGTAAGATGGCTCAATAAAATCAATGTCCATGGCACTGGACAGTTACCAGTGGGCATTTGATTGACCGAATTGGAGTTATGCGTTGTGAGTACATTCATCCAAACCAATCTAGAGAAGCCTCGCGCATGGTTTCCACAAGAACTGTCGCGAGATTCCTCTTGGATTCATTTTCTAAGTCGTGAGGCCGTGACTGAAATTGAGGAAGCGCTTCAGCATGCCAAAGCAACGGGGAAAAATTGGCTAGAAATGACAGCCAACGACTTCCCCTTGAAGCGACACGCCAAGCAAGCCATCGATCAAGCCTTTGCAGTGACTCAGACGGCGTATGGCATGTGCTTGCTCAAGGGTTTTCCAGTTGAACGTTGGTCGGTAGAGGACGCGCGCTTAGCGCATTGGGGCATTGGCCTCAATGTTGGCGTGGCCAGAACACAAAACATTGCCAGCCAAGTGATGAACGATGTTCGCGATGAAGGTGGTAGTTACAAGGTAAAAAATGGCCGTGGCTACAACACCAATGCAGGTTTGGATTTTCACGTTGACTCATGCGATGTGGTGGCCTTGTTGTGCTTGCAAACAGCAAAATCTGGCGGCACCAGCAAGGTGACTAGCTCGATAGCCGTGGTTGATGAAGTGAAGCGATTGCGACCGGACCTGATTCCTGTGATGCAGCAACCTTTCTATTACAGCTACCAAGGCACCAATGACGCCAGCCAACCGCCTTTTTACAAATGTCCCATTTTGGGTGATGACCCAGAGTTTTTCGCTTTGCGTGCCAATCGAAAAAATGTCACGGCTGCGCAACGCGATTTTCCTGAAGTACCTCGGTTAACCTCAGCGCAAATTGAGTTGCTGGACCTACTGGATGAACTGCTGCCCGATGATAAGTTTTGCTATTCCATGCAACTTGACAGAGGGGATATGCAGTTGTTGAACAACTATGTTGTGATCCACTCGCGCACCAATTTTGAAGACCATGAAGAGCCTGAGCGTAAGCGTCACTTGCTGCGACTGTGGCTCAGTATTCCTCAAGGGCAGCGGTTGCCACCCCTTTGGAAAGAGTACTTTGGGGACATTGAAGCGGGTTCTGTGCGCGGTGGTGTTCGAGGCAGTCAAATCACAGAAGCATTTTTGGCTTATGAGAAGCGTCAAGCAGAACATTTGGGGATGACGCTGCGGCGCGCCACATGATTTAAATTTTTTGACGTGCATTGAGCACCTATGAATTCAGTTCAAATTGATCCAACGCTGCGTCAAGAGCCCTCGGCAGAAGTTCTGGGTTTTTCTTTGAACTTTCCCATCGAGACTTTATCTGAAATCGACCGATTGGGAAAATCTTTTCTCCAAGGGCTGGGTGTTGAGTCGTTCGATTCAACATTGTTTTACCCTTATGAGTACAGATTAAATATAACCACCAACATCAGATGGCACTTCAAATGCGCATTGGCATCAATTCGGGTCCTGTGGTTGCGGGTGTCATTGGTCACACCAAGTTCTCATATGACCTATGGGGCAATACCGTTAACACCGCCAGCCGCATGGAGTCAACTTCTTTGCCCGGCAAAATTCACATTTCTCCGAGTACCTATTTGCAGGTGAGGGAACACTTTGACATTCGGGAGCGTGAATTGGTTGAATGCAAAGGACTTGGGAAAATCATGACATATTTTGTCAATGGTCACTTGTCGGATTGAATTGCTCACAATGAATACATTGAATTTACAAGCTATCACGCCAAACCCTAGCGCCTGATCCCAAGTACTTCTTCAAGTGTTAGGGTTAGGAATTTTGACTTTATATTGATTCAGCATGGCCAAAAACTTCAGTGAAATGGAAGACAGCAATCGCTCTTCAAATCTCAGTATCCATGCGGTCATTGAAACATCAAGAAGAACTTTTCTAAGAAACGGTGCGGCAGTTTCATTGGCCACCGTCTTGGCGCCTTTGTCTGGCTGCGCAGTTCTCGCAGGACCCTCCAATAAAATTGGCTTCAAACCCATTCCAGTGGGTATGGGCGATCAGTTGGTTGTTCCGGAAGGTTACACCGCGACTCCCTTTGCCCCTTGGGGCGATCCAGTGGGTATTGCGGGTCGTATGCCTGCTTTCAAAATGGATGGCAGCAATTCTGCGGACGATCAGGCGGTGCAATTGGGCATGCACCACGACGGTTTGGAATATTTCCCTCTGCAGGGTTCTAGCCGTGGTTTGTTGGCGATCAATCATGAATACACCGATGACGGCTTACTTCATGTTGGCGGTTTCAATCCAATGAATCCGGAGAAAGTTCGAAAAGCCCAAAACGCGCACGGCTTGTCTGTCATTGAAGTTGAAATGAAAAATGGTCGATGGAACATGGTGCGCCCATCGCCCTATGCGCGACGCGTGACTTTGAGCACGCCTTTTAGAGTAGCAGGACCAGCTGCAGGTCATGCACTGATGCGCACCTCGGCTGATCCTCAAGGACTCACAGTTTTAGGAACCTTGAACAATTGCGCCAGCAGCAAAACACCATGGGGTACCTATTTGTCGGGCGAAGAGAACTTTGCTTTCTACTTTGGTGCAGGCGACAAGCCCACTCAAGATCAGCAGCGCTGGGGTGCCCCAAAGTCTGGTTTCTTCGCTTGGGACAAGCATGACCCGAGATTCGACCTGCAAAAAAATCCCAATGAGTTTCACCGATTTGGTTGGGTGGTCGAATTGGACCCCATGGATCCAAACAGCACGCCAGTGAAAAGAACCGCGTTGGGACGTGCAGCGCACGAAGGTGCTTGGGTGGGTATGACCAAGGATGGCAGAGCCGTCGTTTATTCTGGTGAAGATGCTCGCTTCGAATACATCTACAAATTTGTCAGTCGCGACAAAATCAAACAGGCAGGCAACGGTCTGACGCAGGCGCAGGCCAACAAAGATTTGCTAGACCATGGCGTCTTGTACGTCGCAAGATTTGATGCCGATGGCAAGGGGCAATGGATTCCGCTAGTGCATGGCCAAGGCCCACTGACTGTCACCAATGGGTTTGCCGATCAAGGTGAAGTGCTCATTAAATCAAGACAAGCCAGTGACTTGTTGGGTGCCACCAAGATGGATCGCCCAGAGTGGCTCAGCATCGACCCTCTCTCGGGTTGGGTCTACTGCACCCTGACCAACAACAGTCAACGAGGTATCGCTGGAAAACCTGGTGTCGATGCTGCAAATCCCAGGGTCAACAATGTCATGGGTCAGATCATTCGTTGGAAGGATGCGAATGACTTTGATGGCCGCACATTTGAATGGAACCTGATGGTTTTAGCTGGCGATCCAGCCAATGAACGAGCAGAGGCCAAAGGCAATATCAAGGGTGATATCTATGCATGTCCGGATGGCATTACTTTTGACAAGCAAGGCGTTCTTTGGATTCAAACCGATGCGCATGCAACTCAAATGTACAAAGGCGAGTTGTCACGTATTGGCAACAATCAAATGTTGGCTTGCGATACTGCTACAGGCGAAACCCGTCGTTTTTTAACAGGGCCGACCAACTGCGAGGTGACGGGCGTTACTTTTACCCCCGACAGCACCACCATGTTTGTAAGCATTCAACATCCTGGAGAAACGCCTTCGGATCGCAGTGATCCCTCCAAACCAAGGCGATACTCCAATTGGCCAGACTATGCGCCCAATGGGCAACCTAGGTCCGCCTTGGTGGCCATTCGCAAACTAGATGGCGGTATTATTGGAACGTAACAACTTAGGTGTAAAAAATGCAGAATTTAATATTTCGCAGTCAAACGTTTTTATCAAAGCGAAAATTCGCGCAAGCCTTCTTCTTAATTGCCTCATTGAGTTGTGTAAATTTAGTACTTGCGCAATCTCTCTCTGACTATCCAAACAAGCCAATTAAGTTGGTTATCCCATTTCCAGCGGGTGGTAGTTCGGATGGAATCGGTCGACAAGTCGCAGACAAGTTGTCCGGCGTTCTGAAGCAAACTGTCGTCGTTGAAAACAAGGGCGGTGCAGGCGGCATCATTGGCGCTGATGCTGTGGCCAAGTCGGCTCCAGATGGCTATACCTTGGTATTGGTCGACGTGTTTCATACAAGTACGCCCATTTACACACGCAAAATGCCTTACAACGCAGTGAAAGACTTCACACCGGTTTCCCTGATTGGTCGTTCACCAGCATTTTTAGTGGCCAGTGCAACTTTCGAGCAAAAGACTGCTAAGGATACTTTGGCTTTTGCAAAAGCCAATCCGCAAAAATTGACCATGGCCATCGCAGGAACAGGTAGCGTGGTTGTTGACTTGTTCAAAGCGCGGTCGGGCTTAGACTTCATGAGCGTGCCCTACAAAGGATCATCACCCGCCATGATTGACTTAATCAGCGGACAAGTGAATGTCATGATTACCACCATGGCCAGTGCGGGTACACACGTTAAATCTGGCAAATTGAGAGCCTTAGCAGTTACTGGCACCAAAAGAAACGCTGATTTTTCAGACATTCCTACTTTTGCTGAACTAGGAATTCAGGGTATGGATTACGAGCAATGGTTTGGCATCATGGGCCCCGCCAATCTGCCCAAACTTATTGTTGACAAGCTTGCCAATGCAATGGAGCAAGTCTTGCGTATGCCAGATGTTCGTGAGAGATTGGCAGGCATGGCCTTGGAGGTGGCATCGCCAGCACCAGATGAGATGCGTCGAAAAGTGGAGGGGGATGCAGCTCGGTGGGTCAAGCTAGCACAAGAACTGGACATCAAGCCGATAGATTAGTCATGCCAATTTTGCGCCAGCTTGGGGCTAACCATAGTTTAAAGGGTGCTTGTGTAATGCTAGGATGATTAACAAAATTACCACTGCTACTTCTATTCGGAGGCATTCTCATGAATCCTAAGGCATCTTTTTCTTGCGCCCGTTTTGTAATTCTGCCCGCTGCTTTGTTGACGCTCTGCGGTTTATCCGCGGCACAAGACGCTTGCCCTCATCGTGGTCAATTAGACAATGCGTATTGCGACGCAAACAACGATCTGGTTGCGGACTTACCAACCAACAAAAGCAAGCACCGTGATCCGTCAACATTGGTTTGGGCCTATACGCCCGTAGAGGATCCCGCAATTTATGCGAACATCTTCAAGCCATTTACCGACCACCTTGAAAAGTGCGTTGGGAAAAAGACGGTTTACTATCCAGTACAGTCGAATGCGGCTGAAATTGAAGCGATGCGTTCTGGCAGATTGCACTTTGCAGGTTTTTCAACCGGGCCCACAGGATTTGCCGTCAACATGGCGGGTGCAGTGCCTTTTGCCGCTAAGGGAGTGGGTACTGAGGTCCGCGGCTACAACCTGCTTGCAATCGTCAAGTCTGGCAGTACATTTCAAAAACTGGGTGATCTCAAGGGCAAAAAAGTTGCCCATACAGCACCTTCATCGAACTCTGGAAATTTAGCGCCTCGTGTGCTGTTTCCTAGCTTTGGCCTCACACCAGACACAGACTACAAACCCATGATGTCTGGTGGACATGACAAGTCTATTTTGGGTGTTGTTTCTGGTGACTATGACATGGCTGCTGTTGCCTCTGACGTTTTTGATCGCATGATCACTCGGGGTACAGTGAAAAAAGAAGATTTTCGAGTCATCTACAAAAGTGCAACTTTCCCAACGTCGTCTTTCGCCTATGCACATGACCTGAAACCTGAACTGGCAAGCAAATTGCAACAATGCTTTTACAGTTTTAGGTTCACGGAATCCATGCAAAAAGAATTCAATGGTGATGACCGTTTCCTTCCAATCTCTTACGCTAAAGATTGGGCTGTTGTTCGGGATGTTGCCGAAAAATCTGGTACGCCCTATAACAAAGCCGCATACGAAGCTGAGTCCAAACGCGAAGCCGAAGCGGCTGCTGCCAAGCGTGCTGCTGCTGCCAGCGCCGAGAAAAAGCCTTGAACATGAATGTTGCAGGGGCAGCATTGCTGTCTATCAAGGGACTGTACAAGGAGTACCGTCCAGGCGAGCCAGTTCTTAAAAACATCAATTTAGAAATTGAGGCCTCCGGTTTAACTGCCATCATCGGTCCATCGGGTACAGGCAAGTCTACCCTGATCCGTTGCATCAATCGGCTGATAGACCCCACGGCGGGTCAGATTAAGTTGAGAGGTGAAGACCTTGCTCAGCTAAAAGGCAAGTCCTTGCGCGAGGCTCGTTGTCACATCGGCATGGTGTTCCAAGAATATAACTTGGTTGAACGGTTGACAGTGATGGAAAACGTGCTTTGTGGAAAGTTGGGTAAGTTGCCCATTTGGCGTCCGTTGCTCCGCAAGTTTTCGGAAGAAGACATTTCTCGCGCTTTTGAACTCATTGATTCTGTCGGGTTGTCGCAAGAATTTGCATCGCGTCGTGCAGATGCATTATCGGGTGGGCAGCGGCAGCGAGTGGGCATTGCACGAGCCCTGATGCAAGAGCCCGGTCTTATTCTTGCCGATGAACCTACTTCTTCTTTAGATCCGAAAACCTCTGTTGAGATCATGGAGTTGCTCGATCAAGTTTCTAAAGATCGAGATGTGCCTGTCATTGTCAATATTCACAATGTGGATTTGGCGCGTCGCTTTGCTTCTCGCATCATTGGCATGTCTGCTGGCCAAGTGGTTTTTGATGGTCCGCCTGATGCATTGCAAGACAAGCACCTTAATGACATCTATGGCGGAGAGGACTGGCAAGCGTGAGTCAATTGGCGTTTAGTTCAAAGCCTCGTCCTGTTGCTTTCGATGTGCATTGGCCCAGCCGACTGGCTTGGAGCGGGTTTGCGCTTTATGCGCTATACGCCGCAGGCCAAGTGAATTTTTCATGGGATCGCTTTGTAAGCGGTTTGCCGCAGGCTTACAAACTCTTTGGACGGATGTTTCCGCCCAACATTGCACCCGACAAGCTGGATTTGATCAGTACGGGCATGCTGGAAACAATTCAAATTGCGATCATCGCCACCACTGTTGGGGTTTTCTTGTCTTTACCTTTGGCGGTCATGGCCGCGAGAAATTTATCACCTTCTTGGCTAGCAGCCAGCGCGAGAGTTTTCATTGCTGTGTGCCGTTCATTTCATCCAGTCATTGTCTCTATCTTGTTTGTGAAGGCGGTTGGCTTTGGTGCGTTGGCCGGTGTTTTAGCCCTCATTGTTTCTAGCCTGGGGTTCATCGGCAAACTGTTCGCAGAAGTACTTGAGGAATTGAACGAAAAGCAAGTTGAAGCTGTGAGATCAACAGGCGCTGGTTTTTTCAGCGTGCTGATCATGGCTGTGATGCCTCAAGTTTTTGCGCGTTTCATTGGTTTGAGTGCCTATCAGTTTGACTCAAATTTACGCAATTCCACCATGGTTGGCATAGTGGGGGGCGGTGGAATTGGTGCTGCGTTGTTCACCGCTTATCAACGATTTGATTATGACGTGGTCCTCACAATCCTGATCTTGATCATTGCGTTGATCATGTTCGCAGAGTTGCTGTCTAATATTTTGAAGAGAATATTCCGGTGAACCGATCTCTACAGATTGTGAATGCGCAGCATTGGGAGCGCTTGTCTGCAACAGAGCGAATGGGTCGCGCTGTTTTTTACATCATCACTGTGGTAGCTTTTATTTGGGCGCTTAAGAAAATTGAAGTGATTCCAGAGTTTTTGTACGATGCACCAGAGCAGACAGCTGATCTCTTCAAACGCATGTGGCCATTCGACTGGAATTTTTATCCAGAAAATATCCATCCAGCGCTGATTGAAACTTTTCACATTGCCACACTTGGCACACTTATTTCTCTGCTGATTGCTGTGCCTTTGGCTTTTTTGGCTGCCCGCAATTTCACCTCGAGTAAAACACTCAACTGGACAGCTCAGTTTATTTTTGTTTCAACCCGCTCGGTCAATTCTTTGATTTGGGCTTTACTGTTCGTGGCCATCTTTGGACCCGGGGCTTTGGCAGGCGTTCTTTCTATCGCTTTTCGATCCATTGGTTTTGTCGGGAAGTTATTTGGCGAGGCCATTGAAGAGGCCAATCGCGGTCCAATTGAGGCGCTCACTTCATGCGGTGCCCCTCGCAGTATTCTTTTGGTAAAGGGTTACTGGCCTCAAGTCAGTCCAGCTTTTTGGTCAGTTGCTTTGTTGCGTTGGGATATCAACATTCGCGAGTCAGCGGTGCTGGGTCTTGTTGGTGCCGGCGGAATCGGTGTGGCGCTTGAAAGCGCCATGAACAACCTTTACTGGGATCAGGTTGGATTGATATTGGCCATCATTTTCATGGTCGTCATCGTGACTGAGATTGTGACGTCTAGCATTCGTTCAAGGATTATTTAAGAATTGCTAAGCATGCCCTCATCATCGTAATCCTGAATAGTCAGGTTGTGACTATTTTCGTAACATCAGATTTTCCATAGCCACTTCCATTGGACCGACCCATGAAATCAAAATTTATTTCGCAATCTATTTTGACAGTTGCACTGACTTTTTTGGGTTATGGCACTCAGTCGGCGATAGCAGGCACCGTCACTGTGATCACCTCATTTCCCAAAGAACTGACTCAAATTTACAAATCGGCCTTTGAAAAAGCCAACCCGGACATCAAAATCGAGATCTTGAATAAAAACACGGTGCAGGGTATTTCATATGTTCGCGAATTGCCTGTAGGCCAGCGGCCAGATGTCTTTTGGGCCTCAGCGCCTGATGCCTTTGAAGTGATGTCGGGTCTGAAGTTGCTAGAGCCCATTGGCGATTTGGCCAACAAAGCAACGCCCGCCAAAGTGGGCGCCTATCCCATCAACGCGCCTGACAACATGTACCTAGGACAGGCCTTGGCAGGTTACGGTTTGATGTGGAATACGCGCTACATGGCCGCCAACAAACTTTCTGCACCCAAACAATGGGCTGACCTGACCAAGCCTGAATATTTTGGCCATGTGGCCATGAGTTCTCCTTCACGTTCTGGAACAACGCACTTAACAGTTGAAACCTTGTTACAAGGGGAGGGCTGGGAAAAAGGCTGGCGTCAATTGCTGCAAATTTCGGGCAACAGTGCAGCCATCACCGAGCGCAGTTTTGGAGTGCCCGATGGTGTGAACAATGGCCAATTCGGCATTGGCCTGGTGATTGATTTCTTTGGCTTGGCTGGCAAGTATTCTGGTTTCCCAGTTGAGTTTGTTTACCCAGATGTCACGGCAGTTGTGCCTGCCAATATTGCCTTGGTTGCCGGCAGTAAAAATGCTTCTGAGGCCAAAAAATTCATCAGCTACACCGTGTCACAACAAGGTCAAGAACTGCTCTACAACCCCAAAATTTCACGCTTGCCCATCTTGCCACCCGAAGCCATGGGTGGCAAAACTCCTGCTGGCTATCCCAATCCTTTTGAAATTGCCAAGCGCGCCAAGGTTCAGTTCAACTCTGACTTGTCTGAGGCGCGCTACAACGTGGTTTCTGCACTGTTTGATCAAACCATCACCTTTCGTTTGAAAGAGCTGCAAGCTGCAACCAAGGCCATCCATGCCGCTGAAGCTGCCTTGGCCAAAAAAACCAACGCCAATGCATCAGAGCTTCTCAAGCAAGCCCGTGAAGCAGCTTTCAGCCCTGTGGTGAATGCGCAGAAAGCAGCTGACAAAGAGTTTTTGGCTTTGTTTGCGGCTAACAAAAAAGATGCAGCAGTGAGCAAAAGCGTGACGGGTTTAGAGAACTACTGGAACAACAGCGCGCGTCAGAACTATGAGCGTGCAAAAAGCCTGGCAGAGCAAGCATTGGCTGCTGTCAAGTAAGCCCTAGGGCAGCAGCATGACCATCAATGGCCAAGCAGCCAACCAACTTCAAGTGAGCCCGCAACCTCAAATTGGGTGGGCCACCATACGCCCCGGTGTTTGGCTCGCCGGTGGATTGGTGTTGGTGTTCTTGCTGTTGTTTTTTGCTTTGCCCGTTGCGCGGGTTTTCATCACTGCTTTTTTGGATGGCGATAACAGCTTTACTCTGGGGCATTTCAGCGCGTTCTTTTCGCAAGACTTGATGCGCGAGTCATTCATCAACAGTCTGTACGTGGCTGTGATGTCGGCTATTTTTGCAGCACTGATTGCCGTTCCTTTGGCTTACTTTACCGTCCGGTTTGATTTCAAAGGCGCGCTTCTCATTCAAACTTTGGGCGTTCTGCCGCTTATCATGCCGCCCTTTGTGGGGGCTGTCGCGTTGCAACTGATTTTTGGGCGTTCAGGCACCTTGAATCTGTTGTTGAACGATGCATTTGGTTTTACGCTGCCCATCATGGAGGGTCTCAATGGCGTCATTTTTGTAGAAGCCATTCATTACTTCCCCTTCATTCTCATGAACCTCACCGTTGCGCTGCGCAACATAGACGGCGCCATGGAAGAGGCCGCCATGAATCTGGGATGCAAAGGTTGGCGTTTGTTTTGGCGCGTTATTTTCCCGCTCGGACTGCCAGGTTTTGTGGCGGGTGCATCTTTGGTATTTGTCAAAGTGTTTGATGATTTGGGCACGCCCTTGGTCATGGGCCAAACCAACATGCTGGCACCTCAAGCCTACTTGCGCATCACGCAAGTGGGCCTTGAAGATCCCATGGGTTATGTCATCAGCGTTCTCATGATTGTGTTTTCGATTTGCGCCATGGTCATTTCTGCCAGAGCTTTAAAAGGTCGTGATTTTTCTACCCTGCAAAAAGGTGGGGGCAGCATTCAGCGTCGCCAACTTTCACCTTTAGAAAGCGCACTGGCTTATCTTTGGATTGGTGTCATCTTGCTGATTACTTTGTCGCCCCATTTGGGTGTTTTGTTGTTGTCATTTGCAAAAGTTTGGAGCTTTTCACCACTACCTGATGCCTACACGCTAGAACATTACGCCACAGTGTTTCAAGACGCCAGCGGCATGATTCAAAACACCTTGATTTACTGTGGACTGGCTGCGGGATTGGATGTTTTACTAGGCGTGACCATCGCTTATTTGATTTTGCGCACCCGATTGCCAGCACGCCAATGGCTGGATTGGGTAGCCACCGCATCGCTGGCGGTCCCTGGCATTGTGTTGGCCATTGGCTTCTTGCGCATGTTCAAAGGTGTCAACGTACCAGGCACCGATGTCTTGCTCACGGGCACTTGGGTGGCCATCATGTTGGCCTATGCGGTACGCCGGTTGCCCTATGCTTTGCGAAGCTGCATGGCCGCTCTGCAACAAGTTCACATCTCTCTTGAAGAAGCGGCCGAGAGTGTGGGTGCCAACAAAATGCGCAGCATTCGAAGGGTGCTGGTCCCACTGATGACGGGTGGTATCTTGGCCGGGTTTGTCACAAGCTTCATCACAGCCGCTGTCGAGTTGTCGGCCACCATCATGCTGGTATCGGCAGACTCGCAAGCGCCTATGAGCTATGGCATTTACTTGTACATGCAAAGTGTGGCGGGTCGTGGACCCGGAGCGGCCCTTGGTGTACTGGCCATCTTGGTAGTGGCCATTGGCACTTATTTGTCACACCGCGTGGTTGAACAGACGGCAAGCCGCTTGGCCCCTCGTAAGGAATTTTCATCATGAAAAAAGTCAGCGTTCAATGTCGCAACATCCGTTTGGCTTACGGCAGCACGGAAGTGCTCAAAAACGTCAACCTCAACATTCAGCCCGGTGAATTTTTTGCATTGCTGGGTCCGTCAGGATCTGGCAAAAGTACATTGCTTCGCTTGATTGCAGGGTTCAATAAACATCAACACGGCGAGTTGTTGGTGGATGGTCGCGACATTGGGCAACAAGAGCCATGGGATCGCAACATTGGCATGGTGTTTCAAAGCTACGCCCTGTGGCCTCATTTGTCCGTATGGGACAACGTAGCTTTTGGTTTGGTTGAGCGCAAAGTCGATAAAGCCACTCTCCAAAGCAAAGTGGCTGCAGCGCTCGAGTTGGTCGGCTTGTCGGCCTTTGGTCAGCGCAAACCCAATCAACTCTCGGGCGGACAACAGCAACGCGTTGCATTGGCGCGCACCATTGTGATTGAACCCCAAGTTTTGCTGCTGGACGAGCCCTTGTCTAACCTTGATAAAACCTTGCGCGTGCAAATGCGCCAAGAGCTGTTGGCGCTGCAACGTCGCTTGGGCATCACCACCATCTTCGTGACGCACGACCAAGAAGAGGCCATGACCACCGCTGATCGCATGGCGGTACTTGACCAAGGCGTTGTGCAGCAAGTGGGCTCTCCCGTCGAACTCTACGATGAACCTGTGAATGCTTTCGTGGCCAACTTTGTAGGCACCATGAACATGCTGGATGCCAAAGTACTTAGCCAACATGCAGACCACTTGGAACTGAATGTCATGGGTGTTGGGCAGGTTACGCTGCCCGTGGCCTCCGAAGTTGCCGTAGCTTTTAATAAGTTTGCCAACGGTCAGTCTGTTCAACTGAGCTTTAGGCCGCATGCCGTGAAGTTAGACGTGAACGCGTCGACTTCTGATCAGAACGCCATTCGCATTCAAGGCACAGTTGAGGCCAGCGAATTCATGGGCGAGTCGACGCGTTATCGGGTGCGGGTGGGGCAGCATTCTTTGTCTGTCGATCAAGCACACTATGCTGGCGTGCCTAAACTGGCTGTAGGCACACCATTGAATTTAAGCTTACCGCCATCCCAAGTCAGACTGTTTGCTGTTTGATTTTTCGATTTCTATTGCAGTACACACCATGAAAAAACTTAATTTACAAGCCGTCATGATTGACCTAGACGGCACCATGGTCGACACCATCGGTGACTTTGAGGTTGCCTTAAACCGTGCCCTTGCAGACTTACAAGTCCCCACAGCAAACCGCACGCTCATTGAGCGCAGTATAGGCAAAGGCTCTGAACACCTCATTCGCACGGTACTCAAACACCAACTGGCATTGCCTGAAGTGGCTGGCAATGCGCGGGAGGTTGAGCAATTATTCACGCCAGTTTGGGAACGCTACGAACACCATTACCTCAGCATCAATGGAGAGTTCTCCAATGTATTTCCAGGCGTAATGGAAGGCTTAGAACAAATAAAAGCCTTGGGCTTGCCAATGGCCTGCCTTACAAACAAGCCTGTGTCTTTCACATTGCCTCTAATTCAAGACAAAGGACTGGCACCTTACTTTACAAAAGTCTTTGGTGGTGACAGTTTTGAGCGAAAAAAACCAGATCCATTGCCTTTGCTTAAAACTTGTGAGGCCTTGCAGAGCCTACCACCGCAAACTTTGATGGTGGGTGATTCAAGTAACGACGCGCAAGCGGCTGATGCGGCAGGGTGCCCTGTGGTTCTCATGACCTATGGTTATAACCATGGAGAGCCTATTCAAAATACACCTGCCTTGGCATGGTTGGATTCTATGGTGCAGTTGAATATCAATAAGTCCTGAAAGGGTCTTCTCAAACTTAAAACACTGGGATTTCTATGACACTTGAAATTTTAAGTCGTCGCTTGTTTTTAACTGTCGTGCCAGCATTGTTTTGCTTTAACAAGATTCATGCTCAGGGCGTTGTGTATAAGACATTAAATGGCCATGCCCCTCTGCTGATTGCGCACAGAGGTGCCTCCGGTTATCTTCCCGAACACACCTTGGCAGCCTATTCCCTCGGGATTGATCAAGGCGCTGACTTCATCGAACCCGATCTGGTGCTCAGCAAAGATGGCGTGCTTCATGCAAGGCATGAGCCCATGCTTGCCAGAGTGCAATTAGAGGCTGATGGACGTACCATTAAGCGTAACTCTGATGGAAAGCCCGAGTTGCACCGCAGTGACACAAGTACCAATGTCTGTCAACTTGACAAGTATGCAGATCGACTTGTGATTAAGCAGCTGGATGGTAAGCCTACAGCTGGCTGGTTTGCAGAAGACTTTACTGCCGCAGAACTTCGAGCTGATGTTCGCGCGCAGGAACGCTTGCGTGACCTACGCCAGGCCAACAATGCATTCAACGATCGATATCCCATCCCAACACTAGCTGAGGTCATTGAATTGGCTCAGCGGCGCAGTAAAGAATTAAATCGCACCATTGGCATTTATCCTGAAACAAAGCATCCTAGCTACTTCAAAAGCTTCACCGATGCCAAAGGTTTGCCGCGTATGGAAGACGTGCTTCTAACCCAATTGCACGCTGCATATGGTGACAAAAGAGATGCGCCAGTATTCATTCAGTCCTTTGAAGTGAGTAATCTTCAGTATCTGCGTCCTCGCACGGCGATGCGGCTGGTACAGATTCTGAGCGCTAATGGAAAGCCTTACGACTTTCAACTCTCGGGGGATTCTCGTGGATATCAAGACTTGGCTCTTGCTCCGGGCTTGGACTTCATCAAGGGTTATGCGGATGGTATCGGTGCTCACACTCAGCTGATTGTGCCCACCGATGGTCGACGTTTGCTACCACCCACAGAGTTGATCAGTGAAGCCCATGCCCGTAGCTTGTTAGTTCATGGCTGGACGTTTAGAGCTGAGAATCTATTTCTTCCTTCTGAACTAGCCCTCGGTTCCAACCCTGCGGCAAAAGGTGACATGGCAGCACAATTGAGGGCCTTTGTGGAGGTCGGAATGGATGGCTTCTTTACGGATCATCCAGACCTGGGGCGAGAGGCCCTCACCGCCTTGGCTCGTTAAATATTGGATAGAAATGAGGCACTCAAAGAAAAAACCCCTTCGGCATATCTGCTGAAGGGGTTTTTTATTTTGGCTCCTCGACCTGGGCTCGAACCAGGGACCTACGGATTAACAGTCCGGCGCTCTACCGACTGAGCTATCGAGGAATATTCGGTTACTAGCAAAAAGTACACAAAAATTCAGAGTCTTTAGGACTAAGAGAGACTGTGCTGTTTCGCTAAGCCTCGCATTGTAGCAAAAAAAATGCGGTTTTTCGAGGGGAAAACTGTTTTTTTGGCTTGAGCTAACTTAGCTTTGAACGAAATCAATCAAGTGGACAACTTCAATAAGACGAAACAAAGCAAAGCGTCCAGAATCTGGACGCAAGAGGCGCTCTGGACGGTACAAAGCGTCCAGCTCTGGACACTTGACTTGGTCTGGACGGTCAGGGGGTGTCCAGAGTCTGGACGGTATAGACCGCTTTAGGCTGAAAGCGGTCTGTGATGAACTATGAACTGCTGACGTAGCCGTACCGGCGGTAACCGAGGACAGGATGCCGCAATATATCGTGCGGCGATTTTGCGATAGCAAAGCTCTCGTTTTCGACGAACACGTCTAGCCTCTGTTCGCTAACCTCGATTGAGATGTTGCCCGCTTGGTTGTTGGTGATCTTGAAAAGCCCTCGTTTGTTCCATGCCTCGTAAGCGAGGTGCTCAGATCGCGCGACACCAAACAGCGTCAACTTCGGGCGAAGGACGTCAAGAAAATCCCATTGTCGACCGGAATCTCTGCCGTGATGTGGGGCAATCAGAACATCACAGTTCGCCACATCCTCGGCGTGATGAGTGAGGATGTGCTCCCAAGTGTCGTCGTGAGAATCACCAGCGAAGATGATCCGGAAGGATTCCGAGCAGTAGAGGATCACGTACGAACCGTCGTTCGGGTCTTCTGTCTGGTTCGCTTGGGCAATCAACTCCGGAGTCGGTGCAAGGATGTGAAGACCGTCACCCCAACCATGGCCCGTGTCAGTCTGGTTGGCATAGGCAAATCTGTCCCCAGCAAGAACCAAGCGGGAGTTCGCTTCATCCCGTCCGGCTTTCACCTGTTCGTAGCGGTCCCAATCCACTTCCTTGTAGTGTGAGATTCCACCGAACGATGGTTTCTCCCTTATAGCACCTGAATGCCAGAAATTGTGCACTGTGAACTCATTGAATAACGCATCGAATCCGTCAAGGTGATCCATGTCTGGGTGAGTCAGTATGAACCGCCAAATCTCTGATATCCCGAGTTCGCGTAGGTAATCTTGCGGACGCGTGGGTTTCGTTCCCATGCCCAAGTTACCTCGTAGTCCAAGCCCCGCAAGTGCCCCTTGCGCTAAGGCGTTCGGAGGAGGTCGCAGACCTAAACCTAGACCTGCCAAACCACCTTGCGCGAATGCGTTGGATGGCGCATCCATGTTGCCGGAACAGATGTCGATCATCGAGACCCGGCCGCTCCCATGCTGTATGACGATGCAATCGCCGTTGCCGACGTTGAGAAAATGAACAGCGGGCATGTCTACGGCTTGTTGGACGGATGCGCATTGCTACTTGCCGCTGACACGCCCGACGATCTTGACTGCCTTGAAGGCTCGACTCCCCATGCTGTGGAACCGATCTCCTCAATCTTTGCTAGGAAGCGATCCACGTTAAGACCTGCAATGAAAGCGAGTGCCCAGATGCCAAGCGGAGGCCCATTCACAGTCTGTGCAGACCCCAGTAATAAGAGGCCAGTTTTGACAAACAGAAAGCTAACCCCGCCTAGTATTAGGCTCACGACAGGACGGAGGACATACCACGGCAGCCAGCCGACATCCCACTGCTTGCGCACGCATGCATTTAGGTAGACGCCTCGCAGGCAGTATGTAATGCCTCCTAAGCCGCCAAATAGGACGCATAGGACTGCCACGCGCAAATCGCCTGCGAGCCATGCGGCTTCATCTAGAGCAAGAGAACCGAGCGCCCAAACGGCTGCAAACAGCTCAGCCCCGAGTATGAACGAAACGAACCATACAGATAACGACGGCATATTGGTCTCTCCCTAGTCACAATCTTTAATATGATCAGTTTAATGCCACGCCACCTGCAGGCCAAGATGTCTCTTCAGTCGTGAACACTGGTGACTGCTGGTGCAGAAAATCTGCTTCAAAACGAAACTGCTCGCTTGGCGACAAGCGCCTGGATGTCGCCTTACGCTGCATACCAGTCGTTTCAAGTTTATAGATTCTTCAGAGAAATTGCATCTCAATTAAGCTTGAGGCGGTTCGACTCCGGTATCCGGAGTAAGGCACGTGTTGTTACGTGCGTTGGAGCTCATGAAATCAGACCTCAATCGTTTAAATGACCTGTAGCTTTTGCTCGAGCGAGTAGGCGACGCTGCCATAAACAACAAAATCAGTTTGTCAGCGAACATCCCCGGTAAAGTCCTGGGCAAAGGAAATGGGATACTTGAATCAAGAGATAACCCTATGAGCTTTATTTGGATTTTCCGTTAGATTGGGTTATCCATGAAAGGGAAATGATGTTCAGTTCTACGTCCAAATTTTTCGTTATGTTGTTGGCGGCGTCATCTATGATTGGTTGCGCAAGCTTTAGTCCAATAGATTTAGTGAGCCAGTCAAAGCCACTTCCCAAAGTTACGGAAGTGAAATCCATGCTCTGGGTGGGCAATAGTTTCTTCTATTACAACAACTCTATGCATGGTCATGTGACACAGTTGTTAAGCGCTGCAGGTCAAAAGGGTCACCGGTCTTCATCAGCCACCATCAGCGGCTCAGGAATTAATTGGCACGATGTTGCGGCGCATTTCAAGCCAAACGCAGTGGGGAGCTATTCATTTGTTGGAGATAACGAGGTCCAGTTCAACACATTTGACAGGCCCTTTGATGCCACCATGATGATGGATTGCAGTCAATGTCCAATCCATCCAAAACTACAACCAATTTTTTATGAGTTTGCCAAAAAGCACAGCGACACAGTCCGCAAGTTTGGTTCTGAGCCTATCCTTTTCATGTCGTGGGCCTATGCTGACAAGCCTGAAATGACAGAGCCATTGGCTGTTGAATACATTAAGGCGGGAAAACTCAATAACGCTTTGGTGGTGCCTGCCGGCTATTCATTTGCAAACTCCCTAGCAAAGCGTCCAGAGTTGGGACTGTTGGTCGCTGACAAACGTCATCCCAACATGGCGGGTACTTATTTGGCAGCCAGTACAGTTTTGGCTTCGGTCTACAAAATCAATCCTATTGGGAACAAGTACACCGCCGGGTTGCCTGCGGATGTTGTGAAGCATTTGCAAACAGTGGCTTGGGAGACTTCGCAACAGTTTCACGCCAAAGAAGGCAGGGGAAGCATGCCCTGAATTGATTTCACTCACTTTGAATGGCACCCTGTAGGGCTTGCAGGGTTGCATGAGGAATCAAATTTTGCTTCATGGTCACAAGATAAATATCAGGTAATTTGATTTTGGGTTGAATTGGCAATATCACTAAACTCTTTGCGCGAGCTTCTTCTTTTGCTTGATGCTCGCGCATTATTCCAAGTAAGTTGTCATCAAATTGAATCAGCCCTTTCATCGTGACTGCTGACATCGACTCAATGACGGGTGAAATGTCTGGGTAGTCCATTTTCTTAAGTGCATACATCAACTCCTTGGTCATCAAGGCGTCTTTGGGTGGCAACGCCCACCGAAGCTTAATTACATCTGACCAATGAACGGAACGTTTGTTTGATAGCGGGTTTTTTAAAGAGGCAACGATGCAAATGTTGTCTGAAGAAATAGACTGTAGCCTCAAAGATTTAGTTCTCTCATCCGCCATCATTTCTCTTGAAAAACTGGTGACAACACAATCGAGCTGGTGGTTAATTAGCGCGTTAATTAATTCTTGTGGTGGGCTCTCCTGAATTTGCACCTTGAGATCCGGTAGTTTTTTCATGAGGTTGGTCACCAGCTTGGGGAATATGCTGGTCGTGGAAAAAGAGCCCATTCGAAGCAGGCCACTTGCGCCTTCCTCGAGAGCGTTAATTTCTAGAAGAGATCGATCAAAACTTTGCACCATGTCACAAGCCTGACGAATCAGTAGGGTGCCTTTTTCATTAGCTGATATACCTGTTCTGCCTCTTCTAAATAACGTTGCATGGCAGATTGTTTCAATTTCCGTAATCATTTTGCTTACCGCAGGCTGCGTGAGGTTGAGCTTCATAGCGGCTGAGCTCACTGTGCTCTCTTCTTTTAAATGGCAGAGCAGTTCTAAATGTCGCATTCGAAGCCTTCTGAGTGCAGACATCGTATTGGGGCTGATTGACTTCAATTTAATTTGATCCATGGCAACACCTTTCCATTCCAAATATTAATGGAAAGATCAAAAAATATCACTATTTATTTGAATGATAGAGCGCTAGCATGATCTTTTAAAACCAATCTGCGCCTCTGATGACTATGAAGCAACCACACATCATTTTTATCATCACAGATCAACAGCGCTATGACACCATTGCTGGGCTTGGATATCCTCACATGGAGACGCCTAACTTGGACAGGCTCATTAAAGAGGGAACGCACTTTACCCAGTGCCACGTGGCTGGGGCCTCTTGTGTCCCAGCAAGGTCTAGTCTCTTTACGGGTTACTACGCGCACACCACAGGGATCTTGAAAAACGCTGACACATGGCGTCATACATGGGTAGAAAATTTGGCACAAGCCGGGTATACGTGCATCAATGTCGGCAAGATGCATACATGGCCTTTGGATACCTCTGCTGGTTACCATCAACGCTATGTTGTCGAAAACAAGGATCGCTTCCTTGAAGGTCGATTTTTCTTTGATGATTGGGACCGATCGCTTGCGGCAAGAGGCCTGGTTAAGCAGCAAAGGGTTCAGTACAGGCAGTTTCCAGACTATCGTCAACGGCTTGGCGCTTTTGAGTGGCTGCTCCCAACGGAAACCCATTCTGATAATTTTGTAGCAGACAGGGCATGCTGGTGGATTGATACTGCACCTAAAGCAGAGCCTTTGTTTTTACAAATTGGATTTCCTGGGCCTCATCCTCCTTATGACCCAACCCCTGAATATTTAGACAGATACATTGACAAGCAATTGCCAATTGCAAAAGTGAGCGACTCAGATCTAGACGGTCAGCCCCAACCGTTTCATGATCTACGCCAACACAACGTTGAGATCGATCACGATTCAGTGGTGCATCAACTTGAGCCATCGGATGAACATCGCCATCGTCAACGTGCACATTACATGGCCAATGTCACCATGATTGACGATGCTGTTGGAAAGATTGTTTCTTCACTCGAGAAAAAGGGCTATTTGGACGATTGCATCATCGTATTTACGTCAGACCATGGTGACTGTTTAGGCGATCATGGGCACAGCCAAAAATGGACTATGTACGAGCAAGTTACAAGAGTGCCTATGATCCTTTGGGCTCCAGGAAAAGTTCCCGAGGGTCAGAAGTCTGGTGCATTGATTCAAGCCATGGACATTGTGCCGTGGCTGCTTTCGCAGGCGCAGGCTAAATTGCCTGAGGGGATAGAAGCCGAGTCTGTTGAGCCTGCATTCAAAGATCCCTCATGGGTAGGCCGTGACGCTGTCTTTTGTGAACAAGGTCGAGACAACATTTTGACTGAGGTCCAGTTCATGACCATGGTTAGGACGCAGCGTTGGAAGTTGGTTCATTTTTTAAATGAAAGTTTTGGCCAGCTCTTTGACCTCGAAAACGATCCAGAAGAAAACAACAACCTCTGGTCTTCGCAAAATCACGGCGCCGTTCGTCAAGAACTGATGGACAGACTGTTGCTTTGGCGAATGGAGAGTCAAATTAAAACGCAAAACGTTTTTCGTGAACACCGTTAAACTAATAGGGAGACAAGCATGAACTTCAAAAAAATTGGAATTTTTTTGACACTGTTAGGCAGTGCTATTTTGGGTCAAACAGCTGTTGCTCAAGATTTCCCTACCAAGCCGATTCGCATGATAGTTGGATTTCCGCCGGGTGGTGGCATCGACCAACTGGCCAGAGTATTGGCCGAAGGTATGTCGAGTCAATTAGGGCAAAACATTGTTGTAGACAACAAGCCTGGTGCTGGAACGGCCATTGCTTCTGCAGAAATTATGCGTGCTCCAAACGACGGGTACACCATTGGTTTGGGAAACGTGGGTCAGTTTTCAGTTTTAGAACATATCTCAAAACAACCCATTGTTGACTTACCCAGCAAGTTGGCACCAATAGGGCAGGTGGGGTACGCACCGTTGGCTCTTTTTGTGCCTGCTACTTTGAATGTCAATTCAACAGCCGACTATTTAAATTTGTTGAAGTCTCAACCCAACGCGTTGAGCTATGCGTCTGGCGGTAATGGACAAATTACTCACCTTGCTTTTGAAATGTTGAAATCTGAAGCACAAGTCAAAATTCAACACATTCCCTACAAGGGAAGTGGCCCAGCTTTAATTGACTTGATGGCGGGCAGGGTGGTTGGCATGATTGACGCGTTAGGCGCTGGTATGCCGCATGTCAAAAGTGGAAAGCTTAAAGTTTTGGCTTTGACCGCAGCTGACCGCGCACCAGAGTTTCAAACCATTCCAACTTTTAAAGAGTCAGGTTTGAAAAATTACGTGGTGACAGGCTGGCAGGGAATGGTGGCGCCTTTGGGTACACCACCTGCCGTTGTGCAAAAACTCAATCGTGCATTGAATGAGACTTTGAATAAAAAGGAGATTCGAGAGAAGATGGTTGGTTTAGGTTATTACCCAACGCCTACTACCGCTGATCAGTTTGGTACTTTCATGAAGGCAGAATCAATTCGCTGGGGAGCGCTTTGTAAGGAACTCAAGATTGAGGCTGATTAATCGATGAAGTTCAATTCCCGTTTCCTGGAGTAAGGCACTAGATGTCAAGTGCCTTGAACTCTTGAAATTAGACAGCAATCTTTTGAATGACTTCTAGCTTTTGCTCGAGGGTGTAACCAACACTGCCATAAACCGCGAAGTCAGTTTGCCCACGACCGTGTCCAGTAATGCTTTCCGCTAAAGGCAATGGAATGTCATTTCTTGCTTTGAGTCTATCGATGAACGCATGCCTGAACATGTGACTGCGAAACTCAAAGGGTCGCAGATTTTTGTTCAAGATGGCTGAGCATGCACAGCCGCCAAATTCCTTTGCGTACTGAGGCAGTAACCAAGCAGATCCAAGTTGTTTGGCCCGAGTGTGCAACACCTTTGCAGCTTGCAAGGAAATACCTACAAGTGGAACTGCTCTGATGCTGGCCTTGGTTTTTCGGTCTGTGAGGCTGTTTTTCCTAACCCAAAGGTGAGGTATGTCATGCTCGAGCACAAGGTCATCTAGTCTGGCCAGTGTGGGCTCTGAAATGCGCATACCTGTATTGAGTTGGATGAGCCCGACAAGACTTGCCGGTGTATTGAGCTTCACTAATCGGTTTTTAACAAGTTCAAGTTTCTCTGGCGTGATGGGTGGGATAGGGCGAATGTTTTCCCCTTCACCCTTTATCTTCAGTCCCCTGAAGGGGCTAAGCCTGTCAATGTCCAAATGCTTGAATGCCATGTTGATCATGGCATTGAGGATGTTGTTGTGTTTGCGGATGCTATTTGGATGCAGTCCCTGAGTCAGCAGCGTGTCACGGTATTGAGTGATGTGCCAATGCTTTAGCTCGTCGAGATAGAGGTCGCCAAATATTGCGACAAACCTATTGAAGTATTGATTGGCATTGAGCTTGAACTTTCTGCGATGCGCGGAAGTGTTCTCTGCCATGTAGATTTCAAAGGCGTCGGTGAGAGTGGGACGGTGCTTGCTGTCATTCGCTTTCAAATGTTTGATGAGCAGTTCTTTGACGAAGTCTTCATCAACATCGATGCCACCAACTGAAATGCGCTTTTTGACAAGTGTGCTCAGATGGGTGTTGTGAGCAATTTGAATTTCATGTGTCATGTGTTTGATCAAAAGTTGCTGAGCCTAAGCAATCGCAACAATGAGTTCTTGTGACACAAATTTAGTTTCAGACCTCAGGATTGGACAACCGTGGTTTGGTGTCCCGATGCATTGGAAGGGCTTGGGGCAGGAAACAGGTGCGTCCAGAGTCTGGACGGTAGCAGGGCGTCCAGAGCACTTGTCGCATTAATATTTAATCAATTTCCGGATTAACTTTGACTTAAAAAAATAATATCAAAAAGAGATTTAATTAAATTAATTAAAAATCAATCCATTAATTATATTGATAATCTAAATAATGAAAAAATTGAAAGCGTCCAGAGTAATTTAATGATTAACTCGAGCGACCTTTAAATAAAGCTGTGTAATATATGTGTAATTGATATTTTACATCATTAAACCGTCATAACTTATTGTTTTTAAACGAAAAAAAGCCTCTTCAAATTTCTTGAAAAGGCTTTAATGTGGATTAACAGTCCGGCGCTCTACCGACTGAGCTATCGAGGAATATTCGGTTTGTTAGCTTAAAAGTACACAGAAATTCAGAGTCTTTACGACTAAGAGCGTCTGTGGCATTTCGCTAAGCCTCGCATTGTAGCAAAAAAAAAGCAGTTTTTCGAGGGGCGACAGTTTTTTTGGCATGAGCTCGTTTGGGCATTGAATAATCATCTGGCCAAATGCAATAAGACGAAACAAACCGTCCAGAAACTAGACACTTGTGTTGCTCTGGACAGGTAAGGGGTGTCCAGAGTCTGGACGGTAGCGATACTCTGGACGGTTGATAGCGTCAAGAATCTTGACTATAGAGCTGCAAATGGATTACGGAGTCAAGAACATATAGATCAATAGCAATATACCCAATGCTACGTCCAAGAAGCCTTAAACAGAACGATCTACCAAATTTCCAGTGCTGCCTAGCAAATCACTTGCATTCTGAAGAATCTGGCTAAGCTCATTTTTAGTCATGCCATCTTTGGAAGAATCTTCTGAATTTGTAGTTAATGATGCAATGAGCGACGTCAAATATTCGCCCACATCAATTTTAGTTGAATTTTTATCAACCATCGACGGAGGAGGCGGTTGATTACCTGCCTGGGGTCCTCCTGGAGGCATTGCCGAACCAAATGCAAGTTGCCCAACCTGCCTTGCATCGAATCCAGAAGCTGCCATCGCAGTTTCCAAGTCTTTGCCTGGCTGAACACCTAACTTTTTGAATTCTGAAGTGATCTGTTTGGCATCATTGGCTGTCAGATTTTCTGCGTCAAAATTTTTTAATACGGATTGGATGCCATTTTTTTGATCTGTTGTAAGACCTGAAGCCGATCGCGAATAAGCAGCACTCATTGCAACATTAGTTTGAATTCCACCAATAGCAGACATAAATTTCTCCAGTTAAGTGATTGATGAAATTAACAAGCAAAAAACATGTCAAGTTTGTCTTTGATGCTCAATATTTTTATCAATTTTTGTTAAGAAAGATTAAAAAATTTTTCAACAAAAAATTTTTCTAAGATTAATTATTCTTAGCATCAATCAAAACAAATAATTGGAATAAAAAGAACACATGAAAACTTCTTAACCGGCAAAAAACTACCGCTCAATTGGCAAATGACATTGATAGCGGAAGTTAATTGCCGTTGATGACATATCACCACTTTTTTTGCTCATTAACTTTCAAGCGCGCCCAATACACGCTGCTTTAGGAATCGGCAGAAGTGTTGAGAACTCCAGATGAAAAAATGTTAAAAAAGATAAATGCTATGGGTATATCACTGGCTTTTATGCAATCAAGAATTGAAATCCTTGTTTGTGGATGGTCTGAATGACAGCCATACCGTCGGCATTGGGGCCCATTTTTAAACGCAACCGATGAATGTGAACATCAATGCTTCGGTCAAACTTTTGGAGAGGTTTATGCAAAGCCTCTAATGACAATTGCGATTTGCTAACTGTTTTGCCACTGTGTTGAGTCAAAACAAAAAGCAAGTTAAATTCTGTCGCTGTAAGCTTTAAAGATTTCCCACGCCACACAACGCTGCGATTGCGAGAATTGATACAGAGATCACCAACCTCATAAATTTGAATATGATTGGAATATGAATCTATGTCAGTGACCTGTGGAGAAGAAGCGTTCAATGAATTTGTCATGACATGACTTCAGAAAATTACTGCGTTTGCGTAACTCGCACTTTCGTCAAAAATTCAAGCAACTTATCACGCCAAACTTTGTAGCCTTGATCGTTGGGATGTAGACCATCAGCAAAATATGGCGCAATTTGACGGCCATCAGCATCAATGTAATAAGGGTATAGATTTAAAAATACTACAAACTTAGAAAATTCAGGAGTTGCAACCAACGCTTGCAGACGCTGATTCACAATTAACACGAGTTCTTTGTTTTTCGAAGTGTCGTTGGTTGGTAATAAAGATTGCAAAACGATGCGAGATTTAGGCTTCAGGTCGCGCAATGCTCGCAAATTTGCCAGAATGCCTTGGTAAACGCTCTCAGCCACAGGCGACTCTACAGCCCAACTGTTGTTGATGCCAAGCATCAAAATTATAAATTCGGGGTTAAGTTCATTCGAATCTAACTGGCCCAATCCGCCTTGTGATTTTGGCAAGATGCGATACAAAACATGCTCGAGTCGATCGCCTGAAATGCCCATGTTGAACGAAAAATTTTTGTCACCTTTGACATTAAAGCTTTCGTTCCAAATCTTTCGGCCGTACTTTTGTCCGCTGACCCACGGATTGTCGTCAAACAGCCAAAAGTCAGTAATTGAATCGCCTATGAACAACAGTTTCACTTCGTTCAAGTCATTTGAATTTTGAAGAAATTGATTGATTTCTTGTTGTCTCTTTTGAAAATGCTCAACGCGTGCCGTTGGTTTCGTGGAACGGAAAGTATCGTCTGCATACGAGTGCTGCGATACAAAAAGATTCAATAATGCAATAGTCAGTGCAAAAAATAAATTTTGACTTTTCGATGCGCCTGTAGATTGAATAAGGTGGGACATAAATTTGATGTGAAATTTTGAAAAGCACGAAAAATAGAACGCAAAGAGGCTACTTTTTTTCATTATCAAGTTCAATTGTGTGCAAATTGTGAATTGAATGACCAGTATCGCATCCATGATGAAACTTCACATTCCAAACACAATCTTCGTGTTAAATAGGCAAGATGAGAATTCGCCTAGTACACAAACAAGCGCTGTTGTTAGTCTCCAGTGTGTTGATCACAGTGGTTGCCATGGGTTCTCTTACGGCTTGGAATTTGCGAGATGGTTTTTCAGAATATCTGGCAGGAAGAGATATAGAGAGACTCGAGCAATTTGCCGATTTAGTTGCCATGACTGCAGAGAAGTATGGCGGTGTCGAAAAAATGGAAGCCAGCGGTACCAATTTGCATGATTTGCTTCATGAATTCGCAAAAATACACGGTGCATCTCCTATTAGAGCCCTGAAAGATGTTCTGCCAGGAAAAGAACTCAATGCTGCCTTGGGTTTTAAACCACCTCCCAGACCGATTGACAGTATTGATGCATTCAAAGATCGGATTGCTGTCTACCACGCTGACGGACATCCCATACTTGGAACACCTGCACTTAGTCAATCCGCTCAAACAATAGACAGACCCGTCACTCTTGGTAATTCAGTTGTTGCATTTGTCCGAATGGCCAAACTAAAGCCGGTTCCAAACGAAGTTGAATACAGATTTCTTGCGATGCAATACAAAAGCACCTTAGCAGTTTCTTTTCTTCTGCTGGTGACGGCACTGATGCTTGCCCTTTGGATTTCGAAGCAATGGGTTAAGCCGTTGATAGAAATACAAGGCGCAAGTGAGCTGATAGCAAAAGGAAAATTGCAGACACGCTTAAAGACAAATCGGACCGATGAAATAGGTGATGCGATGGCCAACATTAACGCAATGGCCAGCAGCTTAGAAATACTTGAAAAAACAAAACGTCAATGGCTTGCTGATATTTCGCATGAATTGCGTACGCCACTCACAATCTTGCGTGGTGAAATTGATGGTTTGATAGAGGGTGTTATTGATTATTCACCAACGTCTATGAATTCATTGCGTGAGGAAGTATTGAAGTTAAATTCTCTGGTAAATGATCTACACCTTTTGGCGCTTTCAGACCTTCAAGTTTTGCCTTGTTATTTTGAAGAATTAAATTTAAAAAAATTAATTTCACAAATAGTTGACAGATTTCAACGTCAGGCTGCTACCAAAGATATTCATTTAAATGTGCAATTCATTGAGATTGAGGAATTGCAAGTTCGTTGGGATAGCAGAAGAATTGATCAACTTGTTGGCAACTTGATTGACAATAGTCTTCGCCACACAGACTCACCAGGTAAGGTCTTTGTCACGGTTCAATTGAAAAACCCTTTTGCTGTGTCAATTGACATCAATGATACGGCCCCTGGCGCATCTGAAAATGACTTGAAGCACCTTTTTGATCCACTTTTCCGTGCAGACACTTCACGTTCGAAGTGGACTGGTGGCAGTGGATTGGGGTTATCAATTTGTCAGCAAATTACAAATTCGCATCATGGGTTATTGAAGGCAAGTCATTCTGAATTAGGTGGTATCTCTATGCACCTTGAATTGCCAATTGATGGAGATGCTACAACATGAATATCAATGCATCTCACACAATTTTAGTTGTAGAAGATGATCAAAAAATTTCGGATCTACTGATTAATTATTTAAAGGCCAATCAATACCGCGGCATTGCTGCCTACGACGGACGCACTGCATTGCAATTTGCAAAGGATGAAACATTTGATGCCATCATTTTGGACTGGATGCTTCCCGAATTAAATGGCATTCAGCTATGTCAAGAAATACGCACTTTCAGTGACGTTCCTATTCTAATGCTGACTGCGAAAGTCGAAGAAGTTGATCGACTGTTGGGATTAGATACGGGCGCAGACGACTATGTCTGCAAACCTTTCGCGCCCCGTGAAGTGATCGCAAGAATCCGAGCCTTACTTCGCCGCTCAGAGGGGAAGCTTATAGCAAACGCTAATCCATGGTTTGTAGACGAAAACGCTTTCAGAATCCGTTTGAAAGGTGAATGGCTTCCACTGACGCGCGTTGAATTCTTGATACTTAGATTGCTGTTGAGTCGCTCTGGTCGCGTTTTTTCAAGAGATCACCTTTTGAACACCATTCACGCTACTCAAAAAGATATCAGTGACAGAGCCATTGATACCCATGTCAAAAATTTGCGCAAAAAAATTCAAAAAATTGATCCTAACTTTGATGGCATCGTTTCTGTGTATGGCGTGGGATACCGATTTGATTTGCCCTAAGAGTGTGTCAAATTTCAAGTAATTCTCAAAAAAATTTTTCAAATAAAGTAGTTAAAAATATGAAATTAATTTTGAATTTGATTGCATGCCTGTCTGTTTCTGTCTTGATCTCAGCATGTGGCGGGCAAATCGATAATCCTTCGAAATCCAATGTTCTGTCTGCTAATTCACAAAATGGTAGTGAAGGTTTGGCAGAGTTAGGGAAAATAATATTCAATGACATCAACCTTTCAGAACCACGTGGTACCGCTTGCGCTAACTGTCATCAAGATAAGTTGGGTTTTGCAGGAAACAATGGCGGAAAAAATGGAGTTGCTATCGGTAGCTTAGCCACTTCAGTCGGCTCGCGCAACGCAATGACCAACAGCTATTTAGGACTCATACCAAGTCGCCTTTCTTTTGTGACTGCCAACAATGAAACTGAAGCTGTTGGTGGATTTTTTTGGGATGGTCGTGCTGACACACCGGAATTGCAGGCACTAGGTCCTCTGCTCAATCCATTGGAGATGAACAATCAAAATTCTCAAAGTGTTGTTGCGCAAATTGCAAGCTCATCGTATTCAAATTTATTTCAACAGGTATTTGGCTCTCAGATTTTCAGTGATACGGATAAAGCTTTTAGTGCCATTGGGGTTGCTATTGCAGCGTTTGAATTAAGCAGATTGCAGCCCTATAACTCCAAATACGATGCAATGGTTCGCAAGGAGTTAAGTTTCAACCAAACAGAAACATTTGGCATGAACCTGTTCATGGACCCTCTAAAGGGAAACTGTGCTGCTTGTCACTTAATGAACCCAACAAGTGGTAACCCTAAAGACTCACCATTTTCTGAGTTTACTTACTACGCAAGCGGTATTCCGCGTAACACCGCCATTCCCAAAAGTACAGACCCTACTTTCTATGATCTTGGTCTTTGTGGGCCGGACAGAGCATTGCCAACATTGCCTTTAGATGTTGCTCCCAACATCACAATTGAGAATTTTTGCGGAAAATTTCGAATGCCAAGCTTACGTAATGTTGCAGACCGTCCTGCATACATGCACAACGGTATTTTCAAAGATTTAGAAACTGTTGTTCGTTTCTACAGCACACGAAATAGCAATCCGCATTTTTGGTATGGTCAATCAGTGAGCAATGATTTACCCTTGAAGTATTTGAAAAATATTGAAGTTGCAAAGGCTCCTTTCAATAGACCATCTGCGGCTGGTCCAGCATTGAGTGAGGATGAAATTAACGCAATCGTTGCTTTTTTGAAGACGCTGAGTGATCGCCAATGAAACTGGCAAATGATCGTTCAATGGAAATTCATATGAGTCAAGTATGAAATTGCTTGAGCTCTATCTGCTGCATCAAAAAACACTTGAAAAATACTTGCGTAGATTGATTGGCAATCGAGAAGATGCCGCAGACATTTCACAGGAGGCCTTCTTGCGTGCTTACGCGTCTGAGGTTGGTCAGGCTACGCCATTAAGTCAAGCATTAATTTACACTGTAGCTAAAAACTTAGCTTTGTCAGAGCTAAGGAAACGGACTTTTCGAGCAACTGATTCAATGGGTGATTTATCTCAATTTGAAATTTTTGATGCTGGAAATAGTCCAGAAGCGCTGATTCAGCAACAGCAAATGATTGCTGCAATTGAAATAGCGATGACACGAATGCCTCCAAAATGTTTAGAAGTTTTTCACCTTAGAAAAATTGAAGGAATTTCACATCAAGATATCGCCAAACAACTTTCAATATCTACTAAAACTGTAGAGCGGCATATTACGAGAGCATTGCAACTGTGTCAGGAAGCGTTGATTGAAAATACGACGCATAAAAATGGTCTTTCCAAAGTTGAATTTCCACAAAGGCATCAGCAATGAAAGAAAATGTTTTTTCATTTCCCATTGCCAACAGTTCTGCCAGCAAGGCACAAGAGTGGATTGTTCGAATTGATGCAGGTCCGTTAACATCGCAAGAGCGGAGTGACTTACAAGCTTGGTTAAGTGAAGACCCTCATCATGTCGAATTACTTGATACTTTGGCATTGATTTGGAGTGAGGCTGCTCGGGCCGAATTTCCTGCCCAATCATTTTTATCTTCAACTGCTCTTAATCCCCAAAAGAAGTTCATTTTTGGTCGCATATTCGAATTGGCTGACATCAGCCTAAGTTGGAAACTTTGGGTTGGTGTTTCTGCTTTCTTCGCTATGTGTTTTTTCTTTTTGCTATCAAATCAAACTTCTACATTGTCCGAGCATGTCCGACCTGTTCATTCAGAAATCATGACGTCAGTCGCCACTGAAATCGGTCAGAATCTGGAGCTGCCTCTAACTGACGGATCGCGTGTTCGACTCAATACTGCTTCAACTATTCGGGTTGAATTCACTAAGAAAAATCGCAGAATTTTGCTGGAAAGGGGTGAGGGTCTTTTTGATGTGGCAAAAGATGTCCACCGTCCATTCGAAGTTATTGCGGGTCAAACAACTGTACGTGCAGTCGGTACAAAATTCTCCGTCGTTCATTTTCCAGATGGAAGAACTGACGTTACCGTTTTCGAAGGCATTGTGGAAGTATTGACATCTCAATCTCATGTAACTTCACAGCCGCTTCGATTAGGCGTAGGTCAAACACTGACAGTTCAATCAGAACAAATTGCATTGCAACAATTGTCTATGGCTACTTTAGGAAATAAATTGGCCTGGACAGACGATCGGATTATTTTTGACAACACCTCACTTTTAGAGGCTGTGACTCAAGTCAACCGATATTCTTCTGTTCCTTTCCGCATCACTGATCAAACCTTGTTGAATTTACATATATCAGGCGCATTTTCAACGCCTGATATTCAGGTTTTTATTCGAAGCTTGGAACAAGGTTTTGGCTTGCATGTAGAGAAAACAGCTGATGCCTATCTCATTCAAAAAGAGAATTTGAAGTAAGAAAAGTTGCAATGTAGAGCGAATCAAGGGTTTCTCCCATGGGGGATATGGGGTTGTCGCGCGTCTTACTCATGACTCTTCTGCGTTTGCAGCCCTCCATGCATCGTTCTACCTAGGACCACCAATGCTTTCTTCTAAATACTTTCTACGACCTGTATCTTTTGCCGCCACTCTGTTATGCGCCAGTCTTTCACTGACCCAAACTGCCATGGCCCAATCTGCGCCTCAAATCATAGCGATTGAGATTCCATCTCAATCAGCCGAACAGGCCCTGAAAAAGTTCGCTGAAGTTACCAAGTTTCAACTGATATTTGCGCCTGAGATCGTACGTGGTTTGGTCACCAAACCAGTTTCGGGAACAATGTCGCCTAGGGACGCATTGAATCGCATGCTTGAAGGCTCAATGGTCACGATTGTTGACACTGGCAATAATGCAGCTACGCTTCGCCTCAAAATTGCTGCGTCACAAGTGGGTGACAAAAATGACACCGACGTTGTGACCGTCACAGGAATTCGTAAGGGCGTTGAAGGTGCTATATCCGTTAAAAAAATATCCGATAACATCGTTGAAGCCATAGCTGCTGAGGACATTGGAAAATTACCAGATGTCAGCATTGCTGAATCCCTTGCACGACTGCCTGGATTGTCCGCACAAAGGGTTGCAGGCAGAGCGCAGACCATCAGCATCAGAGGTTTATCGCCTGACTTTTCAACTACTTTGCTGAATGGCCGCGAACAAGTCAGTATTGGTGACAATCGCAGTGTCGAGTTTGATCAATATCCCTCCGAGCTCATGAGTGGTGTCACGATTTACAAAACCAGTGATGCTGGATTGGTGGGTCAAGGTTTATCGGGAACGATTGACATGCAAACAATTCGTCCACTGTCACTCAAAGAGCGAACTATCTCAGTCAATGCGCGCGGCGAAAATAATTCCTTGGGGACTATTGCTGACGCAAAATCCAGTGGCAAACGATTAAGTGCCAGCTATATTGATCAGTTTGCGGATGGGACTCTCGGTGTGGCTTTGGGTTATGCGCACTTGGACTCACCAATTTTGTCGCAGCAAAATGCAATGTATTTGCCTTGGTCAACTACAAGTCGACCAGGTGTTGCAACCGGTGTTACGTCCCCTAGTGGCATTGTTTCAACAGCACGTGGAGGAGCTAATTCGCGTGATGGTGTGATGGCCACATTGGAATGGCGGCCCAGCAGCACTTGGACAAGCGTTCTGGATGCCTATGCATCAAAGTTTGTTCAAACTCAGACTGACCATGTTTTGGAGTTACCTTTAACTGCGAGTGCTGCATATGCGCCGGCATTCAAATACCTTGCTACCAATGTGACTAGCGATAATGTACTGACTGGAGGGACTGTCTCAGGGACATCACCGCTTGTGAGGGGTATCTTTGCCAATCGCGAGGACACCATCAAGTCAGTAGGTTGGAACAATAAGTTCAAATTTGATGGGTGGTCCTTGCTTGCAGATTTAAATTTTTCTAAGGCACAACGTGACGAAAAGACACTCGAAAGCAATGCCATGCTTCGAGATGCAGCTGGAAAACTTTTGAGTGATACATTCAATGTGAATTGGGCTGCTGGTACGAACCCCATGATCAAACCTAGTTTGAATTATGCCGATCCAAGCAAGCTGTTCATCGGAACAACCCGATTTGGCGCTGGATATGGAACAGTCACTCATGTAGAAGATGAACTGCAAGGTTTTAAACTTGTTGCCAACACTTCGGTTCCTGATTCACTTGCAGGATTTTTTAGTGATGTAGACCTTGGTTTTAACTATTCTTCACGAACAAAGAACAAGTCACAGCCATCGGGATCAATTACTGCGCAGTCATCCATGACTGGTGGTACTTCATTGATTTCTAGCGATTTGCTAGGCAACGCCGTCGACATGAGTTTTTCAGGTTCTGGCTCAATTGCAAGCTGGAACGTGCCAAACACAACAGCGAAGTACATGAATTTTTCGCCCTCAACCAATGCTGGATCTTTTCAAGCAGGTTCAATTTGGGAGGTTAACGAGCAAATTACGGCTGCATTTGTCAAGGCAAACATTGACACTCAGTGGAACTCTGTACGAATTCGGGGCAACACCGGTGTTCAAGTTCAAACCACCGAACAATCTTCCAGTACACGTGTATGGGATTCAACTGCAGCCGCAGGAAAAAACTTTAAACCATTTTCGGATGGCGACAGTTATACAGATGTCTTGCCCAGTTTGAATGTTGTCATGGGCTTGCCAGATGATCAGATCTTAAGAATGGGTGTTGCAAAGCAAATTGCACGTCCACGAATTGATCAATTGGGTAGTGGCTCCACATTTGCATTGTCCCCATCAACTTTGATTCCCAGTGGCAGCGGAGGAAATGCCAAACTTTTACCATGGCGAGCAAATTCAATTGATGTGTCATTTGAAAAATATTTTGCCAAAAAAGCTTACATCTCAGCTGCAGCTTTTTACAAATCACTCACCAGCTATATTTACCAAATTACACAGACTGATCATGATTTTTCGAGTTTGATTGCAGGGACCAATGCATCTTCACCAATTGGAAACTACACATCCCCATTCAATGGTGAAGGTGGTAAATTGAGTGGTGTTGAGTTGACGGCTTCAATTCCGTTGAACATGGCTTCTGAAATACTGGATGGATTCGGCATCATTGCTAGCACGTCAGTCACAAACAGTTCCATCAAAATTCAAGATCCAAATAGCAGTATCGGCAGCAACTTGCCCTTGCCTGGCATGTCAAAAAATGTGTACAGTTTGACCGCTTATTATGAGAAAGAAGGGTTTTCCGCTCGTTTAAGCGAACGGAAACGGTCAGACTTTATCGGGGAAATTACGGGATTTGGTGCGGCTAGAACGCTTCGATATGTGAAGGGAGAAAGCGTTGTTGACATGCAAATTGGTTATAACTTCACTCAAGATCAACTCAAAGGTTTAGGTTTGATATTGCAGGTCAATAACTTGACAAATGCGGCCTATCAAACTTACTCTGGAACACCGGACAAAATTGTCGATTTTGCAAAATATGGTCGCACAGTGTTAATGGGTGCTAATTACAAATTCTGAAGTCATTAACTGATGCTTTAACCATCCCGATAGCCTCTTGGTACAGAGGCAGTTCGAGGATGGTTTTTGATTTGAATTCAATAAAAGAAAAAATATGCAAAGAAAGTGCTTCTTAAAATTATTGACTTGGTTTTTATTTTTCCTTTTTTCGAATCATTCATATGCCGAAGCATTGGGTACTCCGCGTTTGCCTTCTGTTTCAAAAGGCTACGTCGAACGAATTGAAAATTTTCAATCAAAATTTGTCCAATCACGCCATATAGATATTTGGCTGCCAAGTGATTACGCTTCAGAAAAAAAATATGCAGTCATCTACATGCTTGATGGACAAGGTCTATTTGATGCAAGCCAAGCTTGGAACAAGCAAGCTTGGAATGTCCATTTGGCAATTGATAAATTAACCAATGAGAAGAAACTTCAAGACACCATAGTTGTTGGCATTCCGAATGGCGGGAAATACAGATACAGCGAATACTTCCCTGAAAAATTTCTGTCATTTTTACCAAAAGAAAATAGAGATGAATACATACAGCGTGCACAACTGGGTAAGCCATTGGCAGATGCTTTTTTGAGATTTCTGGTTGAGGAGATCAAGCCTGTCATTGATAAAAAGTATGCAACGCAGGATGGCCCGGATGGGACTTACATCATGGGCTCTAGCATGGGAGGTCTCATCTCAATTTATGCACTGTGTGAATACCCTCATATTTTTGGTGGAGCCGCAGGTCTTTCAACCCATTGGGTTGGTAAACCAAGTTCTTGGGGTACGCCTCAGAAAATCAGAAACGCAAGCATTCCAATTGCTGCATTCAACTATTTAAAGCTTCATCTACCGACTGCAAATTCACGTCTGGTGTACATGGACCATGGCACACTTGGCATCGATTCAATTTATGGAAATTATCAATCTATCGTCGATGAGATTGGCAGTGAAATTGGATATGACAACGCTCATTGGAAAAGTCTTGTATTTCAGGGCGCGCGGCACAGCGAAGTCGATTGGTCGGCTCGATTAGAAGTGCCGCTATTATTTTTACTCGGCAAAAGTAAAGGGTGACGCATTTAGTTGATTTAATCTCTATCGATCACCACTTTGCCGTGGCGCAAATCAAGCGTCTAAGTCTATAGATTGAGTAGAAATTATGGCAATTTGCCCATATTTTCAACACATTTCTTTTCAATAATTGTGCACAAACATCAATGAAAGGATCACTGTGCACAAAAAGAACTCACTCAAGTTTGCTACGGTTATTTTGCTAACTATGACATTAACCGCTTGCGGTGGAAGCGATAGCACCAGCGTCATTAGTGCTGTGAGCAGCAATGTCAGCACTGTGGGTGTACTTTGCAACTACGCCACCAATTTTTTCAACAATTCACCATCCGTGAATGCGACTGCAACGGCCACCTGGTCATGTAGCAACACCTTGCGCTCAATCGTATCGAATGGACTCCCTGACCACGCAGTTGGCACTTTCCCAAATCCGGAGAATCCGAACACCATCACGGCTCAAAAAATTGCTGTATCGACTACTTTAACGCCAACAAAAACCAACGCAATTACCACATTTGGTCCTGGTACGACAAAGCCAGGCATTGCACTGAATGGTGTTGTTTTTGATCCTGGAACTGCAGGCACATGTAACAATTCTGGCAATTCCTGCAGCCCAGGTGGCGCCCCAGTCGGCTCCTGGACAATGGAGGCGCTTGGACAATCATCGTTCAAATTTGGTACTGACATGAACAATGCACACGTACAACCTGATGGGGTGTATCACTATCACGGTGTACCTGAGGGCATTGTTGCGAAATTCAATCTAGGTAAAAAAATGACGCTCATCGGTTGGGCAGCAGATGGTTTTCCAATATACGCACGTTATGGCTATAGCGCCGCCACCGATGCGAACTCAGCAATCAAAGTCATGACACCTAGTTTCAGACTCAAAGCTTCACCTGATGTCAACCGACCAGCAACCAACATTTTTCCTATGGGGGCATTCACACAGGACTATGAGTACGTGGCCGGCTTAGGAGATTTAGACGAGTGCAATGGTCGTTCAGGTGTAACCCCTGAATTTCCCAGTGGCATCTATCATTACTTTGCGACTGATACCTTCCCATACCTTCAGCGTTGCGTGAAGGGGGCAATTTCGTAACAGGTCGTCTTGTGCTCAAGATTGCAAACAAGCTTGCAAAAATACTGGTGCTTTTCTTAAGCCTGGTATTCTTGAATGCAGCAAAAGCACATTTTGTTGCAAATCAAAAAGGTACTTTGAATATTGCCCGCAATTCGGCATTTCTGGTTATCTCAATACCAATTTCGGCTTTTCAAGGGGTCGACGATGATCTAGATGGGCTACTGTCTAAGCCTGAACTGAAAGTGCATTTTGATGCGATTGAACAAAAGGTAAAAGAAGGTATTTTGCTATTTGCTTCAGGTGGTGCAATTCCGCTGAATTGGGTGATGATTGACATTGATCATTCGACAAGCACAGCTGCAGATTTGCCTGCAAGCCATTTGATCGTACTTGGAAGATACGAATCAAACCAAATTGGCAATGATGGAAGTGAGCACAATTCTTCATCGCTAAAAAATTTAGAAATGCACTTTACCTTGTACGGCCGAGGCGCAAATGAACAGGTTGAAGATTTGACAATTACGCGGCAACATGAAACTCAGTGGTTGCGATTCTCTTCAGAAAATTCTCGCCAATCGCTTCTGCCCAGTGTCGCTTTGATCTTTTATAGCTACATGAAAAACGGTGCAATACATGTACTGAAAGAACCAGACCATTTGCTATTCCTGCTGGTTGTATTGTCTGCTGGAGGGACTCTACTCAATCTGATCGGATTGCTAAGCAGCTTTACTTTGGGTCATGCCGCAACACTTTTTGCTAGTTTATGGGGTGGTGTATCAGTTTCTGATCAATTGATTGAACCAGGAATAGCAGCCACGATTTTCTGCATGGCTGCATTTGATGGATGGCATCACTGGCAACAAAAAGTTTCTCCCGCCTATATCAGGCTGTTTTTAGTATTTTGTTGTGCAATGGTTCATGGACTTGGATTTTCAAATTCTCTGGGTAACTTAACTCAGTGGCCTTTGGGAACCCTGCCTTTTTTAAGCGCCATTGTTGGATTCAATGTTGGCATTGAATGTGCACAAGTTGTAGTAGCCTTTATTGCGGGCTTGATGATGCTTACCCTGAAACACGCAGGTTTCAAATTGCATCAGACACACAATTCAGCGTATGTCTCATCAGTTGTCATGGTGATTGGTTTTGTATGGTTCTTTGAACGAGTTTTCTACGCATCTTGACTTGCAGACTAAATTCGACTTAAACCTTAGTTTTGTGCTTTCGGGATTGAGAGTTCCGAAGCATGAACAAATAAAGTCCTTCCACCTTTTCTCTTGCCCAAGGTGTTTTCCTTAAAAACTTCAAGCTGGAATTGACGCTTGGGTCATGCGTAAAGCATCTGATGGGAATCTGATGCCCAAGCTCTTCCCAGCCAAAGTACGCTTCAAGTTCGCGAACAATTGCCTCTAATGTCACACCGTGCAGTGGATTTAGAGGCTGATCATTCATACCGTTTGAAGCGTTCATGCATTCATTTTCGCTCAAATCAGAAGAGCGTTCTAACCGTCAGGCGCAAGTTTCTGGGTGCACCCGCATACAGGTAGTAATGGCTAAACTGTTTAGGTGACTCTCGCCAGTAAGCGCGGTTTGTCGCATTCTCCAAAGCCAGTGTCCAATCAGTATCTTGACCCGCCACCTTGGTGCTGTAATGAGCCGCCAAATCAGCTGTGGTCCAAGCCGGTAAGGTCATGACGCCGCCTTCCATCAAGTCGCGCTGGCCTTCATGGCTCAAACGGACTGATGTTCGAAGACCTGGTACTTGAGCCCAGCGGTATTCGGCTGCAGCCCGCACCACCAAGGAGGGCACGTTCAAAGGACGCTGACCGTTTTGGCTGGGGTCGATCACTGCATCCGCACGTTTGGCATTCAGCCACGTGGCGGCTGAGTCCAATTTCCACTGAGTGCTGCGATAGCCCATGCCCAATTCCACGCCTTTGTGTGCGGCCACACCATCCAATTTGCGTGTGCAAGAGTTGGCTTCTTCACATGCGCCTTGGTCACCCCACACAGGTCGTGTGATGTCAAACAATGCGGCGTTCCAAAGCCATGCACCTTGTGCACCTTTGAAGCCCAATTCTTTTTGGGTGCTCTTAGCCGAGGGAAGTGCCACCCCCGCGTTGGTGTAACGGATGCGGTTGGGTGTAACTTGTGCCTCTACGCCTTGGCCATAGCTTGCATAGCCTGTGGTGTTGAAAGGCAACTTGTGGCTAAAGGCTAACCAAGGCGTGGTGATGGTGCGATCGTCGTGCGTTGCGCGGCTGCCATCCGTTCGTTGGCTGTCGCGTTGAATGTGACTGGTGCGGAGTCCCAGCCACAGGTCTGCAAACTGATTCACATGAATGCGATCTTTGGCGCTGATCTCGGTTGAGTATTCTTGGCGGTTGGTGTTCAAGTCATAAGGCTCAGGCGCTGCGGCACTGTCGCTGACACCCGACAAGCTGCCGGTGCCTGCCCAGTTGTAGGCTTGCATGGGTGAGAGCTTGTCAATTTGACGCTGACGTAACCAAGAGAAGCTCACGTCGTGCTGCAAGCCAGCCAGCTGCACTTGGCCTGTCAATTCTGTTTGCAGAGCATCGTTGATGCGACGTTCGTTCTCGCTGCGGTAGTCGTACAGGTCAAATGTTTTGTCGCTGCAAAAACGATCGTAATTG